>NC_014168.1:947258-1263010 GCF_000092825.1 Segniliparus rotundus DSM 44985 | reverse complement strand
CGCTCCGTCACGGCGGCCACGAGCGCCCTCCGGATAGCCGTCGCCGCTCAGGACGCACGTCACGCCGACGACTTCGCCGGAGACGTCGTCGATCTTTCTGCGCACGTCCAAGCGGAGCACCTCGACGAGTTCCACGCCAACGAAGCGGTAGAAATCGAAGACCATCGCCCCCGTGCCGGAGGCGCCGTACTGCGCGAAGAAAGCGCCGTCCGTGGTCCGGTTGAACAACCCGAGGCCAAAAATCTGCCCCGCGTCGGCGTACGTCTGCGCTCCCCCGCTCGCGTGCCACACCTCGTACACCCTGCCCCCGCCGCCGCCCCCGCTGGTCGGGATGAGCACCTCGTCCCTGCCGTCGCCGTCGAGGTCTTTGAACTCGGGAAGGCCAGCACGGTCGGGATCTGGGTCCTGTTGCACGAACACCTGGCGCTGCGCGCCGCTCGCGTCGAAAACTTTGATGGTGTACGGCCGGGGCCCGATCGCCTCAAGCATGAGCTTCGCGCTGTCCGAGGACTTGATCGCGCAGTCCAGCTTCGGGTCGTCCGCGATCGCTTTCCCGCAATCGGGCAACCCTGCCAATCGGATCAGCTGCGAGGAGGCAGCAGGCCCCGGACTGTTGGGCTGTTCCCCGCAGCCTGCTGCGAGCAGCGCGAGAACCGCTGCGCCGCCAAGCGCTCGGAGGATCGGCATGCACGCAGTCTAGCCCGCAACGGAGCCTCTGCTCTTGGCAAGACTGCGGCGCGCGCGTCCCCAACCGCGCGCGATGAAAACATCGACGACTCTGGGCATATGCTTCTTGAACAGGTACGTCCGCCTGGCTTCGGAAGGGACGACCAGCAAGAACGTGCCTCGGCGCACAGCTTGGAACACCGAGTCGGCGACCTGCTCGGCCGTGATCTTCGAGCCTCGCATGAACTTCCCGGTCACCTCGGTGAAAAAGGGGTCAGTGCTGCGCATCCGGTCCGTGAGATTCGTGGCGAAGAACGCCGGGCACACCACGGTCGTCTTGACCCCATAGGGCTTGAGCTCGTGGCGCAGCGTCTCCGACAGGGAGACCACCCCTGCCTTCGTCACGTTGTACGAAGCCATCCCCGGCAAGTGCATCAGACCGGCGAGCGAGGCGACATTGACGATGTGGCCAGATCGCTGACGTTTGAAAAGCTCCGTCGCGACACGGGCGCCGAAGACGACGCCCTTGAGGTTGATCGTGATGATCCAGTCCCAGTCCTCGGGCGTGATCTGCTCGAACTCGCCAGCCGAAGCCACACCGGCGTTGTTCACCAGGATGTCCAGGCCGCCCCATTCGCGCTCACACCAGGCGACAGCCGCCGACCACGCGTCCGGGTCGGCGACGTCGAGCTGGCGGAACACGGCCTCGCCGTGCTTTGCGGCCTGTGCGCGAGCCTTTTCACCAGCAGCTTCGTCCACATCTGTGAGCAGCACTTTGGCCCCAGCGCGCGCGTAGCGCACAGCGATCTGCAAACCCAAACCAGAAGCCGCGCCAGTCACAAGAACACGTTTGCCCATGAGGAGCACCGTAGCACCCAGCAGTGTGAGACGAAGCACTACTCTTGCGAGGGGGGACAGCGCCGCAGCGCGGCCTCGGCGGCGCCCCGAATGATCGCGTTCAGCGAGCCGGAAGCCTCCAAGCCGACCATGTGGCCACATCCGGGCAACACCACGAACCGCTCCAAACAGCCGCTCTGCGCCAAGGACTCGGCGATCTTCCGGCTATGGCCGAGCGGCAGCAGCCGATCCGCCTCGCCCACCACCACGGTCGTCGGCACAGCCAAACGCCCGATCCCCGGCCGGATGTCGAGCGGCACCAGCGCCCGCTGCCATTCGCCTCTGGCGCGAGGCGGGCAGCCGAGCGCCAGCCGGGCGGTGAAATCCACCTCCGCGTCTTGCGCGGCAGGAGACAGCGCGGCACTGCGGGCCACTGCCCTGGTGGCCCAGGAGCGGCGTATCAATCCTGCCACGCCCAACGGGACGGGAAGACCGCACACCGCAGCGACAAAGTTGTTGCAGCGACGCGGCGGACAGTACGCCGACGTGCCCACCAGCACCGCTGCGGCCGCACGCGCACGCACCCGGTCTGGGTATCGGCCCGCCCAGGCAAGAATGCTCATCCCGCCCATGCTGTGCCCGACCAGCACTGCCCGCTCCCCCGCCCTCAGCACATGGGCGAGCACCGCGTCCAGATCGTCTGCGAGCACGTCGGTTGAGAACCGGCCCTGACCGGCTTCGCTGCGGCCGTGGCCGCGCTGATCGAACACGGTCACCCGGAACGCTCCCGCGAGCGTGCGCACCTGCGGCAACCACACTTCGGCGGCGCAGGCCCAGCCGTGCGCCAACACCAAGGGCGCCCCGGCAGACGGCCCGTATGTCAGCACACGCAGCCGCGCCCCGTCTGAACTCGTCGCCCATGACTCGACAGGAAGAAGCTCCGGCGGCTCGAAGTCCTCCCGCGACGTGGCGCGTTTGGCGGGCCACAGCAACGCGGCGCCCGTCGTCGCAGCGGCGCCGGCCAATGCGGCCAGGAGGAATTTGCCGCTCACCACGCCTCGGCGCTCAGCTGTCCCGGCCATGGCCCGAGGCCCCACCGGCCCAAGAGCGCCAAGCCACCTTAGAAGTCCCAGTCCTCGTCCTCTGTGGCCACGGCCTTGCCGATCACGTACGAGGACCCCGAGCCGGAGAAGAAGTCGTGGTTCTCGTCCGCGTTCGGCGACAGCGCCGAAAGGATCGCGGGGTTGACCGCTGTCTCGTCCTTGGGGAAAAGCCCCTCGTAACCGAGGTTCATCAGCGCCTTGTTCGCGTTGTAGCGCAGGAACTTCTTCACGTCCTCGGTGAGCCCCACCGGGTCGTAGAGGTCCTGGGTGTACTCGACTTCGTTCTCATAGAGGTCGAAGAGCAGCGAGAAGGTGAAGTCCTTGAGCTCCTCGCGCCGCTCGGGCGTGGACATCTGCAAGCCGCGCTGGTACTTGTAACCGATGTAGTAACCATGCACCGCCTCGTCACGGATGATGAGCCGGATGAGGTCGGCGGTGTTGGTGAGCTTCGCCCTGGAGGACCAGTACATCGGCAGGTAGAAGCCCGAGTAGAAGAGGAACGACTCCAAAAGTGTCGAAGCGACCTTGCGTTTGAGGGGGTCGTCGCCCCGATAGCGCTCCAACACGATCGCCGCTTTTTTCTGCAGCGCCGGGTTTTCCTCCGACCAGCGGAACGCCTCGTCGATCTCCGGGGTGCCCGTGAGCGTCGAGAAGATCGAGCTGTAGCTCTTCGCGTGCACCGACTCCATGAACGCGATGTTGGTGTACACCGCCTCCTCGTGCGGGGTGAGGGCGTCCGGGATGAGGCTCACCGCGCCGACCGAGCCCTGGATGGTGTCCAAGAGCGTCAGCCCGGTGAACACCCGCATCGTCAGGCGCTGCTCGTCCTCGTTGAGGGTGTGCCAGGACTGGATGTCGTTGGACAGCGGCACTTTCTCGGGCAGCCAGAAGTTCCCGACCAGCCGGTCCCACACCTCCGCGTCCTTCTCGTCGGCGACGCGGTTCCAGTTGACCGCGCGGGCGAGTTTGACCTGCTTCGCCTCGCCCTGGGGCAGCGGGTTCTGTGTCTCTAGAGGGTGCATGACACACAGCCTTCCACTTCGGTGCCCTCAAGGGCCAGTTGGCGCAATCGGATGTAGTACAGCGTCTTGATCCCCTTGCGCCAGGCGTAGATCTGCGCTTTGTTGATATCCCTGGTCGTCGCGGTGTCCTTGAAGAACAACGTGAGCGAAAGGCCCTGGTCGACGTGCTGGGTCGCGGCGGCGTAGGTGTCGATGATCTTCTCGTACCCGATCTCGTACGCGTCCTGGTAGTAGTCCAAGTTGTCGTTCGCGAGGTACGGGGCCGGGTAGTAGACCCGCCCGATCTTGCCTTCCTTGCGAATCTCGATCTTGGCCGCGACCGGGTGGATCGAGGAGGTCGAGTGGTTGATGTACGAAATCGAACCGGTCGGCGGCACCGCCTGCAGGTTCTGGTTGTAAATCCCGTGCGCCACCACGGAGTCCTTCAGACGCTCCCAGTCCGCTTTCGTCGGGATCTGCACCTTGGCCCGCTTGAAGAGCTCGCGGACCCGCTCGGTCTTCGGCTCCCACGTCTGATTCAGGTACTTGTCGAAGAACTCTCCCGAAGCGTACTTCGAGCGCTCGAAGCCCGCGAAGGCGCGCCCGCGCTCGACGGCGATCTTGTTCGAGGCCCACAAGGCGTGGTAGAGCACCGTGTAGAAGTAGATATTCGTGAAATCCACGCCTTCCTCGGAGCCGTAGTGGATCCGCTCGCGGGCGAGGTAGCCGTGCAGATTCATCTGGCCGAGGCCGATCGCGTGCGATTCGTCGTTGCCATGGGCGATCGAGGGCACCGAATCGATGCGGGTCTGGTCCGAGACCGAGGTGAGCGCGCGGATCGACGTCTCCACCGTCTTCCCGAAATCTGGGGAGTCCATTGTCTTCGCGATGTTCAGCGAGCCGAGGTTGCAGGAAATGTCCTTGCCGACGTGGCTGTAGGAGAGGTCCGCGTTGAACGTGGAGGCCGTGGACACCTGGAGGATCTCGGAGCAGAGGTTCGAGTGTGTGATCCTGCCGTCGATCGGGTTCGCCCGGTTCACAGTGTCCTCGTACATGATGTACGGGTAGCCGGACTCGAACTGCAGCTCGGCGATGGTCTGGAAGAACTCGCGAGCGTTGATCTTCTTCTTGCGGATCCGCTCGTCGTCGACCATCTCGAAGTACTTCTCCGTCACGCTGACCTCGGCGAACGGCACGCCATACACACGCTCCACGTCGTACGGGGAGAAAAGGTACATGTCGTCGTTGCGTTTGGCGAGCTCGAACGTGATGTCCGGAATGACCACGCCGAGGGAGAGGGTCTTGATCCGGATCTTCTCGTCCGCGTTTTCCCGCTTGGTGTCGAGGAACCGCATGATGTCGGGGTGGTGGGCGTGCAGATAGACCGCGCCAGCGCCTTGACGCGCCCCGAGCTGGTTCGCGTAGGAGAAGGAGTCCTCCAAGAGCTTCATCACCGGGATCACCCCGGAGGACTGATTCTCGATCTGTTTGATCGGCGCGCCGGCCTCACGGATGTTCGTCAGGAGCAAGGCCACCCCGCCGCCGCGCTTGGAGAGCTGGAGCGCGGAGTTGATCGAGCGGCCGATGGACTCCATGTTGTCCTCGATGCGCAGGAGGAAACAGGAGACGGGTTCGCCGCGCTGTTTCTTGCCGCAGTTCAGGAATGTGGGCGTCGCCGGTTGGAAGCGGCCCTCGATGATCTCTTCCACAAGCTGGCAGGCCAGCTCCTCGTCGCCGTCCGCCAGCGCGAGCGCGACCATGACCACGCGGTCCTCGAAGCGCTCGAGGTAGCGCTTGCCGTCGAAGGTCTTGAGCGTGTAGGAGGTGTAGTACTTGAACGCGCCGAGGAAGGTCGGGAACCGGAACTTTTTCGCGTACGCCTGGTCGAAGAGCCCTTTGACGAACGGGCGGGAATAGCGCTCCAGCACCTCGGGCTCGTAGTACTCGTTCTCGACGAGGTAGTCGAGCTTCTCGTCCAGATTGTGGAAAAAGACCGTGTTCTGGTTGACGTGCTGCAGGAAGTACTGGTTCGCCGCCTCGCGGTCCTTCTCGAACTGGATCTCGCCGTTCGGCCCGTAGAGGTTCAGCATCGCGTTGAGCGCGTGGTAGTCCAAATGCTCGGCGTGCTGCTTGTGGGCGGGCGCGCCGGGTTTGGCCTCGGTCGCCGAAGCGGCGGCTCCAGCCGGGTTGTTCAGGGTCGAAGTCACCTGTGCTCCATTCTTTTAGGCTTGTGGGCGGTCGCGAGTGTCAAGACTGGGCTTCAGACCGGGATGGCGAACTCCGCCGCACAGATCTGGCGCACCGCATGCACGTCCTCGTCTGTGCCCATGAGCTCGAACCGGTAGAGGAACGGCACCTGGCATTTGTTGGAGACCACGTTCCCCGCGTAGCCGTACTCGGCCCCGAAGTTGGTGTTCCCGGCAGCGATCACGCCGCGCAAAAGCGCCCGGTTCTCCGGATCGTTCAGGAACCTGATGACTTGTTTGGGGACATAGCCCCCGCCCTTGCCCGGGACGGGGTGCCCGCCGCCGTATGTGGGCGTGAGGAGCAGATACGGCTCGCTCGCCTTCAGGGCGGGACCGCCGGGGCCGACCGGGACCCTGTCGGCGTCCACGCCGAGCTTTTGCACGAAGCGGTGCGTGTTCTCGGAAACCGAGGAGAAGTAGACGAGACGCATCACGGCTCCTTGCGGATCCCCGCCGCCCCTCAGGCGACTGCCGCGCCAGCGGTCAAGGCGGCGATCCGATCCGGCCGGAAGCCCGACCAGTGCTCCCCGCCGGCGACGACCACGGGCGCCTGCAAGTAGCCGAGGGCCATCACGTAGTCGCGGGCGTCGTCGTCCGCCGAGATGTCGACCACCTCGTGGGCGATGCCCGCGCGGTTGAAGGCGCGGTGCGTCGCGTCGCACTGCACGCAAGCGGGCTTGGTGTAGAGGGTGATCGTCTGGGTGCCGACGGTGTTCACGGGGCTCATTGGGCGCGCTCCTGGCGAGGAATCGAGGGTGGTTCTTTTGACTGCTTCAACACTACACCTTGTGGCCGACAAGGCAAGCAGACACAAGGGGTTGTGAATAACAATTTTGAAATTCCCTGGTCGTAAGCTTGCGGAGAGCCAGCGTGTCGTCTTCCCCGGCGTGTCGTGCCGGGCTAAAAAATTGCAACCTGGCCCGAAGGCCCCGCGGGGTGTTCCGAAGACCCGCCGATCAGACCGGGGCGGCCACATCTCGCCAGGCCGCCGAGCCAGCAGCGCCTCGCGACAGCAACTAGGCCGCGGCAGCCGTCAGCGCCGCCACAACAGCCTTGACAGCGTCGACGACCTTCGGGTCCTTGGACGGCTCGCCGTCCTCAAGCCCCCCGATAGCAACGAAGGCTGTCTGTTCGACGACGTTGCCGCCCGCGACGGCGCTCGCCGAACTCGCGAAACGGATGGACTGCGCGCCCCCTTCGGGGTTGAACGCCGCGCCGATGACCGCGACCGGCTTGTTCGTGATCGGCCCGTCGCCATACGGGCGCGAGGCCCAGTCGATCGCGTTCTTCAGGACCGCGGACGGGGCTCCGTTGTACGCAGGGGTCACCAGCAGCAAAGCGTCGGCCTGGGACACCGCGTCCTTGAACCGCACGACCTCGTCCGGCAACGGCGGGTTGTCCTCGAGATCCTGATTGAAGTGCGGCAGCAGCTCCAGCCCGGAGTAGACCTCCACCGCCGCCCCGTCTGGGGCGTTGTCCGCCGCGACCTGGGCGAGCTTGCGGTTCACCGAACCGCCCCGAACACTTCCAACGAGCACCAACAGCTTCATCACGCGTTCCCTTTCCTGCACATCGACGTGCACCTGGCAGCATACCGAAGACTCCCGACGCCGCTCTGCCCGCGAGAGGACGCCGGCCAGGCCCGCCTGGCGAAATCTCGCGCGGGGACAAGGTCAGCCAAGAACATCGGCGCGGATATTCTCGCGCAGCCAGCCGCCGAGCTGGGCCGCCGACTCGGCGACCCGCTCAGGCCAGCTCAAAGCCCGCTCGTCGGCCTCGTCACTGATATGTTTGACAATCCGCAGCGGAGCTGCGAATTCCGCGCAGACATGCGCAACGGCAAAGCCTTCCATGTCCACCAAATGCGCCCCGACGGCAAGCCGGTCGCGCAGCGCAGGATCGGTCACGAACACATCCCCGGTCGCGAGAACCGAGCCGTCCCCCTCGGGCACCTCGTAGCGCGCCCGCAGCGAAAAGCCCATCGCCTCGATCAATGCCGTGTTCATCTCGTGGTTGCACACCGAAGACGGGAACCACAGACCGGTGAGGCCGGGCCGCAGCGCGCCTGCCGTGCCCACGTTCACCACAAGGGGCATTTCGTCGCCGGGCCAACGGGCCAGCGCTTTGGTGAGCGCGGTGGCCGAGGCGACCTTGCCGACCCCGCAAATCAAAACGGGCAAATCAGCGGGGACAGCGGCCGCTTCCGCCTCGGTCGCCGAGACCACAAGCACTTGTTTCATGCCAACAGGATGACACGGAGCCCGGCGGCTACAGTGGTCCCATGACGACACTGCGTGAGACGATCATCGCCGAGCTGGCTGTTTCCCCGACCGTGGACGCGCAAGAGGAAATCGACCGGCGAGTCGCTTTCCTCGCCGATTATCTCGTCGCCAGCGGGGCGAAGGGGTTCGTGCTCGGGATCAGCGGCGGGCAGGACAGCGCGCTGGCGGGCAAGCTCTCCCAACTCGCCGCGGAAACGTTGCGCGCGGGCGGGCGAGAAGCCCAATTCTTGGCCGTGCGGCTGCCGTACGGCGCCCAAAGCGACGAGGCGGACGCTCAGATCTCGCTGCAGTTCATCCGGCCAGACCGGATCGTCGCCGCGAACGTCAAACCCGGAGCGGACGCGACAGCGGCCAGCGCCGCCGAAGCTCTGGAGCAGCACGAGCTGCGCGACTTCGTCCGAGGCAATATCAAAGCCCGAGAGCGGATGGTGCTGCACTACGCGTTGGCAGGACAGCTCGGCCACCTTGTCGTTGGCACCGACCACGCGGCAGAGGCGGTGACCGGTTTCTTCACCAAATACGGCGACGGCGGCGTCGACGTCACTCCGCTCACCGGCCTCACCAAGCGCCAAGGGGCGCAGCTGCTGCACCATCTCGGCGCTCCCGCGTCGATCACGAAAAAAGTGCCGACCGCAGATCTTGAGGACGAACGGCCGGGATTGGCGGACGAGGAAGCGCTGGGCCTCACCTACGCCCAGTTGGACGATTACCTCGAAGGCAAACCGGTCGACGAGCAGACGTGCGCGAAAATCGAGGAGATCTTCCTCGCCACCCGGCACAAACGCGCGCTGCCCGTGACGCCGTTCGACTCCTGGTGGCGCTCGTCAGGCCCGGCCCGCCAGGCCTGACGCACCTCGTCAGGCCCAACAGGCACAGCAGAGAAAAGCTGGCCGAAACCCTCGGGTTTCGGCCAGCTTTTCTCTGCTGTGTTGTCGGAGGTCGTTCAGCGCCTAGTTCGCGGCTGGGGCCGGGTCGGCTGGCGCAGGAGCCGCTGGCGCGTCCGGCGCTGCGGGGATCACCGGCGCAGGAGCCTCAGGCAGCACCGGAGCCACAGGAGCCGGGGCAACAGGAGCCTGCGCGGCCGGAGCCTCAGGAGCCGGGGGAACAGGCGGAACCTGGGGGTCGGAAGGGTCCTGCTTCTTCACCTGGTTTTTCTGGTAGGGGAGCTGGCCCGCGGCGCGCTCCTTCTCCAACTCGACCACCGCCGCGGCCTGCGCCGACGGCAACACGTTCGACAAACCAGGAATGACCGAGTTCATCATCGGCAACACCGTCTGAATCTGCGAGCCGATGCTCCCAACGCCCTGACCGATGTCCTGCGACTCCGAAGTGATCAAACCACCAGCCTGCTGCGCGATCAACGTCCCGAGCCCGGCGATGTCGCCCTTCTCCACCGACGACTTGATCTGCGGCACCAACGTCGCGATCGACATCAAATTCGCGCCGCCACCAGGAGCAACCTGGCCCAGACCGCCCATCCCGCCAGGAAGGCCGGGAGTCCAATCCGGACTCGCGCCAGCAGGCGGCGTCAACGGCACGCCCGGCAAACTCGGATCCACATAACCCGCGTTCGGGTCCATCCCAACACCCCCGCCAGCACCCGGATACCCCGGATACGACGGCACCGCGGTCTGCGCGACCGGAGCCGCAGGCGTCTGACCACCAGCAGACGGATCCGGATACACCGGCGCAGGCGGAGCAGGATCCCGCTTCACCCCACCAAGGAAGTCCACGTCATACCCACCACGCACACCAGCCTCCGACCCCGCAGGGGCGGCCTGCGCAGGAGCCTCCTGAACAGGAGGAGCTGTCTGCGCAGGAGCGGGCGGCTGCGCCAACGCGGGAGCCTGGCTGGCGACCGTCTGCGCCTGGGCGGCCACCTGCTGCTCAAGCTGCTTGGCAGCCTGGGCCTGAGCCTCCGGCAACATGTTGTTCAGCCCCGGCACGATCGCGTTCATCATCGGCAACGCGTTCTGCATCTGCGAGCCGACAGCGAACACGCTCTGCCCGATGTCGTTGGAATTCGAAGCCATCAGGCCGGTCGCTTGCTGCGCGATCAAGTTCGCGAGCGCGGACACGTCGCCCTTCTGCACCGACTGCTGGATCTGGGGGACCATCGAAGCGACAGCCACCGCGCTCGCAACCGGGCTGCTGGACTGAGCTGGCTGGGCTGGGGCGGAGTTCCCGACAGGGATCTGCGGCTGCCAGTTCGGGCTCGCGCCAGCAGGCGGCGTCAACGGCACGCCCGGCAGGCTCGGGTCGACATAACCCGCGTTCGGGTCGCTTTGCGCGAGTCCGGGGACCGAGGGCTGCTGTGCGGCCGGAGCGGTTTGGGCGACCGGGCTGGCCGGGTCGACCGGCGGGTTCGGAGCGGGCTCCTGCTCTGCCCCGCCGACGAAGTCCACGTCGTACCCGTCACGCACGCCGGCCTGGTTTTTCTGGTAGGGGAGCTGGCCCGCGGCGCGCTCCTTCTCCAACTCGACCACCGCCGCGGCCTGCGCCGACGGCAACACGTTCGACAAACCAGGAATGACCGAGTTCATCATCGGCAACACCGTCTGAATCTGCGAGCCGATGCTCCCAACGCCCTGACCGATGTCCTGCGACTCCGAAGTGATCAAACCACCAGCCTGCTGCGCGATCAACGTCCCGAGCCCGGCGATGTCGCCCTTCTCCACCGACGACTTGATCTGCGGCACCAACGTCGCGATCGACATCAAATTCGCGCCGCCACCAGGAGCAACCTGGCCCAGACCGCCCATCCCGCCAGGAAGGCCGGGAGTCCAATCCGGACTCGCGCCAGCAGGCGGCGTCAACGGCACGCCCGGCAAACTCGGATCCACATAACCCGCGTTCGGGTCCATCCCAACACCCCCGCCAGCACCCGGATACCCCGGATACGACGGCACCGCGGTCTGCGCGACCGGAGCCGCAGGCGTCTGACCACCAGCAGACGGATCCGGATACACCGGCGCAGGCGGAGCAGGATCCCGCTTCACCCCACCAAGGAAGTCCACGTCATACCCACCACGCACACCAGCCTCCGACCCCGCAGGGCGCGACGCGCTCTGGTTGCGGGCGGACTGGGCCGGGTCGGCTCCAGAGAGGTAACGGCTGATGCCGTCCGCAAGGGCGGCGGCGTAGCGCTG
Source organism: Segniliparus rotundus DSM 44985 (assembly GCF_000092825.1). Classification (NCBI taxonomy): domain Bacteria; kingdom Bacillati; phylum Actinomycetota; class Actinomycetes; order Mycobacteriales; family Segniliparaceae; genus Segniliparus; species Segniliparus rotundus. Next base: position 1,251,726 of record NC_014168.1, on the reverse strand, counting down.
CTGGCCTTGCGAGCTGGTCAGCTGCGCCGCCTCCTGAGGGTTCGAGCCGTTGCCCATCTCGATCAAGAAGTCAGGAACCCGCGCGAGGTTGACTCCGGCGATGTCAGAGCGCACATCGACCCCGTTCTTGCCGAGATAGTTGCTCACCGGGAAGCCTGCGGCGACCATCGAGTCGCGCATCAAGTACGCCGCCTTGCGGCCTTCCCAGGACTGCGCCTTGTTCGCGGCGGCGTCCGGCAGCGGGAGCGTCGGAACGATGATGTGGAAACCATGCTTCGTGGCGTCGGAGCCCGTTGAAGTGGAGTCGGCGTGGATATTGACGCCGATCGACGCCCCGGAGTTGTTCTCCGCCTCGGCGCGCTCGTTCACGCAACCGCCCCAACCCGTGTCGTCTTGGCGCGAGAGCACCACCCGGGCGCCTGCCTGCTCCAGCTGTTGTTTGACCAGCTGGGCGACTTGCCAGGTGATGGTGTGCTCGGGCACGCCGGTCACGGTGGTCATACCGCTGGTCTGGCACGCTTTCATGCCGCCTCGGCCATCAGGGACCTGACGGTTCAACTGGGCGGGGTTGTTCGCGGCTTGGTGGCCGGGATCGAGGAACACGGTCTTCCCGGCCAACGTGCCCTGGTGCGCCGGCGTCCCCGGGGTGGCGAACGCAGCCCCAGGGGAGCTGAGCGCTAACAGGGCGGCAGCGACAGCGCCACCGACTTTTTTCGATGTCTTCATACGCTGGCGGACGCGGGCCGAAACTCGCGCCACTCTCCTTCCATCAATTGGTCACAGCAGTAACAAGAATGAACTTGTGCAACAGAAGCTCACTCCTGTGCCACTAGTGAAGCAGAGGAAGCCGCCGACGCGATGAGGCCGACATGGAGTCTGGCAACCGTTAAGCGCCCGTGACATGAGCGAGGCCGAACCGTTGGTGATCTTCCCGTGATGTTCGGGGAAAAACATGCCCTGAAAAGCTGTTTGCGTGATTCAGCGGAAAGCGGGCGGATCAATGGGCCCCGGAGCTGCCGAGGTTCACGAGCACCACGCCGACGACGGTGACCCCAAGGCCGACGACAGTCAGAGCGGAAAGGTGCTGCCGGTACCAGAGCCAGGCGACCATGGTGATGAGCACAGTGCCCGCCGCGGACCAGATCGCGTACGCCACCCCGACCGGAATCTGTTTGAGCGTCAAACTCAAGAAAAAGAACGCAGCGGTGTAGCCAACGACCACAAGCACGAGGGGCAACGGGTACCGCAACCCGTCCACCTGCTTGAGCGACGCGGTGGCGACCACCTCGCAGAGGATCGCCACCGCAAGACACACCCAGTTCGCGTTGACCACTCGGCCGATCCTAGCCCAGTGGTCGAACGCTTCGAGGCGAGCGGAGCACGGCAGCCCCGACCTTGCGCTCTTTCTCGCTCCGCCCGACCGCCGCCGTCTTTTGCCGGATTGTCCGCGTCCTGCTTTTCTGCGCGCAAGGCACGCTGGAGCGACGGTTCGAACGAGGGCGCCGCCCTTGGCCGAGCGCGCGGCGCGGATGTCCATACTGGGCTTGTGCAAGTTCATCATCTCCATTGCGGGACATTGCGTCCGCCGCTGGCGAAATAGGTCGCCGGGCACGCCAGGTGCCACATCGGCGTCGTGGTGGACCGAGGAAGCCCAGCCAGCCCCCGGCGGCTTCTCCACGTCGGAGACGCGTACACCGCCCGGACGCAGCTCGCTCCGAATCCATCCTGCCCTCCGATCATCCGGGCCGCCCAGAACATCGAGGCGGCCGACCGGAAACTCTTGCACCACAATATTTCCCGGCTGGCGGAGCTTTCGAAACATCCTGATGTCGAGATCGTTTCCGCGCACGACCTCATGGACCTCAAACGCGTCCGACACGACACAATGGTCGGGTGAGCGAACAGTTCCGAGTGTGGGCCCCTGCCGCACAACACGTCCACATCCGAATCGGCGAAACCGACCACCCGATGCGCGAAGCTGGCGGGGGTTGGTGGGAGGCCGAGGCCGACTGCCCGCCGGACGCCCGATACGGCTACCTTCTCGACGACGACCCCACGCCGCTGCCCGACCCCCGGTCCCCACGCCAACCAGACGGGGTGCACGGGCTCTCGCAGCGGTTCGCCGTGAACCCCGAGTTGTGGACCGACCAGTCGTGGACGGGCAGACAGCTCTGCGGCGGCGTGCTCTACGAGCTGCACATCGGGACGTTCACCGCGGAAGGGACGTTCGCGGCGGCAGCGGCGCATCTGGACCACCTGGTCGCCCTCGGCGCCACATTCGTCGAAGTGATGCCGGTGAACGCGTACAACGGCGCATGGGGCTGGGGCTACGACGGCGTGGACTGGTTCGCCGTGCACGAGCCCTACGGCGGGCCGGAGGAGTTCGCGAAATTCGTCGACGCCTGTCACAACAAAGGGCTCGCCGTCTGCCTCGATGTCGTCTACAACCACTTGGGGCCGTCTGGGAACTACTTGAACCGCTTCGGCCCGTATCTGAACCCGGACGCCACGATTTGGGGCCCGAGGGTGAATTTGGACGGAGCCGATTCGGACGAGGTACGCCGGTACGTGATCGACAACGCGCTGCGCTGGTTCGAAGAGTTCCACGTCGACGCGTTGCGGCTCGACGCGGTCCACGCCCTCTCGGACAGCACAGCCATACCGATCCTCGCCGAACTCGCCGCCGAGACCGAAGCGCTGTCCGCCAAACTCGCCAGACCGCTGTCCCTGATCGCGGAAAGCGACCTCAACGACCCGAGGACGACCACCCCGCAAGCGGCTGGCGGCGACGGCGCCACCGCGCAATGGGCCGACGACGTGCACCACGCGATCCACACAGCCGTGTCCGGAGAACGGCAGGGCTACTACAGCGACTTCGGCTCCTTGGCGTGCCTCGCCACAACGCTGGAGAGCGCGTTCTTCCACGCGGGCTCCTATTCGTCGTTCCGCAAACGCCGGCACGGCAAAGCCATCGACCGGCGCGCCGCCCCGGCGTGGCGCTTTGTCGTCTACACCTGCAACCACGACCAGATCGGCAATCGCGCGACCGGCGACCGGCCCTCCGCGTATCTCACCCCTGGACAGCTCGCGGCGAAGGCAGCGCTTGTGCTGCTCTCCCCTTTCACACCGATGCTGTTCATGGGCGAGGAATGGGGCGCTTCGACGCCGTTCCAGTTTTTCAGCTCGCACCCCGAACCAGAGATCGCACAAGCGACCAGCGAAGGACGCCGCCGCGAATTCGCCGAACACGGCTGGCCTGCTTCCGAGGTGCCAGACCCGCAGGACCCAGCGACTTTCCAACGCTCCAAACTGGACTGGTCCGAACTCGCCGAGGAGCCGCACCAGCGGCTGCTGCGCTGCTATGAGGACTTGATCGCCCTGCGCGCGGCCCATCGGGAGTTCGCCGACCCGCGGCTGACGGATGTTCGGACCGAATACGACGAGCAAGCGCGGTGGTTCTTGCTGCGACGGGGGCGTTTCACCGTGGCCGTGAACCTCAGCGAGAACGACGTCGCCGTTCCTGCCGCAGGAACAGTCGTGCTGGCCTGGGAGAAGCCGTCCACCGACGGGGCCAGCGCGACGCTTCCCCCGCACAGCTTCGCCGTGTTCCGGACGCACTGACCGGGCCAGGACCGCATCACCCGAGCACGCTTGCCACGATTGGCTGTTCAGCCCCGGAAATACTCCACCGTGCGGCGGACCCCCTCGGCGACGTCCACGGTGGGCTCCCACCCGAGGACCTGCGCGGCCTTCGCGGGGTCGAGGCAGGACCGGGCCAGATCCCCCAGCCGGGCGGGCGCGAACTCCGGCGCGTCCGCGACGCCGGCTGCCTGCGCCACCAGCGCGTGCAGCTGCAGGTCGGAGGTTTCCACACCGGTGCCGATATTGAAGCGCTCTCCCCCGCCTGCTGCGCCCGCCGCCCGGATAAAAGCATCGACAACGTCGTCCACATACACGTAGTCCCTGGTGTTGGAGCCCGCGCCGAAGACTTTCGTCGGCTTCCCCGCCAACAACGCCCCGGCGAAGATCGCGACGACGCCGGCTTCGCCGTGCGGGTTCTGCCTGGGGCCGTACACGTTGGCGAGGGCGAGATGCGAGCAGTCCAAGCCGTGGAGCCTGCGGAACATGTTCAAATATATTTCGCCGCACACTTTGCTGGCGGCGTACGGGGAAAGCGGCGCAACCGGGGTTTGCTCGTGCACCGGGAAACTCGTCGGGTCGCCGTAGACAGAGCCGCCGGAAGAGGTGAAGACGATCTTGCGCGCGCCCGCCGCGACGGCCGCGAGCGCCACGTTCACCGTGCCGAGCACATTGACCTGCGCGTCGTTGGCGGGGTCAGCCACCGACTTGCGGACGTCGATCTGCGCGGCGAGATGGAAGACCACCTCTGGCTTCGAGTCCATGAGCACGTCCGCGACCTGAGGCGAGTTCACATCCACTGTCCAGAGGCGCTGGAATCTGTCGTTTCTCTGCGCTTGGGCGAGGTTTTCAGCCCGGCCGGAGCTGAGGTCGTCAAGGACTGCGACCTCATGCCCGTCCGCCAAGAGACGGTCCACCAGCGTGGACCCGATGAACCCTGCTCCACCAGTCACCAATGCGCGCATGCCCGGCACCTTAGCAAAGCCGGCTGAGCGAGGAGCGCGCGGCGATCAGCCTCGGCAGAAGTGATTGGTGTCGGCGCTCACGACCGGGTCCTCCTGCTCTCGGCTTGTGGCCAGCTCTTTGAGCTCGTAGATGGTCACTGGGCCGTCGTGGTAGACCGGCAGGACGCCGGGCGCCCCGATGAGGTGCGTGAAAGGATCGACATGGTCCGGCCAATAATTCGGCGGGCTCTCGAAGATGTACCGGACGCGCAGGCGGCGCAACGCGTCCGCAACGCGCCAATCCCGGCCCGCGGAGGCGGCGAACCAATAGACGCACGCCTGGTCGTTGCTGAAATTCGGGCTTCGGTAGTGCGCGAACATCGGTTTCAGGCCTGTTTCCGCGTACATCCACCCAGTGCCCTGCTCCAGCTGGTTGAGGATCACTGTGTCCTTCGCGCCGGGCTGCGCGGCGAGCCAGTGGTACGCCGTGAGGTCCTCCAAACCGACGAGGCGGTCGTCTCTGCTGTTCGAAGCGAGCGCCCCGCGCTCACCGCGCACGCGGTCCGCGGCGACCAAGATGGCGAGGACCAGCAGCGCGAACGCCGCCGGCGCCGCCCAGGGCCGCACAAGAGGCGCCGGGCGCAGCAGACGATCCGCCAAGAACAACGCCGCGCCGACCCCCACCCCGAAAAATCCCGCCGAGAGCAGGGTCAGCACTTCGGCGAGACGGTGCGGGTCGTGGTAGAAGCTGCCGCTGGCTTTGTCCAGAAACCACGGCAATGTGAACGACGGCCACGCTGCGGAAGGCCTTCCATCCGGGCGCAGCGGCAACGGCCCGCATTGCGGGTACGGGTTGCACGCCCCGTGCCCGAACGGGACGAGGTCGTTCGTGGCAACCACCACGAAAAGCGCCCAGACCAAAGGAGCCCACCATTGCCGCAGCAGCAGCGTCGCGACAAGGCCGACAGCGGCGACGAGGAGCAGCGGCAGCACCAGACGAGCCCGATGCTCGAACGGGACGCCCTCGTCCACCGTCCTGGAGAGAAGGCCCGCCGTGCGCAGCGCCGCCTGGGCGTGGGTGAGGCCGAGGTCGTACCAATAAAAGGGGAACGCCTCGGTCTCGCTCGAAGCCGACTTCAGGCCGAGGGCCATCGGCGCGAGCAATATCGCGGTCCCGACAGGGATGGCCGCGAGGATCGCGAAATCTCGCAGCCTCGACGCGGCGGGGAACCACACGAGCCGAGTCGCCCACCAAAAGACCAGCAGGACCGCCACGACGACAGCCGCAGAGGGATGCGCGGCAGTCACCCCGGCGAACGCGAGCACGGCAATCATCAGACGGCCGGGGCTCTGGTCGCGAACGCTGGACATCGCGAGCGCGGCGACGACAGGGGCCAGGGCGATGGCCATCGCCGAAGGCACGGAGCCGAAGGCTTCTTCCTCGTACAGCGAGGGGAACAGGGCTGAGGCGGCCGCAGCGGCGGCCGCGCCGCACGCGGTCCACCGCTCCCCCAGCTTCTTCCTCGCAAGCACCCAGGCGAGCGCCGCAGCGCTGATGGGGAAAACGATGGCAGGAGTGATGACCGACGCGATGTTGTAGAGCTGGGGATATCCGGTCTGAAGCCCGAGACCGCTGGTCAGCGGTTCGGCGAGGGCGACCAGCGCGTGCCATGCGTTCGGGTAGAAATGCGCGGCGTGGTTGTCCGAGTTGATGAGCTCTCCGGTGCGGATCGGGGACGCGATCCCGGTCTCCGCGATGAACCGGATCAGATTGACGTGCCACAACGCGTCCCACACCTGGCTGATGTTGTCGAACCGCCGTGAGGCGTGCAACTGGACCCACCGCAGGCAGGTGACGCTGAAGATCCCCGCTCCGATCAGCACCCCGGCCCCCATTGTGGCAGCGGAGCCTGCGGACACGGGCCGCTGCGACGATATCGGCGGCCACACGCGAGAGCGATACGCGGCGAGCGCCCAGAGCACGAAGAACACCGCGAAAGCGACCCCGAGGCTCCAACGGAACGGAGTGAAGCCCAACCACAAAGTCGTGATCCCGACGACCCCGAGCGTCACAGCGGGGCCGACGGCGAGAGCAGCAGGACCAGGCATGCCGACAGCTTTCGCAAGCCCAGCTCCGGGCAGGACGAGCAGCGCCGCGACGACAAGTGCGACGAGGGCAGCCGCGATCACTCGCCCGGCCCAGCAGCAGGGGCAGGAGCCTCTTCAGAAACCGGATTGTCCTCCGGAGCAGGCCCGGTTCCGTCCTGGGGCGCAGGGTCCGCGTCCGGCGCGGGCGCCGCCCCGTCCCCGGGCGCAGGGGCCGCGGGGGGCAACGTGACCGACGGCCGAGTGATCGGCGCGCCAGGGGTCACCTCTTGGTGCGGCACGTTCACGCCGGTGGCGCCGCCGGGCGGTTCCTGCGCGTCCGTCGTTGGCGTCGCCGAACTCGGCGACACCAACGCGTTCAGCCACGCCCCGTCGGGGTCCAACAGGAACGGGCGGCCCCGGTACGTCGCGAACGGCGTTCCTCTGCCGCCGAGCCCGGACATGCGCGCCATATTGCGCAAATGGATCTGATGGGAGTCGACATTCGCCCGGTCCTGGCCGGTTGCGATGAAGTCCGCGGCGGACTCCGGAGCCCCGATTTGGCGGGCGATGTCCGCGAGCTCCGAGTCGGAGAGGTCCTTGAGCGCGCCTTGGCGCGGCTGGATGTCCGCGTCGAAAAGCCTGCGCAGGAATTTCCACGCGGTATCCGCCGTCTGCGTCTCTCCGGTCACCAGGTACATCGCGATGAGCGCTCGGCTGGAATAGGAGGCGGAGGCGGAATACGGGTCGAGATAGCCGACCAGCCGCAAGTTCACCACAAGTTTTCGGTCTTCGATCTGCTTGCGCATCTCTTCGCCGAGGAGCTGGATCAATGTCGCGCTGTTCGGGTCGAGGAAATCCAGGTAGAGATCGATCGGCTGCAGCGCATCGGGGTCGCCGATCTGCAGCACTTCCTCCAACACGGCGGCAGGCGCCGGGGACTGCGCGGCGGGGGGCTCCGGTTCCGCGGCGCTGCGGATCGCGAAAAGGCTCGCGGCCGCCATGGCGGCCGCGAGCGCGAGTCCGCACCATTTCACCAGATTCTGTTGAGGCACGAGCAACCGACGCATACGGTCAGAATAACGAGGCTTCCCCCATCGCACTCGCGCACAGGGCAGGACATGCCCCCGGAGCCGTATGCTGAACTCCTCATGTCGAAATTCCTGGCTGACACCACGCCGCTGAAAACACCGGCTTTCCGCCGTCTATGGCTCGCAGGAGCAGTGTCCCAACTCGGCGCGCAGTTCACCGTCGTCGCGGTGCCGGTGCAGCTGTACCAGCTCACCCACAGTTCCGCCTATGTCGGGCTGGCCGGTTTGTTCGCGCTCGTGCCGATGCTGGTCCTCGCCCCGCTCGGCGGGGTCTTGGCCGACCTCTACGACCGCAGGCGCATTCTGGTCGTCACAAGCTCGGGGCTCGCCGTGAGCTCCGTCCTCCTCTGGGTCCAGGCGGCCTTTCCTTTGGCGCGCGGTTCGGCGCAGATCTGGATCATCCTCGCGCTCTTCGCCCTGCAACAAGCTTTTTTCTCGGTGAACAACCCGGCTCGGGGCGCGATCATCCCGCTCTTGCTCCCCTCCGGGCAACTGGCCGCCGCGAACGCCCTGCACTTCACGGTCATTGGGTTGACCACGTTCGTCGGCCCGATGCTCGGTGGGGTGCTGCTGGGAGTCCCTGGGGTCGGCCTCGCGCGGCTCTACCTGATCGACGCTGTGACCATGTGCGCCACGATCAGCGCGGCGATCCGGCTGCCGGCCTCGCGCCCAACCCAACGCAACAGCACGGCGAACGGTCTGCCAGCAGCTCAAACGGAAGCGCGGCCCGGCAGCGCAGGAACAGGGGCCAACGCGGGAACGAGAGCAAAGGACGCGCTGAAGGCTCTGCTCAAAGGGTTCGCGCATCTGCGGGCCGACCAGATCCTCCTCGCCACGTTTGTCGCCGACCTCATCGCCATGGTTTTCGGGATGCCGAGGGCGCTGTTCCCGGAAATAGCCCATACGGTCCTCGGCGACCCGGTCACCGGAGGCTCCCATCTCGGCCTGCTCTATGCCGCTGTGCCAGTCGGGGCGTTCCTCGGCGGGCTCTTCTCCGGCTGGGTGCCCCGAGTGGGCCGACAAGGGCTCGCCGTTGTCCTGGCCGTCGCGGCCTGGGGCGTCGGGGTGGTCGGGTTCGGCGGAGCGCTCGCCGCGTGGGGAGCCTCTGGCTTCTGGGCCGCGCTGACCTGCATGGCCTTCGCCGGGCTCGCCGACACGTTCTCCAGCGTGTTCCGCTCCACAATGCTCCAGTCGGCCGCCCCCGACGAATTGCGCGGCCGAATGCAAGGCGTGTTCTTCCTGGTCGTCGCCGGCGGCCCCCGCCTTGCCGACTTGTTGCACGGGTATGGCGCAACCATCCTCGGCCCGACCAGCACCACTGTTCTCGGCGGGGGGCTCGTGGTCGTGGGGATCGCCATCGCAGCAGCCCTGCTTCCTCGTTTCACCGCCTACCGGGCCGATGTCTGAGCCGCGGACCAGCCACGTCTTGCCGGGCTTGTCGAGGGTGGCTGGGGAAATTTTGGGACCGTGTTGTCCGGACGCGGTTTCCGGGGGGCCAAACACGCCCCGTGGTCCCTTAAGCTTGTCGGCATGAGCTCAACGACGACTCTGGACGACAAGGCGCGCGACAGATCTCACCGCATGGGCGCGCCCATCAACTCGGGGGAGACCGGGCTGAGGCCGGGAGCGGGACGAGCAGTTCGATGCAGCTGACCCACACGGAGATTCTCTACTACGCCTTCCTGCAGGGCCTGGTCGGCGCGCTCAACCCTTGTGGGTTCGCGATGCTCCCCGCGTATCTCTCCCTCGTCGTCCTCGGCGACGACACGACGCAAGCGGGCAGGCAATCCTTGTTTTCGGCAGTGCGGGCGCTGGCGGCGACTGCGGCCATGTCGTTGGGCTTCGTGGTCGTCTTCGGGTGCTTCGGTTTCGCCTCTGACTCCATCGCTTGGGAGATGCAACGGTCGCTCCCCGTCGCGACCGCGCTGATCGGCGCTGCAATGGTGCTGCTCGGGCTGTGGTTCATGGTGCGCCTGCTGCGCGGCGGGGACGCGATGATCCGCTTGCCGCGTTGGTCCCGCGGGACGCCGACGACCCGGCTCAGTTCCATGTTCGGCTATGGCCTCGCCTACGCGGTGTCATCGCTGTCCTGCGGTTTTGGCTCATTCGTCACGGTGATCAGTTTGACGTTCCAGGCCGGGGCGAGCAATTTGGGCCTGCTCTCCTGCCTTGCGTACGCGGGCGGCATGACCGCAGTGGTGGGCTCGCTGGCCGTGTCCGCGGCTCTGGCCCACAACGTGATCGCCACCGGGTTGCGCAAACTATTGCCGCATATCAGCAAAGTCAGCGCCGTCCTGGTGATGCTGACCGGGCTCTACATCGCCTACTACGGCTTGTACGAGTACCGGCTGCTCCGAGAGGACGGCGATCAGGGCAGTCAGATCATCGCTGGCGCGCTCGCCGTCCAGGGCTGGCTGACCGCGGCGGTCGACGCCTTCTCCCCCTGGGAGTGGGTCGCGATCCTGTGTTTCCTGCTGTTCTTGGCCGGGGTTTGGACTGCGTTCGTGCGGCTGTGGCGGCCCCGGCAGGTGTTCGCCGAACCAGCCGCCCCTGGACCGTGAACGACACACACTTTGCTCTAGCCTGTGTCACAGAACAGGAAGGGTACCGTCATGGCAGTGACTCGGCGATCTGAGATCAAACGCCTCCTCGGCGCCGCCGCGGCGATCGCGCGCTCGGGAATGCTTCGCCCGCCTGGCCCGCGCGCGGCGGCCCGGCTCGCCCGCGCTTTGTGGACGTTCGGCCCCACCGCGGGCTTCCTGATCGCCGCCGCCGCCGCACGCTGGCCCGACCGGATCGCCATCGTGGACGACGAGGGCGAGATCAGCTACCGCGAACTCGTCGAACGCGGGACGAGGCTGGCGGAGAGCGTGCGCCAAACGCGTCCTGGACTGCGCGAGCACAAGGCGGGCTGCGTCGGCGTGCTGTGCCGGAACGGACGCGGCTTCGTCATCTCCTTGATCGCGAGCTGCCTGCTCGGGAGAGAGGTCGTGCTCATCAACTACGACCTCACCGCGAAACAACTCGGCCCCCTCCTCGCCCGGCACAACGTCGGCCTGCTGCTGCACGACGAGGAGTTCGACGAGGTGCTGGACGCGATCGCGCATCCATGCCCGCGCGCGGTCCCAGGAGACACCGCCGCGGCCGCCCGCGGCCCAGGCGCGCCGAGCAGACGCAAACCCGCGACGGGCCAGGTGGGGATAACCTTGTTGACCTCGGGCACCACCGGTACCCCCAAGGGGGTGCCGAGGGCCGTGGATCCGATACCCGGACTGTTCACTGTGGCTTCGGCCATCGAGATCCTGCGCCTGAGGGCGGGGCAAGTGGCCGCGGTGACGAGCCCGTTGTTCCACGGGCTGGGCTTTGCCTCGGGCCTGGGCGTGTTGGCCCTCGGCGACACGATGGTCGTCCATCGCCGCTACACCGCCGATCAGCTCTACCAGGACATCGAGGAGCGTCGGATCGAGGTCGTCATGACCGTGCCGACGATGATCGGCCGCCTGGTCGAGGCCGCGAGAGCGGCCGAGCGCGCGCGCGACACATCGTCGTTGCAGCTCGTGCTGTCCGGAGCAGCCCCCCTGCCGGCTTCGACGACACGGGATTTCATCGCCGAATTCGGCCCGGTCGTGGTCAATGGGTACGGCAGCACGGAAGTCGGCGTCATCTCCATCGCCGGAAAAACAGACCTGCTCCAGGAGCCGGGGACCGTGGGCCCGCCAGTGATCGGGGCGAGAGTCAAGATTCTGCGGCCGGATCGCACCCAAGCCGCCGTCGGGGAGCCGGGGACGATCTTCGTGAAAGGCACCATGGCGTACGCGGGCTACACCCCCGACGCGGACGTGCAAGACAAAGAGTCGGTGGACGGGTACGTCAGCACCGGGGACCTCGGGCATGTGGACGAAGCGGGTTTGTTGTACGTGGACGGCAGGGAGGACGACATGATCGTCTCCGGCGGGGAGAACATTTTCCCCGGCGAAGTCGAAGACGCCCTGCTCGCGCACCCGGATGTGGTCGACGCGGCTGTGATCGGCGTGCCGGACGAGCAGTTCGGGCAGGCGCTTCGCGCGTTTCTGGTGCTTCGCGGGCGGGAGGGGCAGATCGACCCGGAGGCGTTGAAAGCCTTCCTCCGCGAGCATGTGGAGCGGTACAAAATCCCCAAGCAGTTCGCCGTGCTCCCGGAACTGCCGCGCAATCCCTCGGGCAAGGTCGTGCGGACCAAGCTCGCGACGCTCGACGAGCCTGGGCACAACCTTGACTAGCTCTGGGCGCCAACCCTTGGCACTCCGGGTTTTTGACTGCTAAAATCCGTGCTATGCCGACTTATTCGTACGCTTGCACCCAGTGCGATAACCGCTTCGACATCGTCCAGTCCTTCTCCGACGCGTCGCTGACCGTGTGCGGGCAATGCCAGGGACGGCTGCGCAAGGTCTTCGACTCGGTCGGCGTGGTTTTCAAGGGCAGCGGCTTTTACCGCACCGACGCGCGCGGATCGAACGGCTCTGGTTCCAAGAGCCCCAGCACGACGTCGAGCGAAACCTCGGGCGGCTCCTCGAGCTCAGGGGCCTCTTCCAGCTCGAACTCCGCAGCGCCGAGCAGCACGAGTTCGACTGCGGCCGCGTCCGCTGCCGCGAGCTGACGCCACCCCTGTGGACAGCACGGATCTGTTGTCCACAATTCGCGTCAAACGCCCGGCGCTCCGCTCGCGGTTCTCTACGTTTGCGGCATGAGCTTTTCGACGCGATTCTCCACATACGCCGCTTGGCACAGGCGATTGAGCTGGTGGCGCCTCGTCGCAGCCCGACGTGTGGCGGCGGGGCTGTTGCTCTTGCTGGCAGGCGGTCTCGCCATTCGGGCCCACGCGCGCCCAGGGCAGGCTGCGGCAGTCGTCGCGGCGCATGACCTCAGGCCCGGGGTCGCCCTCGGCCCGGCAGACCTCGCAGTCCGCAGCCTCTCGCCCGGCGACGTCCCCGCGGGGGCGGTGGCCGACCCTCGGCAATTGCTCGGACGGACGGTCGCGGGACCCGTGCGCTCCGGCGAGGCGTTGACCGACGTCCGGATCATCACGCCGAGGCTCGCCGGGCTCGCCACCGCGATCCCTGACGCGCGAGCGGTCTCGGTCCGCCTCCCCGACCAAACCCTCGCGGACATGCTGCGTCCAGGGGACGTCGTGGACGTCGTCACTGTGCCCCAACATCAACCTGGCGCAACAGAGGACGCCGCGACCAAACAGACCGGGATCAGACCTCCTGAGGTGCTCGCCCAAGCCGCTGTGGTGCTGCTCGTCTCCGAGCCTGAACGCTCCTCCGCAGCACAGGGGCGTGTCGCCCTGCTCGCCATGGACAACACCGCAGCGCAGAAAGTCGCGGCCGTCACATTGATACAGGCGGTCACGGTCATTTCCCGCTGACGCGGCCATATCGCGGCAAGCACGCCTCTTCGCAGCTCTTTCTCCTGGTAGCGTGAAAGAAGCCGAGACAGCAAGGCTCGGCGCGATCCTCATGTCATCGGAAAGGACCTCATCCATGGCTGTGCTGAGCGGCTTCAAGAAATTTCTCTTGCGGGGCAATGTCGTCGATCTCGCCGTCGCAGTGGTGGTCGGCGCAGCCTTCACCGCCATCGTCACCTCGATCACCGCGAAAGTCATTCAGCCGCTCATCGCCGCGCTCGGCGGGGAGAGGAGCGTGGAAGGGCTCGGGTTCCGCATCCTCAAAGACAACCCAGCCACCTTTGTGGACCTCGGCGCGGTGATCTCCGCAACGATCAACTTCGTTTTGGTGGCTTCGGTGATCTATTTCTTCGTGGTGCTGCCGATCAACCACTTCAACGAGCGGCGCAAAGCCAAAAAAGGCTTGGAGGAGCCGGACGAGCCCGCTTCGGAGCGCGATCTGTTGGAGGAGATCCGCAACCTGCTCGCCGCGCAGGCCACGCCGGGCGCGTCCGCGCCGCCAAAACTCCCGTGAATCAGAAGCAAACCTCAAGGGCGCCCCGCCGCTTTGCGGCGGGGCGCCCTTGAGGTTTGCGGACGGTCCCGAGTCAGCCGATGGAGAACGGCGGGCCCCATATGGTCACCCACGCCATGGTCTTCGCGTTCTTGATGCGGACACGGCTGTACGGGCGGGCCTGCGCGTAGCCCGCGCAGTCGTCGACCTTGAACGTCACGTCCGTGTAGCTGATGCCGCCGTGGTTGCCCGCGAACGCGAAGTAGTTGTCGAAGGTCTGGTTGCCGTAGTCGTCCGGCTCCTCGATGCGGAGCATAGGGACCTCGACCGCCTGGCCGGGCCCGATCGAGAACCCGATATTGCCCTGAGGCACGTACTGGGACGCGGCGGTCAGCCCCGCCCCGCCCAACGCGGTGGCCGCGCCCAGCGGGTCTGTCGCGGCAAGACCAGTGCCGATAGCGGCGTTGAGCGCGGTCACGCCTATGCCCAGGCCCGGACTGCTGTGCCCCGAGTTGAACGAGCCGCCCGCGCTGGCCCCGAAGGTGAACTGGCAGCCAACGACATAGCCCGGGGTGATACGGCCTTCGTCGATGCTCCCTTCGACGTCGACACGAACCGTGCCGTTCGCCCAAATGTTTCTCGATGTCTGCACCGCGACCATCGCGGGCGCGATGGTCGCGTACTGGTCGCGCACAGACACCGTGACCACAGTCCCGTCGGGAAGAGTCTGCGTGATCGAGTCGTCCGGCAAGGTCACCGTGGTGTCCGCGAGGGCGGCGCCGGAGGACGAGCACATGACGCCCCAGAGCGCCCCCCCTGCGGCCAGACCGGTCAAGAACCGACGCGCCCTTCGGGCCTGTTTTCCGCTTCCCATAGTGAAAGTCTCCTTCGTTTTACGTCAGTGTTCTCGTCAAGTGGTTGGTTTGCAGGGATCAGCCCATGTTGAACGGGGTGCCGTACACAGTGTTCAACACGTAGAAGTTGCTCGGCACCTGCACGATCGCGTACGGGCGCGCTTGGGCGTAGCCGCCACAAAGCTGGATCGAAAGGCGCAGGTCCTGGTACTGCAGGTAGTACTCCCCCGCCCCCAAGGTGTCCCGGTAGGCGACTTCGACGCGTTGCACCTGGCCAGGAGTCAGCGGGATATTGAGGTCGCCGCCGAGGCCCAGGCTGAGGGTGCCGAGGTGCGCGCCGAAGCCAAGGCCCGCGCTGAGGCCGGTGACGTCCACTTGGCAGCCGATGTCGTAGCCGCTCCGGACGATGATGCCGTACTGGTTGTAGTTGTTCGTGAGCTCCAAGGGGCTCTTCCCGTCCACCGCGGGCCCTTGGATTTTCGCGTAGATCGTCCCGCTGACCCACGCAGTGCGGCCCGCACCGTTGGCCGACTCGTCCTGGGACACCAGCACATGGTTGTCGTACAGCTTCAAATCGACATAGGTGCCCTCGTCGTTCGTGACACTGCGTTCCGCGTCGTCCAGGTCGTACCAGACGTCCGCGTGGGCAAGCTTCGCGTCGAAGGCTCCCCAGCCGAGGGCGAGAACACCTGCCGCGAACATCGCCGCGTGCCGACGGACGCGTCCGAGAGCTTTCATAGACCTGATTCTCCTCGAGTGGGACTGGTGGGTGGACAGTTCGGCCTCCTGTTGGTTTGGCGCTTGGCCGCGCTCCTCGTGTCGGCTTTATTCCAGCCCATGCCAGTACGTTATCAAACCGTGATCCGTATGTCGCGACTTGCTCCAAAGATTTTTTCTCAGGAGCAAAGCGGAGAGGCCGCGCATGCCGCTCACGTCGCAGCCACGAGGGCTGGCCGCACATGTGACAGGAACAAGGCGAACCTCGGTCGACCGAGGTTCGCCCGCGCTAGAGCATCGTCGATCTAGCCCACAAATCGTCGCACACCTCGCCAAGCATCGTAAAGCGCAACAGGGCCATTTAGGGTAATTTGAAGCACTCCAAAAAATCAGAGTGTCCCAATGCATAGTTCCAAGTCACAAAAAGAAGCGTTTTGCGGGTGGTTAACATTTTAGAAATAAAGAAGGAATCCGTGTAACAATCACGAGTTCCCTCGTATGAATGCAAATATTCACCAAGAGTTCAATCTTCCAACACGGAAAGTTGGTGGATCACATTGGCAGCCAAGGGGATCAACGTGGCCATCCCGTCTCGAATGGCGGCCCGAGTCCCCGCGAGGTTCACCACGAGCGTGCTCCCCGACACCCCAGCGACGCCGCGGGATATACCAGCCTCCACCGACCCGGCCGAAAGCCCCGACGCTCGCAGCGCCTGCTCGATGCCCGGCAACTGCAAATCGAGAAGTTCAAGCGTGGCCTCCGGTGTCACGTCCCGGTCGGACACACCGACGCCCCCGACCGAAACCACAAGGTCCACACCACCGATCACCGCCGTGTTGAGGGCATTGCGGATGTTCGCCATGTCGGCAGGCACCACGACAATCGCGTCGACATGGAAACCGCCCTCGTCCAAGAGCTCCTTCACCAACGCGCCGAGCATATCGCCCGGATGGCCAGCCGCAGCCTGATCGTCCACCACCACGACTAACGCCCGGCCTATCGCCTTTGACACATGCACCACGGTTGACACCGTAGCCGACAGCTCCGACACCGTGGTCTTCGGGCTGTGCGGCATCACGCCATGCCGAGCGTGACCGGCACAGTGCGCTCGGCGCCGTCGGAAGCGCCGTCGATGTACGTGACTCTGATCTTCTCCCCAGGACTGTGCCCTCGGACCACTGCGACCAAACCCACGGTGCCGTCGATCGGACGGCCGTCGACCTTCGTGATCACCGAGCCGACAGAAATCCCAGCCGCCTCTGCCCCGCTGCCGGAGTTGACGCTCAGCACGCTGACCCCGCGGACCGAGGCCGAAGGATCGGTTCCGCGCACAGTCACGCCCAGCGAGGCGTGCGTCGCCTTGCCGTTCTGGATGAGCTGGTCGGCGACATGCTTCGCCAAATCGATCGGAATGGCGAACCCGAGTCCGATCGATCCGGACTGGCCCTGGCGGTCGCTGCCAAGGGTGTAGATCATGAAGTTGATCCCGACCACTTGCCCCTGCATGTTCACCAATGCGCCGCCGGAGTTGCCGGGATTGATCGACGCGTCCGTCTGAATCGCCTCCAGAGCGCTCGTTTTCGCGCCGCCATCCTCGCCGCCAGCCGCCACTGGGCGCCGCAACGCGCTCACAATGCCTCGGGTCACGGTCCCCTCCAACCCCATCGGGGAACCAATGGCCACCACGTCCTGCCCGACGGTGAGATCGGCCGAGGAGCCGAGCTTTGCGACCGGAAGATCTGTCCTCCCCTTCGCCTGGATGACCGCCAGGTCCGTGTCCGGGTCGGTGGCAACCACAGAGGCGGGCAAAGTGGCGCCATCGTGCAGATGCACCTGCATGACCGCGCCGCCAGAAGCAGCCTCCGAGACGACATGGTTGTTCGTGAGGATTTTGCCGTCCGCGCTGAGGATCACTCCGGAGCCGGTGATGTGCCCGTCGGGCACGTTCACTTCGATCTGGACGACCTCGGGCTGGACCAACGCGGCCACTTCGGCCACGGACATGGGACGACCGTCGACAGCGGCAGGAACGCCCTTGCTGCCAAAAGGCCCGCCGTCCGCCCCATTGGCCAGCGCGGAGTGCGCGGCGGCCCGATGGTCGAGCGCGTACACAAGGCCGGCGCCGCCAACAGCCCCCACCCCGGAAGCGAAGACCGCGACCAAGGCGGTCAACCCCAACGCGCGACCGGAGCCGCCCCGTTCTTTGGCCGGAACGCGGTGGAACGAAGCGGGCTCGGCGCCAGGAGCTGGCGCATGCCATGGGGTGAAACCCGGCATGTGCTGCTGTTGTTGCTGGCCATGATCCTGCGGGGCTGGCCCCGGCTGACCCTGCCGCGACCACATCCAATGCTCCGCCGGGCCCTGGGCGTGCTGTGGCGCGCAGGCCTGCTGGGGCAGCGGAGCCGTCGCGTCCAAGTCCTGCGGGCCGCCCTGGGTCTGCGGCCCGTTCTGGCCTGGCCGGACATCGGCGGCGTTCGGGTCTTCGCTCATCTTCACTCGTCTCGTGTCGGTTGCTGCACTGGCTTTGCCTGCAATCATGAAGGCCCAGGCTGAGCGTCGGCTAAGAACAAGAGTAGCCAGATCCTGAGAAGTTGGCCAGCAGTTTCAACGTGGGGGCGATCTTCTTAGACCTGTTCGTGACCTGGCGAAGCGTCGGGGACCACCGTCGTTCGGGCGCCGGGGAAGAACATTCGGACCAACGCCCCGCCCCCCGGCGAAGATTCCGCCGACACCGTCCCGCCGTGGCGGACCATGACCTGCTTGACGATCGCGAGCCCCAACCCGGAACCAGGCATGGACCGGGCCGCAGTCGCCCTGTAGAAGCGCTCGAACACGAGCACCCTGTCCTGCTCCGGTATGCCAGGGCCCTCGTCCGCGACGGACAGTTCGGCAAGCCCTGGCGAGACTTCGCCCAACCTCACCTGGACCCGACCTCCGGGCGGACTCCATTTCGCAGCGTTGTCGAGCACATTGAGCACGCCGCGGGCCAGGCTCGCCGGATCGCCCCGCACAAACCAGTGGGAAAGCTCCACGACGAACTCGACGTCTGCCCGCCTGCGGCGGACACGCTCAACGCAATTGTCGACGACCTCGCTCAATTCCACCTGGCCGTCGGCCGGATCGGGCGCGTCCTCTCGCGCCAGGTCCACCAAATCCGTCACCAAGGTGGAGAACTCTTCGATTTGGGCGAGCACATCGGCCCGCAAGTCAGCCATATCCTTCTCCGGCATGTGCGCTGCCCCTTCTTGAGAAGCCGCGATGAGCAGCTCCAGATTAGTCCGCAGCGAGGTGAGCGGCGTGCGCAACTCATGACCGGCGTCTTCGACCAGGCGCTTTTGCCGGAATCTCGAATCGGCGAGCGCTCGGAGCATGGCATTGAAACTCTCGGTCAGCCTGGCGAGCTCGTCGTGCCCGCTGACGGGAATCGGCGTGAGGTCGTTGGTCCGCGCGATCCGTTCGGCTGCGGCGGTGAGCCGTCCCACTGGGGCGAGGCCCGTCGCCGCCACAGCGAGCCCCATCACGGCTGCGACGACCACGCCGCACAACCCGACCAGCACCGAGATCCAGGCCAATCGGTCGGTCAGCTGGTCGATAGGGGCGAGCGGGCGAGCCAGAATGAGCGTCTCGCCCTGGGGCAGCCTGCGCGCGAGCACTCGCTGTCCCCGCAGCGTCCGCAACGATTCGTCCCGCAGCCCATGGGCCACCTCGCGCTCGGTGGAGCCGAACGGGACTTGGCCGAACTCGAACGCCTGCCCGTCCTCGCGGACAAGCATCACATTGAACGTCTCATCCCCCACGATCGGAGCCTCCGCCGATTCCAGGACCGCGCGAGTTTGGTCGACCGAGCCGATCATGAGCGCCTCGCGAGCTCGCAGCTGCTCGTCCACATTGTCGTACAGGGCACGGCTCACCACCAGGTACGCGGTGACTGTCAGCACCACCACGGCGGCGGCGACCAACGAGGCCGACATGATCGCGAGCCTCGCCCGCAGAGTGATCTTGCGCGTGCGCCAAGGAGCGGTCATGCGGGTTTACGGAGGAGTCTCGCGCAAGACGTAGCCAACGCCTCGAACGGTGTGGATGAGCCTGTTCTCGCCATCGGCCTCTGTTTTCCTGCGGAGGTAGCCGATGTACACCTCAAGCGCGTTGCCCGAGGTCGGAAAGTCGTATCCCCAGACTTCTTCGAGCAGCCGGGTGCGCGTGAGCACTCGTCTCGGATTCTCCATGAGCATTTCCAGCAGGGCGAACTCGGTCCGGGTCAAGCTGATCTCGCGGTCTCCCCTGCGCACGTCGCGCGTTGCGGGGTCCAGGCTGAGGTCGAGGAAGGCCAATGTCTCAGCGCCGGGCTCCGCTTGGGGAGTGCGCCGGCGGAGCAGCGCCCGCACCCTGGCGAGGAGCTCTTCGAGGGCGAAAGGCTTCGGCAGGTAGTCGTCCGCGCCGGCGTCGAGCCCGGCGACCCGCTCGGAGACCGTGTCGCGCGCGGTGAGCACCAGGATCGGCAAGTCGTCGCCGGCGCTGCGGAGCC
Organism: Segniliparus rotundus DSM 44985; assembly: GCF_000092825.1. Taxonomy (NCBI): domain Bacteria; kingdom Bacillati; phylum Actinomycetota; class Actinomycetes; order Mycobacteriales; family Segniliparaceae; genus Segniliparus; species Segniliparus rotundus. The sequence continues at coordinate 1,231,932 of NC_014168.1, read as the reverse complement.
GACGGCACACTTCAAGCCCGTCAAGGCCCGGCATCATCACATCGAGCACCATGGCGTCGGGGCGGCACTCCAAAACCTGTGACAAAGCCTCGGCGCCGTTCTCCGCCGTCCGCACCGCGTAACCGTTGAACAACAACGAACGGCGCAAAGAGTCGCGCACGGCACGGTCGTCATCGACAACAAGGATGTCCATGATCGACAGTGTGCCTATCTGAGCTGAGACAAAGTTAAGAAACGACGGCGGCTTGGGAAGCGACCGCGCTGCGGAGCTGGAGGTTTAGACCTCCACGTACCCCAAGTGCACAGCCTTGACCAGGCGGCGCGGGACGCGGACGTCCTGACCTGCCACGCGGACCGTCACCAGGTCCACAGCGGCGGCCTTCCACTGGGAGCGGCGGGCACGGGTGTTGGAGCGCGACTTGCGCCGCTTGGGGACAGCCATCTGTTCGGATCCTCTTCGCTTCTCGGGTTTCTTGCTTCGTTCGGTTTGTTTCGTTCTGTCGCGTGTCGCGCGCCGTCAAGAGCGCGTTCATGCTGTTGGCGGGAGCCTTCCGCGGTTCGTGAACCCTGCCGGGGAGGGGTCCGGAACCGGCGGAATTGCCCTCGCCTGCCGTTACAGGGTACAGTACTGCAAGCACATTCACGAAACCGAGCTGAGACATGCCCTCAGCCGGAGGTTGGGGATGTCCTGAACAGGCGAAATGATATGCCACGGCGATCACCCCGTCGACACGAGCTTGAACTTGAAGGAGCACTGACACATGTCCGCACATTGCCAGGTCACTGGTCGCCAGCCGGGATTCGGTATGGCGGTGTCGCACTCCCATCGTCGGACCAACCGCCGGTGGAACCCCAACATCCAGCGTCGCCGGTACTTCCTGCCCAGCGAGGGCAGGACGATCACCCTCAACGTGTCCACCAAAGGGATCAAGACCATTGACCGCAAGGGCATCGAGGCCGTGGTCGCCGAGCTGCGCGCCAAAGGCGTCAAGGTCTAGGGCCGGGAACGAAGGATTTAGGGAGACAACACCATGGCGAAGAACGAGGTCCGTCCGATCATCAAGCTGAAGTCGACCGCAGGCACCGGGTACACCTACGTGACCCGGAAGAACCGGCGGAACGACCCCGACCGGATCGTGCTCAAGAAGTACGACCCGGTTGCCCGCAAACACGTCGAGTTTCGAGAGGAGCGCTGAGCGCACATGGCGAGCAGAGCCAAAATCGTCAAGAATGACAAGCGCGCCGAGATCGTCGCGCGTTACGCCGAGCGCCGCGCCGAGATCAAAGCGATCCTGCGCAACCCGCAGAGCACCGACGAGGCCCGCGACGAAGCCCAGGCCGCGTTGCGCAAGCTTCCCCGCGACGCGAGCCCGGTCCGGCTGCGCAACCGCGACGCCTCCGACGGTCGCCCGCGCGCTTACCTGCGCAAGTTCGGGCTCTCCCGTGTGCGCATGCGGGAGCTGGCGCACCGAGGCGAGCTGCCCGGCGTCCACAAGTCCAGCTGGTAATCCACACCTGCCCGATAACGAACGAAGAAACGAGTAAGCACACCATGGCCCGCAAGCCTCCTGTGAAGAAGCTCCGTGTCGCCGAGATCCGGAAGCCCAAGAAGAATCCGCTGAAAGCGCAAGGCGTGGAGCAGGTGGACTACAAGGACACGAACCTGTTGCGCACCTTCATCTCCGAGCGCGGCAAGATCCGCTCCAGGCGAGTGACCGGCCTGACCCCGCGCCAACAGCGCGATGTCGCCACGGCGGTCAAGAACGCGCGCGAGATGGCGTTGCTGCCCTTCACCAACAAGTAGCGTCGGCGCTGCCCGAGCAGCACGGCACAATCGAAGGAGCCCTCCCCGTTCGGGGAGGGCTCCTTCGATTTTGCCGCAGCAGCCCGCGCAAAGACCGGCGAGCGAAAGAGCGGCGCGGAAGAATGAAGGGCCGACGAAGCTTTCCCCCTGCTCAACAGGCGTCGGCGCGTATTCGGGCGGAAATTTTCGGCAAAACTCTGTCAATATCTCGTCAACACGGCCCACAAGCGCCTCGAGACAGCGTAGGAATGTCCTCGTGACTTTGCTTGAGCTCTGCCCTTCGCTCCGGGCTGCCGCGCGGCCTCGTTTCGACCACCGGCTCTGGCCCGCCACGCTGCATTGCGACGAGGAAGGCAGACCTCTCGTCGGCGGTGTCGCGCTGACAGACCTGGCGGATCAGTTCGGCACCGCCTGCGACATCGTGGACGAGGCAGAGGTCCGGGCCCACGCCACGGCGTACCAGGCCGCGCTTCCCAACGGGGAGATCGCGTATTCCAGCCGGGCCCTGCTCGCCCCGGCGATCGCCAGCTGGCTCGCCGAAGAGGGGCTTTCGCTCGACGTCGGGTCCGCCGACGAGCTCGCCGTCGCCTTGCGAGGGGGTTTTCCGGCCTCACGGATCATCGCAGGCGGAGCAGTCAAGACCCGAGAAGAACTCGCTGCTGCGCTCGCCGCCGGAGTCGGACGGATCAGCGTCGACACCTTTGACGAACTCGCCTGGCTCGCCTCGCGCATCGAGAAGCCCCAACAGATCCTTTTGCGGGTCGGCTTGTCCGAAGAGCTCGAACAAGCCTTCGGCTTCCCCTTGTCCAGCTTGGCAGAAGAGGCATGGCTGCGCGCTCACCGGCAGAAGAACTTGCGAGTGGTCGGCTTGCACTGCCACGTCGGCTCTGGCTCGCACGAGCAGGCGCTCGCCGTTTTGCTCGACTTCCTCGAGCACATGCGCTCGGCGCACGGGCTTGAGGCGCAACAGCTGAACCTGGGCGGCGGCGTGTCCGTCGAGACAGCACAAGCCCTCGCTGTCGAAAGAGCAGCGCAGCCACTGCCCCGCCTCATCGTCGAACCAGGCCAAGGTGTCGTGGGCCAGGCCGGAACCCGCCTGGTCCGAGTCATCGCCAAAAACTTCGGCACAAGCGGGGAGCCTTGTGCGCATGTGGACGGGCCGTTGCCGATCAGCGGGGCGGTCCCGCCCTCCTGCACCGGGGCGGACCTTGACGAAGTCCGTGTCGTCAACCGCCATTCTCTCGCGGCCGATGTGCCCACCCGCCTGCTCTCCCGGCCCCGTGCGGAGAGCCACGGCCCCGCAGACGCCGCACGCGTCCCGCTGCCCGCCGACCTCCGCGCGGGCGATCTGCTCGCTTTCCCAGGGTGCGGCGCGTACCATCACGCGCACTTCGGCGCGCTCGCGCTGATCGGCGTGCGGGACGGGCGGGCGGATCGGCTGGCGTGAGCTGGACCGAGAGCGCTATCCTGGTCCGATGTCGGACAGTTGGAGTCAGCCAGAGGACCGGCCCAGCCGTCAACAGTTGTGGCCTGCCGCCCTGCCTGAGACCAAGTACCGCGCCTCAGACGCCGATCGAGAGCAGGTGACGCAGCTGCTCGGCAGGGCCGTGGGCGCGGGCCAGATCGACATCGGCGAATTCGAGCGGCGCGCGCAAGCGGTGTACTCAGCGAAAACACATGCTGAACTCGAAGCGGTCACCAGCGACCTCAACGTCGAAACGCTCGGAGTCCCCTTGGCCGTGGTGCCCGGTTCGGGCCCCAAGCTGGTCACGCTGTTCGGAGTGTTCGGCGGGTTCCGCCGTCGAGGAGCCTGGGTGGTGCCCCAGACGCTCAATGTTTTCGTCTTCTTCGGCGGCGGATTCCTCGATCTGCGCGAAGCCTCATTCGTCTCCCCCGAGGCGCGGATCAACGTCTGGTCGCTGTTCGGGCGCACGAAAGTCATCGTCCCGCATGAGCTCGACCTTCGCGTCGAAGGGTTCGAGATCATGGGCGAATTCGAACACAAGGCGAGCGGGCCCGGGGAAAGCGGACGGCCCAAGGTGGTTGTCAACGGGCTGTCTGTGCTGAGCGGCGTGCATGTGGAACGCCCCTACGGCAAGGGCAAAGCCATGTTCAAAAAATTCCTCAGATACGGCCGCTGAGGCTGGCCCCGATCCGTCAAAGCGACGCAGCGAGGCCGAGGAGCTGCTCAAGCCCTGCGAAGCCCGCCAGATCACAGCGCGCGGCCAGATCACAGCGCAGTATGCTCGAGCGCATGGCGAGCAGTCGGCATCCGGCCGAACAACCCGAACGCGGCCAACGGCGCGGGCCGAACCCGGAGCTCTTCGCCCCCTTCTTACCGCCCCCGCCCCCGTACCGGGCGGGCGACACGGACCGAGAGCGCGTGACAGAGCTGCTCAGCCAAGCTATGAGCGCAGGACAGCTGGACGTGGGCGAGTTCGACCAGCGGGCCAAAGCGGTGTATTCGGCGAAGACGCACGCCGAACTCGAAGCTATCACCCGCGACCTGGTGGTCCGACCGCGAACGTGGCGCTTCGCCCATGGCCGCGACGGGGGTCCAGGGCGAACGACCCTGTTCGCTGTGCTGGGCGGTTTGCGCCGACAGGGCGAATGGGCGGTTCCAGCGCGAATCAACATCGTGGTCTTCTGGGGCGGCGGGCTCGTGGACTTGCGCCATGCGGTTTTCCACGCGACGCAGACACGCATCTGGGTCTGGGCGATCATGGGCGGAGTCAAAATCATCGTGCCGAGCGAAGCCGGATTGCAGGTGCGCGGCGGCGCGATCATGGCTGGATTCAGCGACAAAGCAAGCGGTCCCGGCGAGCCAGGACAGCCGCAGATCGAAGTCCAAGGCTTCTCGTTCTGGGGCGGAGTCGCCGTGGTTCGGGAACACATCACGAGAAACACTCCCCTCAGCAAACGCCTTAGGGGGCGTTGACGCGCTCCAGCAGCGCAAGGCATTCCACATGGTGCGTCAGGGGGAACGCGTCGAACACCCGGATCTCGCGCACCGCGTAGCCCTGCTGGACGTACAGCCCGACATCGCGGCTGAACGCGGCGGCTTCGCAGCCGATGTGGATGACGCGCTCCGTCCGCGCGAGGGCTGCGATCACAGCTCTGCCCGCTCCGGCACGCGGCGGGTCGACGACAGCCACCTGGGCCGAGGGCAAGCCCGCCAAAAGTTTCCCCGTCGGACCGGAGAGCACTTCGACATGGCGGAGGTCTTTCAGCGAAGCCGCCGCCGCCCGGCTCGACGCGCCAGCGGAATCCACCGTGAACACCCGTCCCGTCGGGCCGACCGCCCGCGCGAGCACAGCCGCGAACAACCCGGCGCCGCCGTACAGATCCCACGCCACAGCTCCCGGCGCCTCGCCGACCCATTGGGCGACGAGTTCGGTGTAACGCCGCGCCGCATCGCGATGCGGCTGCCAGAAGGCCTGCACCGGCACCCGCCACACCCGCTCGCCCACACGCTGCGTCGCGATCCCTGGCCCTTCGAGGTTGCGTCTGCCGCGTGTGCGGTCGGCGAGCTGCACATGGCGTGCCCCTTCGTCGTCCACGACCACGAAGACCTCCGCGCCCGCAGGCAAGCGCAGCTTCTGCAATCCGTCCAAAGCGCCCGCCACAGGCTGCGGGCAGGCGAGGTCGCTGACCAGCTCTTTGCTGTGGTAGCGGTGAAAACCGGCCCGGCCCGCCTGGTCAACGGCCAGGCGCACTCTGGTGCGCCAACGGGTGGGCTCGCCCAAAACTTCGGCGCAGCCCTCCCAGGCGACTTTGCCCAGTCGGGCGAGCTGCTCTGCGACCACGCGCCCTTTGAGCTCCAGAGCGGCATGCGGGTCGAGGAAAGCAAGATCGCAGCACCCAGAATCCTCTTGCTCCGTGATAGGGCAGAGCGAAGGCCGCCGATGCGGCGAAGCCTCCAGGACTTCGACAAGATCAGCGTGCCAGTAGGAGCCCTTGTCCTGCACGACGCGCGCCCGCACAGCCTCCCCCGGCAAGGCACCGCGCACAAAGACCGCCCGATGCTCGTGCCTGCCGACGGCGCTGCCGCCGTTGGCGAGGCTGTACGTCCTGAGCTCTATGAGCGATGGCTCCATCAGAAGCCGATGCCGTTGGCGTACACAGCCGCGCGCTTTCGAACGTCGAGCAAATACACCGGCGAATCATTGTAGGCCCTCAGCGCGTCCCGCCACCCCTGCGGGGTGGTCATGTCCCCGCCTCGGGAGCAAAGATAGTGGGCGGCTGTGGCAGCGGCGTCGTCGATGTTGTCCGGATCGTAGACTCCGTCCGCGTTGCCGTCGGTCTTATTGCGGTCCCACGTCTCCGGGATGAACTGGAACGGCCCTTTCGCCCGGACGTAGACGGGGGCGCCGTCCGGATTGGGCTGCTCATAGGTGTCCACCATCTTGGGCGTTCCGTCGGTCCCGTCAAGCGCGTGCCCGCGAATCCTCGGCCGCACATCGCCGTTCGGCGCGATGGCGGCGTTGCCGTGCGCGCCGTTCGAGCTCTCTTTGGACGCGATGCCCGCCAATGTCGTCCAAGCGATACCGCAACCAGGGTCGTTCTGCCGGGAGAGCACAATCGCGTTCGCGTACGCCATGAGCGCTCGTTTGGGAATACGGGTGCGCCGGGAAATCGGCTCTGCCCACGCGGCGAACAGCTGCGCGGTCGGGGTTCTCGGATTCGGCCCGAACAGATCCGGCACCTCGTCGCCCGCGGGCGGCGGAGTCACCTCGATCAATTGCGGCTCGTTGGTCGAAGAAACATACGCGAGCGCGACGACGACGATGAGCCCGGCGCAGAGCGCGGCGGGCCACAGCCAACGTCTGCGCTGCGGCCGGGCAGCCATGTCTGCGGGCTCGGCACGCCTCGGCGTGCGCAGCTCGGACTCGCGCAACTCCGTCATCGGGCTCCTCCTGCGGCGGGAACAGCTCGCTGCGAAGCAGAAGCCCCCGCGCTTTGGGACTGGGCCTGCGGCGGGGCGTGGATCGCATGCACCACACGGCGCACGAAATCGATCAACGCCGAGCCGTCCGGCGCGGCTTCGCCGAAACCGGACGAAGGCAACGGGACCGTGAGCACCCCCGAGGTGGCGCGCCATTGCGAGCCTGGGAACAAGCGGGCGAGGCGGACCTGCTGAGAATCGAGGAGCGACACCGGGGAAAGGCGCAACCGCCGTCCCGCCACCGCTGCCTCTGTGATCGCGTGACGGCGGCAGAGGAGCTTGAGCTCTGCTATTTCCCGCAGCCGCGCGACCTCGGGCGGAACAGGTCCGTAGCGGTCTTCGAGCTCGGCGGTCTTCGCTTCCAGCTGTGCGTGGTCCTCGGCTGAGGCGAGGCCCCGGTACGCTTCGAGGCGCAGCCGTTCGCTCGCGACGTAGGCGACCGGGATGTGCGCGTCCACGGGCAAGTCGATACGGACTTCGGAAGGCGCGGTCGGGATCTCCTCGCCGTCGAGCGCCGCGCGGTACGCGACCACCGCCTCGCCCACTAAACGGATATAGAGGTCGAAACCGACGCCGGCGATGTGCCCGGACTGCTCATGGCCGAGCACATTGCCCGCGCCCCGTATCTCAAGGTCTCGCATGGCCACCGCCATGCCCGAGCCGAGTGAGGAGTGCTGCGCGATGGTGGCGAGGCGCTCGTGCGCCGTCTCGGACAGCGAACGCTCCGGGTCGTAGAGGAAGTACGCGAACGCGCGCTCGCCGCCGCGCCCGACCCGGCCGCGCAACTGGTGCAACTGGGCCAGGCCGAGGGTGTCCGCGCGCTCCACGACAAGGGTGTTCGCATTGGCGATGTCCAAACCGGACTCGACGATGGTGGTGCAGACCAGGATGTCGTGCTCGCCGCGCCAGAACGCCTCAGCGGTTGCCTCCAACTGCTCTTCGCCCATTTGGCCGTGCGCGATCGCGACACGCGCCTCTGGGACGAGCTCTTTCAGGCGCGCGGCGGTCTTGTCGATCGAACTGACCCTGTTGTGGATGTAGAAGACCTGCCCGTCGCGCACCAGCTCCCGGCGGAGCGCGGCGGCGACCTGCTTCTCGTCGTGGGCTCCGACGTAGGTGAGCACGGGGAAACGCTCCTCGGGCGGGGTGAGGATCGTGGACATGTCCCGAATGCCGGTGAGGCTCATCTCCAGCGTCCGAGGAATGGGGGTGGCAGAGAGCGTGAGCACGTCCACGTTCACCCGCAACGCTTTGATGTGCTCCTTGTGCTCGACGCCGAAACGCTGCTCCTCATCGACGATCACCAGGCCGAGGTCTTTGAACTTCACTTTCGACTGCAGCACGCGATGCGTGCCGATGAGAACATCCACTTGGCCGTCCGCGACTTTGGCGACCGTGTCTTTGGACTCGGCGGGGTCGGTGAACCGAGACAGGCCTTTGACCGTGACGGGGAACGGGGCCATGCGCTCGGAGAAGGTGCGCAGATGCTGGTCGGCGAGCAGCGTCGTCGGAGCGAGCACCACGACCTGTTTGCCGTCCTGGACTGCTTTGAACGCGGCGCGCACCGCGATCTCGGTCTTGCCGAAGCCCACGTCCCCGCAGACGACTCGGTCCATGGGGACCTCGCGCTCCATATCCGCCTTCACCTCGCCGATGGTGGTCAACTGGTCCGGAGTCGGCGCGTGGGCGAAAGCGCCTTCGAGTTCGCTCTGCCACGGGGAGTCCGGGCCGAAAGCATGGCCCTTGGCGCTTTGCCGCGCCGCATAGAGGCGGACCAGCTCGGAGGCGACTTCGCGCACCGCCTTGCGGGCCTGGCGCTTGGTTGTCGCCCAGTCCGAGCCGCCCATCTTCGACAACGCCGGGGACTCGCCGCCGACGTACCGGCTGAGCTGGTCGAGGGCGTCCATCGGGACATAGAGCCGATCAGGCGGATGGCCTCGTTTGCTGGAGGCGTACTCCACGACCACGTACTCGCGTCTGGCTCCGCCAACAGTCCGTTCCACCAGTTCCACGAACCGCCCGATGCCGTGCTGGTCGTGCACCACATAGTCGCCCGCTTTGAGCGCGAGCGGGTCCACTTGGTCGCGCCTTCGCGTGCCGAGCCGTTTGGGCGGTCCGATATTCGTCGTCTTCGCGCCCGTCAGCTCCGCCTCGGTGAGGACGAGGACGTTCGGCGGGTCGGGCACAGCGCCGCCACCGGGCGGGGCCAGCCGGACGCCGTTCGCCAAAGCGCCGCGCAGAACAGTCACCACGCCCGCTTGCGGGGTCTCGCCGCCCGCCCCGGCACGCACGGGAAGATCCGCTGCGCGCAGCTGCTCCACAACGCGCTGCACGGTGCCTTGGCCTTGGGCGACCACCACTGCGACGCCACCGGAGGCCAATTGGCCTCGGAGCGCGACGACGACGGATTCGAGCACCGGCTCGCCGGGACGCGCGACCTCTGGCAGCGAGAGCCCGAAGTCGAGCTGGGCCGGGTTCGGCAGGGAGGAGACCTCCCAGATCGCGCAACCCCGCGCCCGAGCTTGCTCTCGCAGAGACGCCACATCGCGGTACGCGCAGCCCGTGCTGTCGATCGGAGCCGATTCCTCGGACGCGGCCTGCCAGGCGGCGGCGCGGAATTCCTCGTCGGTGCGGATGAGGTCGACCGCGCGGGCGGCGACCCGCTCGACCTCGCCGAGCACGAGCCGCGTTCCAGGTTCGAGCATATCGGCCAGGCTCTTCAGCGGCGCCCCCGACAACACGTCCCGCAACGCTTCCACACCGGGAGTCGCGACCCCTTCGGCCAGTTTGGCGAGCGCCTCGAGAACCGGCGCGGGCATGGAGGCGCCGTCCGCCACGGCGCGAGCCCGCTCGCGGACCTCCGGTGTGATGAGCAATTCTCGAACTGGCGGGGCGATGAGCTCCGTCCGGTCTTGTCCGGCGCCGTTTTCCGACCCGCCGCTGAGCGAACGCTGGTCGATCACCGAGAAGGACCGCAGCTCCGTGATTTCGTCGCCCCAGAACTGGACCCGCACCGGGTGGTCGTCCAGGGGCGAGAAAACATCCAGGATCCCGCCTCGCACCGCGAAGTCGCCGCGCTCGGCGACCAAGTCCACTCGCGTGTAGCCCAGCGCGGTCAGCTGCTCGGCGAGCTCTGTCAGGTCCTCCTCGCGGCCGACCCGCAATCGCACCGGCTCGACGTCGAGCACAGCGGGTTCGACGGGCTGGATGAACGACCGCGCGCTCATGACGGCGACATCGGGCGCTCGGCCTTCGCTCGGCTCTCGCCCTAAGAAGCGGCGCAATCCCCATAGACGCTCTCCGACGACGCGAAGGCTCGGCGAAAGCCGCTCGTGGGGCAAAGTCTCCCAGGCCGGGACGAGAACGACGCGTTGCGCGCCGATGAGGTCGGCGAGCTCCTGCGCGAGCGTCCCGGCTTCCCGCTCCCCCGGCACGACCACCAACGCGGGGCCGCTCTGCGCCACCGCCGACACGACGAACGCCAGCGCGCCGGACGGGGAAAGGATCTGGCCGCCGTCGCGCCCGCCCGCCATCGCGCCGAGGGGCCGCGCGATGAGAGTCGCGAGCCCTGCGAGAGGCAGGGGGGACTCTGAAACGTGCAAGACACTCCTTCGGTACACAGTATCCGCCGACTCGGCCCTTCAAGAAGCCGCCAGCCGGCCGAGCCGCTCGCGGCAAAGCCCGGGGCTGCATGCTGAAAGTCCTTATCAGGCGCATAGGTCTGCGGTGGTGGCCAGTTCGCCGGACTTTCTTCTCGGCAGCTCGTTGCGGTCTGCGCCTTGCGAGACTGGGACCAAAAAAGCCTACCAGAACACGCGCGCCCGGCGAAGGCGCGACGGCGGAGGCGCGTCCCGCGCGGGATTGGCCGACGGCGGCGAGATTCGCGCTGTAGGCTGGGCCTGCGGTCGACAGCCTGGCCGCACACATCGCTCGGGGGCCCGTGGACGCGGGCTGAGAGGGCAGGACGACCTGCCGACCGACTGAACCTGTCCGGTTAACACCGACGTAGGGAGCACTTCATATGACTATCGCAGCAGGAGCGCAGGCCTCACGCCGCAGCGGCCACACCGACCCGGACGCGCACGCGCTCACCCTTGGGCCGCTCACCGGCAGTGCCAAACAGTACGAACAGCATGGCGAGCTGCGCGTGCCCGTGCGCCGGGTGCACCTCACCAACGGCGAGAACGTGGACCTGTACGACGCCTCCGGCCCGTACACCGAAGACAATCCGGCCATCGACCTGCGCCGGGGCTTGCCGAAACTGCGCGATCAGTGGTCCCGCCCCGGGGGGCCGTTCCGCACCCAGCTCGAACACGCCCGCGCCGGGGTCCTCACACCTGAGATGCGTTTCATCGCCGTTCGGGAAGGCGTGGCCCCGGAACTGGTCCTGCGCGAGGTCGCGGCGGGGCGCGCGGTCATTCCCGCCAACCGCAACCACCCCGAAGTCGAACCGATGGTCATCGGCAAAGCCTTCCGGGTGAAAATCAACGCCAACATCGGCAACTCGGCCGTCACCTCCTCCGTCGCCGAAGAGGTCGAAAAGATGGTGTGGGCCACCCGGTGGGGCGCGGACAACATCATGGACCTCTCCACCGGCAACGACATCCACGAGACGCGGGAATGGATCCTGCGCAACTCCCCCGTGCCGGTGGGCACGGTCCCGATCTACCAGGCGCTCGAGAAAGCGAACGGCGACCCGGTCAAGCTCACCTGGGAGCTGTATCGCGAGACCGTCCTCGAACAGTGCGAGCAAGGCGTGGACTACATGACCGTGCACGCCGGAGTGCTGCTGCGCCATGTGCCGCTCACCGCCAAGCGCGTCACCGGCATCGTCTCGCGCGGCGGCTCGATCATGGCCGCGTGGTGCCTGGCGCACCATCAGGAGTCTTTCCTCTACACGCACTTTGCGGAGCTGTGCGAGATCTTGCGCGACTACGACGTGACCTTCTCCCTCGGGGACGGCCTTCGACCTGGTTCCATCGCCGACGCCAACGACGAGGCGCAATTCGCCGAGCTGCGGACTTTGGGCGAACTCACCAAAATCGCGAAATCCCACGGGGTGCAAGTCATGATCGAAGGGCCCGGACACGTCCCGATGCACAAGATCGTGGAGAACGTCCGCTTGGAGGAAGAGCTCTGCGAGGAGGCCCCCTTCTACACGCTCGGGCCGCTGGCCACGGACATCGCTCCAGCATACGATCACATCACCTCCGCGATCGGCGCCGCGATCATCGCGCAAGCAGGAACCGCGATGCTCTGCTACGTCACTCCCAAGGAGCATCTGGGCCTGCCGAACCGCGACGATGTGAAAGCGGGCGTGATCGCCTACAAGATCGCAGCCCACGCCGCAGACCTGGCCAAGGGGCACCCCAAAGCCCAGGAGCGCGACGACGCGCTCTCGAAGGCCCGGTTCGAGTTCCGCTGGCACGATCAGTTCGCGCTGTCGCTCGACCCGGACACCGCAATGGCTTACCACGACGAGACGCTGCCCGCCGAGCCCGCGAAAAAAGCGCACTTCTGCTCGATGTGCGGGCCGAAGTTCTGCTCGATGCGGATCTCCGCCGACATCAGGGAGCAAGCCGCCGCGCACGAGGCCCTCATCGCCGAAGGCTTCGAGCAGAAGTCTCGCGAGTTCGCCGAGGCGGGCGCACAAGTGTATCTGCCGATCAGCCCTGTGTGACACGCGACTGTATCTGCCGATCAGCCCCGTGTGACACGCGAAGCGAGGCAAGGAGCGTCCTGGTCCACGGGCCGCATTGCGGTCGGCCCGTGGACCAGGACGGGATCACGGAGCTGCTGAGCGCTGCGCGCTCCCTGCCTTCGAATCCGTCCGGCGTTCGACGGGACTCGCCACAAGGATGCGTTCAGTCCTTTGCCGACGACCTGTTGTACGTCTTGCCCACCGTCTGTTTCGGATGGCGCTGCGCCGTGGACTCTTTCACGAACTTTCCCGTGATAGCGCTCCTCGGCTGTTTGCCGTCCGAATTTTTCTCGGCGCCGTCGTTGTCCGTGGACTCGACGACTGTGTTCTTCGGATGGCGTTTCGCCGTGGATTCTTTCACGAACTTTCCCGTGATAGCGCTGCGGGCGCGAGTGCCGTCCGCCGCTTCTTCGTCTTTCGTGCTGTCTTTGGCCTTCGAGTTGCTGGAGGTGTTTGTCATGAAACTGGTTCCTTCCGATGCCATTCATCGCACGACATGCGCGCCTTGCCATGCTAACAAATTCTGTGAGGCATGGCATCGGCGAATTCTCCGACCCCATCGGCTTCCCGGATCATTTTTATGAAATATGAAAAAATTCCCAGGTCAGCGAAGTGCGGCCCGAATTGCGCGGAATACCGAACTGGCGAACAAAATTGTTCTTCGGGAGCCCGCTCGCGAGCTTTTCGGCGAGGACCACGAGGCGAGCATGCGAGCGCTCGTGGAGCGGGCTTGCTGCTTTCACTGAATACCAATCGGGCGGGGCTCGCCGAAATCCTGTCTTCGAACTTGTCCGCTTGGCATGAGCTCAGCCGAAGAACCAGACAATCGCGAACACGACGGGAATCGAAACGAGGGTGGTCGCCAGCGAGACGTCTCGTGCCAGACTTTGGCAACGGTTGTGCCGGACCGCAAGGACATACACCATGTTCGCGGTCGGCAAGGCGGCGAGCACCGTCGCAGCCCGCGCGGCGGACATGTCCAAGCCGAACGCGAAACGGGCGAGCGCATAGGCGACAACCGGGTAGGCGACGCTCTTGAGCAGGACCGCGAACCAGAGCTCGCGCCGAGAAGCCTTCTCCTGATCCGACGTCGAGCCTGCGACGAACGACATCCCGAAGACCAAAAGGGCCGAGGGCACGGTCATTGCCCCGATCATGGCGAGCGAGGAGTCCAAGAACACCGGCCGCGGCAATCCGGTTGCGCTCGCCGCCACGCCGAGCAGTCCGCCGACGAGCATCGGGTTCGCGAAGCCGCGCAAAGCCTCCACGAGGCGCCGTTTGCCCGGAACGGACTTGCCAAGGCTGAGCAGCATGATCGCGAACGGCTGGTAGAAGACCATTTGGAAAAGCACAAGCGGCGTGACGTACTGCTGCCCGCCGAGGATGAAGGCGGCGATCGGGATGCCGAGGTTCGTCGAATTGGCGTACGAGGCGGCGAGCATGCCGAGCACGCTCGACTGCATGTCCTTGTGCCAGAGCAACCTGGCCACGAAGAAATACGTTGTGGCGATCACGAGCACGGCCGCCCCCGCGACGAGGACTTCGGGCGAGAAGACCGAGGACATCGGTGTTTTCGCGAGCATCTCGAACAAGAGGGCCGGGGTGGCGACGGAGTAGACGAGGCGGGCGAGCACGACGACGCCGTGCTCGCCGAGCACCCGGAACCTCGCCGTGCAATAACCAATCGCCACCAGGACGAAAATGACCGCGAAACCGTTGAGCGCGCCGGTCACCGGTTCGCCCCCTTCGCGGGCATTTCCAGCGCGCGACAACCCGACACTGCTTCACGATGATGCGTCGCGAGGACGACCGTGCGTCCGGCGGGGACCAAGGAGCCCTCTGGCGTGAGCAGCCTGCGGAGCAACACCGCTGAGGACTGTGCGTCCAGGTGTTCGGTCGGCTCGTCCAAAAGCAGCACCGGGGCCTGCGAGACCAATGCCCGCGCGAGCAACAGCCGCCTGCGCTGCCCAGCCGACACGGCCTGCGCTCCCCCGGTCAGGACGGTGTCCATCCCTTGGGGGAGCCCGCGCGCCCAGCTGAGCATGTCCACGGCTGCGAGGGCGGCTTCGATCTCGTCCGCGGCCGCCGCGCCATTCGCCACCAAAAGGTTCTCTCGGACCGTGGTGGCGAACAGATGGCCGTCCTCAGGGAAATACGCCACCTGGGCGCGCAACGCCGCAGGATCGGGCGCCAGCCCGCGCACCTCGCCGCCTTGGGGCCGCACAAGGCCGGCGAGCGTCAACAGGAACGTCGTTTTGCCGCTGCCGCTCGGGCCGAGCACCGCGAGCCGGGAGCCAGGGGCGATGTCGATGCTGCCGAGCCGCTGAGCCGAGGAGGCGGACCAACCCACGGCAAGCTCCTCCGCCCGGATGTGCGCAGGAGCCACAGCGGCAGGCGGCCGGCCCCGGTCCGACCGCGACCCCGCGCGTGTCCCGGCCCTGTCGAGAAGGCCAAGGACGCGGACCGCCGCCGCGTTCGCCACCACCAAGCGCCCGGCCGCCTCCGGCAAGGCGGAAGCCGCGTCGAACGCGGCGAGCGCCAAGAACACCGCAACGGCGAGCGCCGCCGGATGCGCCGAGGCGGATTGGGCCAACCCGGTGTCGCTGAACACCGCCAACACGGCGAGCCCCGTCCCGAACGGCAATGCGGCAGCCGCCCAGGCATGGGGCTTCGCCGCTCTGTCCCGAGCCGCGACAACGCTGGACTGGGAATCGCCGATCACTGCCAATGCCTTCGGCAACGCCCCAGCGACCTGGAGCTCGTCGCAATGTTCCAGAACGGTCGCCGCCTCCGCCACGTATGTGGTCTGCGCGAGCACGCCCGCCTCTTCGTCCGCGCGCGCGGCGCGCACGGCGAGCAGGGGGACTGCGCCGATCACAAGGACTGCGGCCATCGCGAGGACCACGGCGGCCCCCGGGGCGAAAAACACCATCGCGATCACCGCCGAAGCCGCTGTCACAAGAGCGACCCCGAACGGCAACAGCGCCCGGACCACCACATCGCCGACAGCGTCGAGGTCGGCCATGAGACGTTCGGCAAGCTCTCCTCGACGCATGCCGCATGTCGCGGACGGGTTCCCAGCGGCCAACGCCGAGTACACCCGTTCGCGCGCGCCGACGAGCCCGCCGAGCGCCACCCGGTGCGCGGCCAACCGGTCGAGATACCGGAAAAGCCCTCGGGAAAGGCCGAGCGCGCGGACCGCGACGATGGCGATGGAGAGGGAGAGCACCGGGGGCATTTGCCAAGCCCGCAGGATCAGCCAACCGGAGAGCGCGGTGAGCGCGAGCGCGCACAGATGCGTCGCCGCCCCGGCGCAGAGCGCGAGCGCGACCCGCGCCGGGCGCAAGGACAGCAAAGCGACGCCTCGCCGCACCCCCCAGAACTCAGCCACAGGCGCGCTCCCGGACTCGCGGGCCGAAACGAACCACCTCGTCGGCGGCTTCCACAACCGCGGGGCGGTGCGAGACCACCACAACCGTCGCCCCGGATTGGGCTTTTTCCCGCAGGCAGCGCAGCAGCTGGGCCTGCGAGTCCGCGTCCAAGTGCGCTGTGGGCTCGTCGAGCAGATACACCTGCGCGGACGAAGCCAGCGCGCGGGCCAGCGCGACACGTTGGACCTCTCCGAGCGAGAGCCCGACATTCGATCCGATCTCCCCTGGGCGCAGCACTGGTTGCTGCGGAACCCAAAAAACCTGGTCCCACCACCATCGCGGCTCAAGCTCCCGGATCGGCGTGTCGCCGAGAAAAGCCTCGCCCTGGTCGGGCGAGACCAGTCCGAGCAGCACACGAAGCGTCGTGGATTTGCCGCTTCCATTCGGTCCAGTGAGCACAGTGATCTCGCCGGGGCGCAGGACCGCGTCCATGCGCTCCGGGGCGTTCGCGTCCCGGCCCGCCACTGTGAGCGAGCACAGCCGCAGCGCCGAGGCCGCTTCGCCCGTGCGGTTGCCCCGCTGTCGAACAGGCAGGCATTCGAGCAGCTCGAAGGCCTTCGCGCAGGCGGCCGCGCCGTCTTGGGCCGCGTGGAACTGCGCGCCGACCGACCGGATCGGCGCGTATGCCTCCGGGGCGAGCATCAGCGCCGCGAGCCCGGCGAACAGGCCCATCTGGCCGTTGACGAGCCGGAGCCCCACCATGACAGCGACGATGGCGACGCAGAATGTTGTGAGCAGCTCTAACGCGAGGCTGGACAGGAAAGCAGTGCGCAAGGTGGCCATGCTCGCCCGATAATGCGCGCGGCCGAGCTCGCGCACCCGACGCGCGGGCCCGAACTCTCTGCCCAAAGCCCGCAGTGTCGCAAGACCTGCGACGAGGTCCATGAGCTCGGCGGACAGCCGGGAGAGCGCGGCGAGCCGCTTGGCCGAGCGCCCTTGGCTGTACTGGCCGATCAAAACCATGAATAGCACAACGAGGGGAATCCCGCATGCGACGACCACGCCAGAGAGGGGATCGAGCACCGCGATGGCGACGACCGTCACGGGGGTGACCGTCGCGGACAACACGAGCGCGGGCAAATATCCCGTGAGGTAGGCGCGAACCCCGTCGAGCTCGCGTGCCACGAGCGTGGCAGCAAGATCACGATGCAGAGCAGCCGTGCGCTGATCGGCGGCGGCCATGCGGACGAGCAGCTCGGTTTGCAACTCGGCGACAGCGCGGGGAGCCGCCCGGTGCTTGTATCTGGCGTGCAGCCAGGCCACCGCCGCGCGCGCGGCGAACACTGCCGCCAACAGGGCGACAAACTCTGCGTTGCCCCCCGCCTGTCCCGGCGCGGCCACGCGCTGCACGAGGGTGGAGACCAGCACCGCCGAAGCGACGACAAGCGCTGCTGTGACAAGGCCCATCGCGCCGGTCGCGGCCAGGTACCAGCGCGCCGAGCGGCTCGCTCGGGCCAACCGGGGATCGAATGGGGGCGGCATCGGCGCTGCTCAATTCTCCTCGTGGGGCTGGCCGCCGGCCGGGGCCACGGGGCGCAGGCTGAGACCGATTGAAGGCGGGATATGCGCCTTGGAGACGCGCTTGCGGAAGACCCAGTAGCTCCAACTCTGGTAGACGAGGACGAACGGCCCCGTGAGCAGAGCGGCCCACGCCATGATTTTCAGGGTGTAGGGGCTTGAGGCGGCGGACTCGATGGTGATGCTGCGTTCGGGGAAAGGAGCGGAGACGACGAGATCCGGGAAGAGCGAGCCGAAGAACAGCACGGTCAGCGCCAGCACCGCGACGCTGGTGAGCAGGAACGACCAGCCCTCGCGCACAGCGCGCAGCGCGAGGGCGGCCGCGCCGAGCGAGAGGACCCCGACAGCCCCGGCCAGCGCAGGCAACGCGTCAGACTTTCGCAACGCGACCAGAGCGCCGAGCGCGAGCATGGCGGCGGCGGCCGCGAACACGAGCCGCGTCGCGAGCCTGCGCGCCGCTTCGCGCACGTCGCCGTCCGTCTTCAACGCCACGAACACGGCTCCGTGCACGAGGAACAGGAGGCATGAGGCAGCGCCGCCGAGGAGGGCCGCTGGCTGCAGCAGGTCGGACAACCCGCCGTCGACGTACCCGTCAGGGGTGAGCGGCACGCCGACCGCGATGTCGGCGAAGACGACGCCCCAGAGGATCGCGGGCAGCCATGAGCCCAGTCCGATGCCCGCGTCGCACCATCTGCGCCATCGGGGGTCCTCGATTTTGCCGCGCCATTCGATCGAGACCACGCGCGCGATGAGCCCGAACAATATCAACAGCAAAGGCGCGTAGAAACCTGAGAAGACCGCGGCGTACCACTGCGGGAACGCCGCGAACATCGCGCCGGCCGCGGTGATCACCCACACTTCGTTGCCGTCCCACACCGGCCCGATGCTGTTGAGCAGCACACGCCGTTTCGTCTCGTCGCCGCGGCCCAGGATCGGGATGAGCATGCCGACTCCGAAGTCGAAGCCGTCCAGGAGGAAATATCCGCCGAAGAGCACCGCGACCAGGAAGAACCAGACGTGGGTCAGATCCATGGCTTTTCTCCTTTCCGATCAGTAGGCAAAGCTCAGGGGCTTGGGCGCATGATCCTCGTCCGCTTGGGCGCGGTCGCCAGGAGGATGGGCGTCGTGCTCCGACGGGCCTTCGAGGGCGTAACGCCGCATGAGCCCGAACCACACGATCGCGAGGAAGCCGTAGAGGAGGGTGAAGAAGACCAACGACCCGGCGACGGCTGCGGCCGAGTGCCCGGAAACGGCCTGCTGCACGGTCAGATGGATCTCGCGCACGCCGGTCGGGTTCGGAGCCACCACCCAAGGCTGGCGGCCCATTTCGGTGAACACCCAGCCTGCGCTGTTCGCGAGGAAGGGCGTCGGGAGCGACCACAGGGCGAGGCGGCGGAACCACGTTTTGTTCGGGGGCGTGCGCCCTCCCCTGGTGGCCCAGAGCCCGACGAGCGCGAGCGCCGCCGAGCCGAGCGCCCAGCCGATCATCGCCCGGAACGCCCAATAGGCGACGAAGAGGTTCGGCCGGTAATTGCCTGGGCCGTATTTCTCGACGTCGTCCTGCTGCAGATTCTCCACCCCCGCCAGCGTGACCCCGGAAAATTTGCCTTTCGCCAGGTACGGCAGGGCGTAGGGGACTTCGATGACACGAGAGATGGAAGCGCAGTTGTTGTGCGTGCCGGTGGTGAGCACCGAGAAGTCCGGGTCGGTCTCGGTGCGGCACAGGGACTCGGCGGAGGCCATCTTCATAGGCTGCTGCTGGAACATGAGCTTGCCTTGGACGTCGCCGGTGACCGCCAGCACGGCGCCCGCGGCGACCATGGTCCAGAGGCCGAGCTTGACGGCGGGGCGGAGCAACTGCCCCCTGCCGGACTTCTCCCGCACCAGCCACCACGAACCGATTCCCGCCACGAACGTCCCAGCCGTGAGGAACGAGCCCGCGACGGTGTGCGGGAACGCGGCCAGGGTCGTGTTGTTCGTGAGCAGCTCCCAAATGCTCGTGAGCTCTGCCCGGCGCTTCTGCGGGTTGTAGCGCACGCCGACCGGGTGCTGCATGAAGGAGTTCGCGGCGATGATGAAGTACGCCGAGGCGTTCGTGCCGAGCGCGACCATCCAGGCGCAGGCGAGGTGCGCGCCACGGGGCAGGCGGTCCCAGCCGAAGATCCACAGACCCAAGAACGTGGACTCCATGAAGAACGCGACGATCCCCTCCAGCGCCAACGGCGCGCCGAACACGTCCCCGACGAAGCGCGAGTATTCGCTCCAGTTGAGCCCGAATTGGAATTCCTGCACGATCCCCGTCGCCACGCCGAGGGCGAAGTTGATGAGGAAGAGCTTGCCGAAGAATTTGGTCGCCCGGTACCAGCGCTCGTCTGCGGTGATGTTCCAGATCGTCTGCATCAGGGCGATGAGCGGCGCGAGGCCGATGGTCAGCGGGACGAGGAGGAAGTGGTAGACGGTGGTGATCCCGAATTGCCATCGGGCGACGTCGAGCGCGGTCATAGCCATTCCTCATCGTGGGCTGCGGGCGTCTCTGGGTGGTCCGCCCGACTCTCACCGTAGTCGCCGAGGCCGGAATTCTACTACAGCAAGTAGTAGAATTCATACTATCCCTCCCCGCGAAGCCGCGCCCCAGCGCCCTCATGATTCCATTAAGGCGTGCCAACCCCCTCTCTCGAACCCGGCCAGCTCCAACCGGGGCAAACTCCGCCCAGAGTGCTCACCATCGCGGGCTCGGACTCCGGCGGCGGAGCCGGGCTGCAAGCCGACCTGCGCACCTTCGCGCTGGCCGGCTGCCACGGCATGACCGCGGTGACCGCGGTGACCGTGCAGAACACTCTCGGGGTGAGCGGCGTGGCCGAGATCCCGGCCGAGACCGTGGGAGCGCAAATCCGCTCCGTGGCGGGAGATATCGGCGTGCAGGCCGCGAAGACCGGCATGCTGGCCTCGGGCCCTGTCGTCTCAGCCGTCGTGTCGGCGTGCGCCGAGGCGGGCATCGGCGGCGGCGGGGTCCCCTTCGTCGTGGACCCGGTGTGCGCGTCCATGCACGGCGACCCCCTGCTCAAGCCGGACGCGCTGGATGTGATCCGCGCCGAGCTCTTCCCGCTCGCGACCGTGGTCACCCCCAATCTGGACGAAGTCCGCCTTCTGGTCGGCGTCGAGGTCACCGGCCGCGCGAGCGCGGAGGAGGCGGCGCGCAGGCTCGTCGGCCTCGGCGCGCGTTGGGCCTTGGTGACCGGCGGGCATCTGCGCTCGGACCCGCAAAGCGTCGACATCCTCTACGACGGGGAGTCGTTCCTGGAATTCGCGAAACCCCGTGTGCCGACCGAGAACGACCACGGCGGCGGCGACACCCTCGCCTCTTCGATGACATGCGCGCTGGCACGAGGGGCGAGCGTGCCCGAAGCCGTGGCCTTCGCGAAAGACTGGGTGACCGAATCGCTGCGCTGGTCCTACAGCATCGGCGGCGGGCACGGCCCGGTCAACCCGCTGTGGCGGCTGGGGTGAACCGTCCAGCCAGAACTCGTGGAGCAGCAGCCTGCGACCTCGGACGCAAAAACCAGCTCCACAGCTCCTGCGGGCATCAGGAATAGTGGGCGCTCGCCCGAGACGCGACGTGTGCGCGCCGAAGCCCCACCGCCAGCGGCCGCGACGTGCGCACTGCCGACCAGCCAGGCCGGCAGGTCCCAATGCCCTATGCGGCCCCTATGCGCCAGGCGCGACGGTCGCAATGGGCGAACCCCTCGGCGCCGACAGACAGCTCAGGTGACGATCACCAGCTCCGTCGCGGACGGAGTCTCCACCCGCAAACCCGCTTTGCGGGCGACAGCGGCCACGCCTTCAAGGTCGGCCGGTTCAGCCCGGGAAATCGCCAAGGCCCTGGCCAACAGGCCTTTGTGGTGTTTGTTGTCATGGCTCACCACGCTGCGCGAGAAGTCCGGGCGCTCGGTCACCACAGTCGCGGTGACCGCCCCGGCTGCCTTGCCGAGCTGGCGGTAGCCGCCCGAGCGCAAATCCACCACAAGGCCCGATTCTTGGTCCTTGAGCGCAGGTTCGAGCACTGGCTTCCAGTGCGCGGCGAGAGCGCCGAAGCCGGGGAGCTTGGAACCAGCCGAAAGCCGGTAGTTCGGAATCTGGTCACCGGCGCGGACCACGCCGAACAGCGCCGATCCCACAGCCAGACGCGTCTCGGCTTTCGCCCGCTGCGCGGCGGTGAACGAGGCCACGTCGAGCGCGTCGTACAGCACGCCGGTGTACCTGGCCAGCGCAGGAAGCGTCGGACTCGACCACACAGCGGCGTTGACCTGCGCCAGCCCCACAGCGCGGGCGGCGCTGATCCCGAGCGCGCCAGCGGTGGCCTCGACATCTGCGGAGAGGCCGGCCAGCGCGTCCAACAGCGCCCGTCGGGCAGCGGCGAGCTCGGGCAGCCACAACGCGTCGAGATCCAACGGGGCTCCGTCGCCGCCGGCGGCCTTGGTCTCCGAAGGGGGAAGAAGGACCAGCACGGATTTCGACCTTAGCGGATGGTCTCCCGCCAGCCGTCCCGACCGGCGCTGCTATGGTCCCTATCGCCCGCATTGCCGGTGTGTCCCGCACACGCACGCACCAAAGGAGCCCGTTTGTGAACGATCACGCCCTGAACGCGGCGGACACCGCGTGGGTGCTCGCCAGCGCGGCCCTCGTCATCCTCATGACGCCGGGTCTGGCGTTCTTCTACGGCGGCATGGTCCGGGCGAAGAATGTGCTCAATATGATGATGATGTGCCTGTCGGCCATCCCCGTCGTCTGGGTGCTGTGGATGGCCTTCGGGTATTCGATGGGCTTCGGCGAGGATCTCGGCGGCGGCCTCCTCGGCGATCCGACGCAGTTCGCGGGCCTGCGCGGGCTCTTCGCCGGGCAGAACGAAGCCGCGCCTGCGGTGGGGACCATCCCCGCGCTCGTCTTCGTGGTGTTCCAGGCCGGGTTCGCGATGATCACCGTCGCGCTCATCGCGGGAGCCGTCGCCGACCGCATGCGCTTCACCGGGTGGATCGTCTTCACGGCGGTCTGGTGCGTCTTGGTGTACTTCCCCGTCGCGCACTGGGTGTTCTGCCCCGACAATTTGACGGCCTCCCGAGGCGGCTGGATCATCAACCACCTCAAATCGCTCGATTTCGCGGGCGGCACCGCCGTGGAGATCAACTCGGGGATTTCGGGCCTCGCGCTCGCGCTGGTGCTCGGCAAGCGCCGCAGCTGGCCGAAAGACCCCATGCGCCCGCACAATCTGCCCGCCGTCATGCTCGGCGCGGGCCTGTTGTGGTTCGGCTGGTTCGGCTTCAACGCGGGCTCCTCGCTCAAGGCGGACTCCGTCGCGGCGCTGGCCTTGGCGAACACCTTGGCCGCCGGGGCGGTTTCGCTCGCGAGCTGGTTGGTCGTCGAGCGCGTCCGCCACGGCAAGCCCACCTCGTTCGGGGCGGCTTCGGGCGCGGTCGCGGGCCTGGTGGCCATCACCCCCTCCTGCGCCTATGTCACCCCGACCGGAGCCTTGGCCATCGGCGCCGTCGCCGGGGCGGCCAGCTCGGTGGCCATCGAGTGGAAGTACAAGCTCGGCTACGACGACTCCCTCGACGTGGTCGGCGTGCATTTGGTCGGCGGCCTGGTCGGCACCGTCATGATCGGCCTTGTGGCGAGCAAATCCGCTGGCGCGAGCCCCGTGGACGGGCTGTTCTACGGGGGCGGGTTCGACCAATTGTGGCGGCAAATCGTCGCCGCCCTGGCGGTGCTGGGCTACGCGCTGGCCATGACCTTGCTGATTGGTTTCGCGCTCAAGGCTGTCATGGGCCTGCGCGCCCATCCCCAAGACGAGGCCGAGGGCCTTGACGAGACCGAGCACGCGGAATCAGCCTATGACTTCTCGGTGGCCAAAGGCGGTCGCGTCGCCAGCCTCGAACACTGAGCGAAAGGCGCGGGCCCACAAACAGCGCCGGCGCAAGGGGTCTTGGCCCGACTCGCGCAAGCGGGTACCGTACGCATGTATGGAGAGCCAGTATGGGCGCATCGTCGCCGCCATGGCGGACCTCTTGGCGCAAGGCGGTTTCGACGCGGTGAGCGTTCGACGAGTCGCCACGCGCGCAGGGGTGTCCATCGGTTCGGTGCAGCACCACTTCCCCACCAAAGATCTCATGCTCCAAGCCGCGAACGACCAGCTCGGCGGCGTGTTCATGGAGCGGTTGCACCAGGAGGCCGCCGAGGAGAAGCCGCCGGAGGAACGCCTGCGCGGCGCTGTGCTCGCTTTGGTGAATCCGGACCCGGCGCATCGCAAGCTCTCTGTGCTGTGGGCCTTGCGCATGGCCCGCGCGGCCGTGGACGAGCCGACCGCGCGGCGGCATCGCTACGACCGGGCCGCCGTGGAAAAACTCCTCGCCCAACTTCTGGTCGAAAGCCGGCCGAACATCTGCGAAGAGCACGCGAAAAACCGAGCGGCGACACTGCTCGCGGTCGCCGACGGCCTGGCCTGCGCCATTGTCGTGGAGCCCGCGCGCATGCCCCCGGAGCGGGCGGTCGAACTCATCGACGCGGCGCTGCGCGTCGCCCTCGACGAGCGGCAGCCTTAGGGGTCCCGGCGCAGCGTGACAAGTGCGCCTGCCCCGAAAAGAACCAGCGACCAGGTCGCGAACACCAACAGCGACATCGTCGGCGAGTACTGGGTGAGCATGGAAGAGCCATGTCCGGAGACGAATTTCTCAAAACTTGTGAACGGCAAAAGCGCCTGTGGGATGCTGACGGCCTTGGCCGATATCCCGACGACCAGAGTTTGCGCCAACGTCTCCAGGACGAGCATCCAGACCACGAGCACGGTGATCGCCCCGGCGCTGTGCCGGACCAGGCTGCCGACCCCGATCGCGAAAAACGCGCCGAAGAAAACTGCGACCGGGACCGTCCAGAGCAGACGCAGGTCGCCGCCGAAGCCGAGTTCGGTCGCCGAAGGCCGGGCGAGCGCGCCTGCGACCAGGACGCCCGCCCCGGCCGAGAGAAAGCCGACAACCGCTCCAAGAACACCGACCGTCAGGGCTTTCGCCGTGAGGGCCCACGCTCTGTCGGGGATCGCGAGGAAGGTGACGCGGAATGTGCCGGACCGCCATTCCCCGGTCGCAGCGACCGTCGCCGACACCAACAGCAGGACCAGGCCCGGGCCTGGCACGCCGCTGGTCACACCGGCGAGCCCGCTCAACGCGGCGGCATTGCCCGCAGAATCCGATGCGGCGGCGACAATGGCGGCCAGACCAACGGTGAGCAGCACGACCAAGAGGAAGCTCACGCGTGTGCTGCGAACCGAGGAGAGCTTGATCCATTCGGCTTTGATCGCGTTCACTGCGCCCCTCCTGCTGTTCCCGGCGAGTCTGCCGTTCCCGATGTTCCAGAGCCGCCCCCGCTTGCGGGCGGAGCCCCGGCAGCCGTCTGCTCGGGCAGCGCGCGGCTGTGGTACTCCACCGCGCTCTCGGTCAGTTTCAAATACGCCTCTTCGAGCGAGGCGCGGCGCACGGTCAGCTCGTGGAGCACGAAACCGTTGCGGGCGGCGAGCTCGCCGACGTCCGCGCTCGTCGCGTCATGCACCGCCAACGCGCCGTCCTGGCCGTGCTCGACCCGATGGCCGAGCCGCTGCAACTCCGCGGACAGGGCGTCGGCCTGCGGGCTGCGCACCAGCACCACGTCGTCGGTCGCCCGGTCGATGAACTCCTCGACCGAACAGTCGGCGATGAGCCTGCCCCGGCCGATGACGACCAAGTGGTCGGCGGTCAAGGCCATCTCGGCCAACAAGTGGCTGGAGACGAGCACCGCGGCCCCGCGTCTGGCGAGCTCTTTGATGAGCGAGCGAATCCAGGTCACGCCCTCCGGGTCGAGGCCGTTGACCGGTTCGTCGAAGAGCAGCACGTCCGGCTCGCCGAGCAGCGCTGCCGCCACCCCCACCCGCTGCGCCATGCCGAGGGAGAGTTGGCGCGCGGGAAGTTTGGCGACCGAGGCGAGCCCGACCAGGTCAAGCACCTGCGCGACCCGGCTGGCGGGGATTCCTCCCGCCGCAGCGATCCACCGCAAATGGTTCTGGACGCTCCGGCTCGGGTGCGCCCATTTCGCGTCGAGGAGCGCGCCAACGGTCTTGAGCGGATGCGCGAGCAGCCGATAGGGCTTGCCGAAGATCGAAGCGCTCCCCGCGTTCGGCGCGTCCAATCCCACGATCATGCGCAAGGTGGTGGACTTGCCCGCCCCGTTCGGGCCGAGAAAGCCGGTCACCCGGCCGGGCTCAAGGGTGAAGGAAAGATCTGCCACCGCAGTGCGGGACCCGTAGCGTTTGGTCAAACCCCGAGCCTCGACTGGCGGCGCGGTGCGGTGCGGCGACGCTTCGTCTGTCACAGGACGAGCCTAGAGCATCAGTCCAGATCCGGCGACGACGCTTGGGCCCAGAACCGCTTGGGAATTCTGCCCGCGAGATGGCACAGCCTGCCTGCCCGCACCGCCGCCGCCATCGCCTCCGCCATGCGCACCGGGTCTTTCGCCCGGTTCACCGCAGTTGCGAGCAACACCCCCGAGCAACCGAGCTCCATCGCGCGCGCGGCGTCGCTGGCCGAGCCGACCCCGGCGTCGAGAACGACCGGGACCTGCGCCCGAGAAACAATCATCTCGATGTTATGGGGGTTGAGTATGCCGAGCCCGGTGCCGATGGGGGCTCCGAGCGGCATGACCGCCGCGCAACCGACGTCTTCGAGCCGTGCGGCCAGGACCGGGTCGTCGTTCGTGTACGCCAAAACGGTGAAACCGTCGTCCACAAGCGACTCCGCGGCGCAGAGCAGCTCGACAGGGTCCGGCAAAAGCGTCCGGTCGTCAGCGACGACTTCGAGCTTCACCCAGCTCTCGCCGAGCGCCTCTCGGGCGAGCTTGGCGGTGAGCACCGCCGAAGCCGCGTCCTTGCAGCCCGCTGTGTTCGGCAACGCCGAGATCTTGAGGCGTTCGAGCACATCGAGCACCCCCGAGCCCGGCACGGCCCCGGCGCGACGGATCGACACCGTGGTGAGTTCGGTGCCCGAAGCCCGCAGCGCTGCTTCAAGCACGCCGAGCGAGGGAGCCCCGCCCGCGCCCATGATAAGCCGGGAGCCGAAGGATCGCCCGCCGATGACGAGCTGGTCATCAGCCACCGGGGACCGCCGTCAGGATTTCCACAATCGCTCCGGGGCGCAGCCGCTGGTCCCATTCGCCTCGTGGGACGACAGCGCCGTTCACCGCGATGGCGACGCCCTTCGGGGACAGCCCGAGCTTTTCCAGCAGGTCGGCGATCACCGCCCCTTCGGGAAAGACGTGCTCCTCCCCGTTCGCAGTGATGAGAATTTCGCCCATGGGTCTAGATTACCCATAGGGGAATCTCGCCGGGTCCATCGCTCGCAGCGCCTCCTGGTCCTGTTCGCTGACCTGTTCGTTGTCCAACAACGCGACGGCGAGGTCCGCGGTGAGGGGGGCGAGGAGCATGCCGTCCCTGCCGTGGCCGGTGGCGACGAGGCAACGACCGGCCGAGCGAGGCCCGGTCGCGGGACGGCTGGTCCAGCCGAGGAGCGGGCACCGGTCGGGGGTGACCGGGCGAAAACCAGCGCAAGCCTCCACCAGCTCGTAGTCCGCGAGGCCAGGCAGGATCGCGAGAGCGTCCGAAAGCAGTTCGACGATCGCCTGCGCCGAGACGCCTGCGCGCGCGTCCCCTTCCAGCTCGGTCGCGCCGACCACCACCCCGTCCCGACGCGGCACGAGGTACACATGCCTGCCCCGCACGAGCGCGCGGATCGTGCGCTTCGGCGGCGGGGCCGTCCGGGAGGAGGCGGCGAGCCGCAAAATCTCCCCTTTCACCGGGCGCACCGGGAGCCCCGGCAGCAACGCCGGGGCCGCCGCGCCGACTGCCACCACGAGGTCGTCCGCGCCGGAATCAGGCAATTGCGCCGGGCTCTGCGCGACGAACTCGACTCCAGCCCCGCGCGCGGCCGCGGCGAGCGCGGCGAGCAGCGCCCGGTTGTCCGCGGCAGGCTCCTGCGGCAAAATCCACCCGCCGCGCACATCGGCCGCAAGGCCAGGCTCGATCTCACGCAGCTCAGCGCGCGCGCTTCGGCGACTGTCGAGACCCGCGCCGCGCGCGGACTCCAACCCTGGCGCGAGCGCGGCGAGGTCGGCGGCGGTCGCGCCGACCACCAGCGTCCCTTGGGCCGCGAGGACGGTTCCGTCCGGAGAGTTCGCCCCGAGCTCCGCCGCGAACGCGGGCCAACGAGCGAGGCTGTCCGCCCCGAGCCGCAGCAACGGCTCGTGCCCTGGCCACGCCTCGGAGAACGGTGCGAGCATCCCGCCCGCGACCCACGAGGCAGAAGCCCCCGGCTGCGACGGCGCGCCGACCGACCGGTCCCACACCCGCACCGACCGCCCCCGCTGGGCCGCCCGCCAGGCGATCGACAAACCGATCACCCCAGCTCCGAGGATGTCGAGAGAGCGGGTCATAACCCCGAGACTACCTGTGCTGCAACCGTGCCGTTAGGGTCGTGGGGTGGACAGTCGCGACGCACGGCTCGAACGCCTCGCGCGGGCGAGACTGTATGTGTGCGTGGACGCGCGCAGGGGCACAGGCGACCTCGTCGAGTTCGCCGAAGCCGCCCTCTCGGGCGGGCTCGACGCGTTGCAGCTGCGCGAGAAGTCCGGCCACAATCCGCTTGAGGCCCAGGACGAGTTGGCCCTGCTCGCGAAGCTCCAGGCGTCGACCATTGCCCACCGGGCGCTGCTCGCGGTGAACGACCGGGCGGACATCGCCCTCGCCTGCGGGGCGGACATGCTGCATCTCGGCCAGCGCGACTTGCCGGTGGCGATCGCGCGGCAGATCGTCGGGCCGCGCGTTCTGATCGGGCGCTCCACGCATTCGCTGCCGCAGGCGCAGGCCGCGATCCATGATCCTGATGTGGACTACTTCTGTGTCGGCCCGTGCTGGTCGACGCCGACGAAACCGGGCCGCGAAGCGGTCGGGTTGGAGCTGGTGGCGCAGGTCGCGGCGCTCGGCGCCGAGAAGCCGTGGTTCGCCATCGGCGGCATCGACCTCGAACGCGTGCCACAGGTCAGGTCCGCTGGCGCGAGCCGGGCAGTTGTGGTCCGCGCCGTCACCGAGGCAGAGGACCCGAGGGCAGCGGCACAAGCGTTGCGCGCCGCGCTGGCCTGACCTTCAGGCCGCCATCAGCCGCGCAACCAGGCGAGCGCGGTTTCCCTCGGCACGTCGAGCGCCTCGCCTCGCGTCCCCAACCAGCCGAAACCGCCGCCGGGAAGCTCGACTGTGCGTTGGCGGCGGCCCCGGACGAGGACTTCGAAAAGCTGGGCGAGCTCCTCGTCCGAGCGGGCGATCGCAAGGGTGACCGGTCGGGTTCGCACGCTCGGCCATCCGAGCGCCATGCCCGGGTGCAACGGCAGCAGATCGACCTGCTCCTCGGGCACCCAGCGCAATTCCTCGCTCTCCT
The DNA here is from genome assembly GCF_000092825.1 of Segniliparus rotundus DSM 44985. NCBI lineage: Bacteria > Bacillati > Actinomycetota > Actinomycetes > Mycobacteriales > Segniliparaceae > Segniliparus > Segniliparus rotundus. The sequence continues at coordinate 1,203,035 of NC_014168.1, read as the reverse complement.
CGTTCGCGACAAGCGGCAATGTCCTCGGGGCGTCGGCGATGATGGTGGTGTACGCCCAGCCCGTTTGGATCCGCGCGGTCTCGCGCTCGGCTCGGACTTTCAACGCCGCCGGGTCGACCCCGGTCTCCTCGAAGGCTTCGCGCAACGCGGTCTCGACCGCGCTCTCATGGCTGTCGCGCGCTCCGCCGGGGAGGGACCAGGTGCCGCCCTGATGGCTCCACAAAGCCCGGTGCTGCAAGAGCACCATCGCTTCGCCGTGCGCTCCGGGCGCCCGGAGCAACAGCCCGGCCGCGCCGTACCGGCCCCAGCGTTTGCTCCCGTCATGGTCTTCGACCCAGCCGTTCCCATCGCCGCGCACTCTGCCGTCCTTTCCTGCGCCTATCTTCCCACACGGCAGGCGCGGCGCGGAAGGGCCGACGCAGAGAGCGCCCTGGCGCTCGGTTCAGCAGAGGTGCACGAGCGCGCCGCCGACCAGGTTTCCGGCGGCCGGTCCGAGCACGTTGTGCCCGATGAATCCGAGGAAGGGGCCCGTGCTCATGCCGACCACGTTGTCCATTGTGCCCCCGACGCTGGTGGCGAGCATTTGGCCGCAGCTGCTGCCCTTCGGGGCGACGAACGGCAGAGGCAGGCGCCGGGCAGCCCCGCCGCCGCGGGCCGGGGCGTAGCCGCCGCCTCGGGATTGCGGCACGTTCACCGGCCCGGCGGAGACGCCGTTCAAGTAGTCCTCGTAGTTTTGCTGGTCGTTGCCGTCGAGCATGCCGATCTGCGAAGGAGGCCCGTCCGGGGCCTCCTGCCAGTCAGGAGCCTCGCCGTCGTCGTCGTCCTGCAGAGGAGCCTCCTGGGCGGCGTCGTCCGGGTCGGCCGCCGCGGTGGCGGCGAACGAGCCCTCGGCCATGAGGCCGAGGCCTCCGGCGAACACGCTCACAGCAAGCGCCTTCGTGATTGTTTGCAACATCCTGTTTGTCTCTCCTCACAGTTGCGGGGATTGCAACTCTCGCGGACCCAGACGAGAGTAGCCGTTCCGTTTAAGAAGGGTCTGTTGTTACTTTGTGAGTTCTTTGTGATTATTGGGTTTTGGCGTGTCGTAGCGACAAATACGCGTTTTTGGGGCGCATGGGGCCCATGTGACGCATGTGAACAGATCGCGGCCAACCGCCCGAAAAGTTAGGCTGCCCTGAGCGAAAGTGCCTTAGCGCAGGGGAATTAAGCTTGCGTCAAGAAGATCTGAGTAAGTTACCGACGGGTAACTTACTGGCGAGTAACATGTACGTAGGCCAAGCAGCCACCACCCGGCCGCTGCAACGTAAGGAGACAGCCCCGCCGTGAACACCACCACCATCGTGATAGGGATTATCGGGCTCCTGTTCAGCGTCGCAGGCTGGGGAACCTTCGGATACGGGGTGTGGCGGATCATCCGGGTCATTCGGCTCGGCCAGCCGGACCACACCCGCAACGGGCCGTTCGTCCCCCGCCTCAAACAGCTGTTCGTCGAATTCGCCGCGCACACCCGCATGGTGCAGTTCCGCTCCGTGGGCTGGGCGCACTGGCTGGTCATGGTGGGCTTCCTCATCGGCTTCACCATGGTCTTGGAGGCGTACGGCCAGATCTTCGACCCAGAGTTCCACTGGCCCTTCATCGGCGACACCCGCCTGTACATCATGCTGGACGAAATCCTCGGCGTCGGCACCGTCGTCGGCATCGTCCCGCTCATCGTGATCCGCCAGCTCAACCATCCGCGTCGGGCCGAGCGGCTCTCGCGCTTCGCCGGATCGAACTTCTTCGCCGCGTACTTCGTCGAAGCCATGGTCCTTCTCGAAGGCATCGGCATGATCTCGGTCAAGTCCGGGAAGATCGCCTCGGGCATCGAAGACCCGCCGCTGTGGACCTCCCCCGTCACCACGCTCATCGCGCAGACGCTGCCCGACAATCCGCAGCTCGTCTCCGTGTTCGCGCTGATAAAGCTGCTCGGCGCCATGATCTGGCTCATCGTGGTCGGCAAGAACATCACCTTCGGCGTCGCCTGGCACCGGTTCTCCGCCTTCTTCAACATTTACTTCAAGCGCGAGGTCGGCGACAAAGTCGCGCTCGGCGCCGCGAAGCCGATGACCTCGGGCGGCAAGGTGCTCAACCTCGAAGAGGCGGACCCGGACGAGGACGCGTTCGGGGCCGGGAAGATCGAGGACTTCTCCTGGAAGAACCTTCTCGACTTCACGACCTGCACCGAATGCGGGCGCTGCCAGTCCCAGTGCCCGGCGTGGAACACCGGCAAACCGCTCTCGCCCAAGCTCCTCATCACATCGCTGCGCGACCACGCCTACGCGAAAGCCCCGTACCTGTTGAACGGCGACAAGGCTCCGGCGGCCGCGGTGGCCGAAGCCGAACGCCCGCTCGTCGGCCCCGTGGGCGAGGGCGATCTGCTCGGCGGCGTGATCGACCCCGAAGTGCTGTGGAGCTGCACGACGTGCGGCGCCTGCGTCGAGCAGTGCCCGGTGGACATCGAGCACGTCGACCACATCATCGACCTGCGCCGTCACCAGGTGCTCATCGAGACCGAGTTCCCGCACGAGCTGTCCAACCTGTTCAAGAACCTTGAGAACAAGGGCAACCCTTGGGGGCAGAACGCCTCGGCGCGCACCGGCTGGATCAGCGAGGTCGACTTCCCGGTGCCCGTTTTCGGCCAGGACGCGGATTCGTTCGAAGGCTACGAGTACCTGTTCTGGGTGGGCTGCGCCGGCGCGTACGAGGACCGGGCCAAGAAAACCACCAAAGCTGTCGCCGAGCTGCTGTACTCCGCCGAAGTCGAGTACCTCGTGCTCGGTTCGGAGGAGACCTGCACCGGCGACTCCGCGCGACGCTCCGGCAACGAGATGCTCTTCCAGGCCCTCGCACAGCAGAACATCGCGACCATCGACGCGGTTTTCGAAGGCGTCGAGCCGAGCAAACGCAAGATCGTCGTCACCTGCGCCCACTGCTTCAACGCGCTCAAGAACGAATACCCCGAGCTCGGCGGCGCGTACGAAGTGGTGCACCACACCCAGCTGCTCAACAAGCTCGTCCGAGAGAAAAAGCTCATCACGGTCGCCCCGGTCGAGGGCAACAACTCGCTCACCTACCACGACCCTTGCTACCTGGGCAGGCACAACAGGGTGTACGAGGCTCCGCGAGAGCTCATCGAAGCCTCCGGCGCGAAACTGGCCGAAATGCCCCGACACGCGCAGCGCTCCATGTGCTGCGGCGCGGGTGGCGCGCGGATGTGGATGGAAGAAAAACTCGGCAAGCGCATCAATATCGACCGCGTCGACGAGGCCCTTGCCACAAACGCGCAGACCATCGCGAGCGGCTGCCCGTTCTGCCGGGTGATGCTCACCGACGGCGTGACCGCGAAGCAACAGGACGGCTTGGGCGAGAACGTCCAAGTCGTCGATGTGGCGCAGCTCCTCTTGGAGTCCGTGCGGCGAGGCGGGCCGCTCGTCATCCGTGAGAAGCAAGCCGCCGCCGAGACCTCTGCCGCTCCTGCGCAAAAGCCCGCGCCAGCGGAGAAACCAGCTCCGGCGGACAAGCCTGAGCAGCACGAGGCCCCAGCGGCCGACAGCCCCAAGCCTGACGCGGCGCAAGCGGCGAAGCCCGCCGTCGGCCTCGGCATCGCCGGACCCGCCAAACGGCCCGGAGCCAAAAAGCCTGCGGCAAACACCCCGCCCGCAAACGAGAAATCGGAAGAGTCCCCGGCAGAGGCGACACAACCATCCGCGACTGCGGCGAAGCCCGCCGTCGGCCTCGGCATCGCCGGACCCGCCAAACGGCCCGGAGCCAGAAAAGCAGCTTCCACCGATCCTGGCGGGACCGTGGATGCAGAGCCAGCCGACGCAAGCCGGAAGGACACAGTTCAGAAGGACGAAACGGAGGACGCCGCCCCAACGCCCTCCACGTCCGCCGCAGAGGCGCCGAAACCGGCCACTACGGCAGCGGCCAAACCGACCGTCGGGCTCGGCATCGCCGGACCCGCCAAACGGCCCGGAGCCAAAAAGCAGGCGACACCGGAGGACACGGCCACGGAGCCTGAGCCGCACGCGCAGGACAAGACTGCCCAGAACGAGGAGCCGACCTCGACCGAACCCGCCGCCGAAGAGGCCCGGCAACCGGAGGCCCCCGAACAGGAGCAGCCGGGAACCGAGCCACAAGCGCAGGCCGAGCCAGAGCCCACAAGCGAGCCGGAAGCCGAACCAGAACCGCAGCCCGCATCCGGGGGCAACGGCGAGAAGCCAGCGTCCGGCGGCAACGGCACGGCCAAGCCGGCGGTCGGGCTTGGCATCGCGCCGGGTGTGAAACGGCCAGGCAAGCGCTAGATCTTCGGGCAGCCCGTTGCGCCGAGGCAAAACGCGGCGCCCTGATTCCATATGGTTGCCGTGCGAAAACGGTTTGCCCCGATCTGGCAGACTGGACAGATGAGCAGTCCGTGGCACACCCCCGTCAATCCAGGCTTGCGCGTTCTCGGCCAATCCCAAAAACTGCAGAACGTCGCATATGAGATTCGTGGGCCGGTCAACGCTGCGGCGGCACGGATGGAGGCCGAAGGCCACCGGATTTTGCGCCTCAACATCGGCAACCCGCCCGTTTTCGACCTGCAAACCCCAGATGTGATCCTTCGCGACGTGATCGCCGCGCTCTCGCACGCCCAGGGCTACACCGAGGCCAAAGGCATCCTCTCGGCCAGGCGGGCCATCGTGACCCGTTACGAGCTGGTCTCCGATTTCCCGTATTTGGACGTGGACGACGTCTTCCTCGGCAACGGCGTCTCCGAGCTCATCACCATGACGCTGCAAGCGCTGCTGGACAATGGCGACGAGGTGCTCATCCCCACTCCCGACTACCCGCTGTGGACTGCGGCGACCGCGCTCGCGGGCGGAACGGCGGTGCATTATCTCTGCGACGAGACCCAGGACTGGAACCCCGACCTGGACGACATCGAGGCAAAGATCACGCCGAACACGAAAGCGATCGTCGTCATCAACCCGAACAACCCCACCGGGGCGGTGTACTCCCGCGAGGTGCTCGACGGCATCGTGCGTCTGGCGAGGAAACATTCCTTGCTCATCCTCGCCGACGAGATCTACGACCAGATCCTCTTCGACGACGCGGCGCACACCTCCATCGCCTCCCGCGCGCACGATCTTTTCTGCATCACCTACAACGGCCTGTCCAAGACCTACCGCGCCCCCGGGTTCCGCTCTGGATGGATGGTGCTCACCGGCCCGAAAGACCACGCGAAAGGCTTCATCGAAGGATTGGAAACCCTTGCGGCGACCCGGCTGTGCCCGAACGCCCCGGCGCAATACGGCATCCAGGTCGCTGTCGGCGGCTACCAAAGCATTCGTGAGCTCACCAAACCCGGTGGCAGACTGCGCGAGCAGCGCGACGCCGTGGTGGAAGAGCTGGAGAAAATCCCCGGAGTCTCGTGCGTCAACCCGAAGGGCGCGATGTACGTCTTCCCGCGCCTTGACCCGGAAGTGCACGCGATCCACAACGACGAGCAGCTCGCGCTCGACCTCTTGCTGCAGGAAAAAATCCTGCTCGTGCAAGGCACCGGGTTCAACTGGCCCCACCACGACCACCTGCGGATCGTCACCTTGGCCCCGCAACGAGACCTGCGCAACGCCATAGAACGGTTCGGGAACTTCCTCGCGAGCTACCGGCAGTAACCGCCCCCATGACACACCACGCGACTGGGCCTGCTGCGCACAGCCACCACGGGCACGGGCACTCGAGCGGCCCTGTTGCCCTTCCCCGCTCCCGCGCCACAGCCGCAGTGCTCGCCGCGCTCGCCGTCGCGGCTATCGCCGTCATCTCGACCATAGCCCTGACCTGGCCGCAGCAGCGGCGCCACGACATCCCGCTCCAGTACCGCGATGAGCACGGGCACGCCCTGCGGACCGAGTCGGCCTCCGTGCGCGGCGTGGTCCTCACCAACTGCGCCAACCCATTGGTCAGCGAGGTGCTGCGCGACCCGCCGCAGGTGAGCCCGCAACCGGACGGGATGTGCTTCGACGCGACCATCGTTGTGACTTCCGGCCCCGACGCGAACCGCTATGTGCTCTTGGAGATCCCGACCAACCGGGTGACCCAAGGACTGGCCAAAGATTCCAGCAGCGCCGATGACGGCGTCGTGCGACCAGGCCCCGGCCAGCCCCGGCTCGAAGCGGGCGAACAGATCCGGGTGATCGCGCACAACGGGCCGGAAGGAAGATCGTACAATTTCGACGACTTCCAGCGACGCTCCCCCATGATGCTGTGGGCGGCCCTCTTCGCTGTGGTCGTTGTCGCGGTCGCGGGTTGGCGCGGTTTGCGCGCGCTCATCGGACTGGCCGTGGCTTTCGCCGTGCTGACCCTCTACACGCTGCCCTCTCTCTTGAACGGAGCCTCGGCGACGCTCGTCGCCACCGTCTCCGCCATCGCGATCCTCGCGCTGGTGCTCCCTCTCGCGCACGGCCTGAACTGGCGCACTGCCTCAGCCCTGACCGGCACGTTCGTCGCGCTCGGCTGCACCGCGCTCGCGGGCTGGCTCATCATCGACTCCGCGCATGTCAGCGGGCTTTCAGAGGAGGCCAACAACGACCTCCAGGTGTACCTCGGCAACGTGGCGATGCCTGGCGTCTTATTGGCCGGTTTCATCATCGGCTCTCTCGGCGTGCTCAACGATGTCACCATCACCCAGGCCTCCGCCGTTTTCGAACTCGCCGAAGCCAACCTCGCGCGCGCACAGGTTTTCCGATCCGCCATGCGCGTCGGGCGCGACCACATCGCCAGCACCGTGTACACGTTGCTGTTCGCGTACGCTGGCGGGGCGCTGCCGTTGTTCCTGCTGCTCTCGGTGTCCGGCAGGCCGCTCGCAGACCTGCTGACCAGCGACGCGGTCGCCACAGAATTCGCAAGGTCCGTGGTCGGCGGCATCGGCCTCGCGCTGAGCGTCCCGCTCACCACGGCGGTCGCGGTCGCGCTGCTCCCCCACGACGGCTCCCCTGGGCGATCTGCGGGCACGGGACCCCAAGCACGGCCTGACGCGGCGCAGGGCTGACCAAGCCCGCGCGAAGACCATCCGAAACTCAGGCCGCGGGCGACGACCAGAACAGCAGAGCCCTCGGGGTCAGGACCGAATGCCGCCCAGGGCCGTGTAGCTCCACCCTTGGGAGCGCCACTTCGCCGCGTCGAGGCAGCGCCTGCCGTCCACGACCCGGCGCTCGCGAACACAACCTGCGACCCGAGCGGGGTCCAATTCGACGAACTCCGGCCACTCGGTGAGCACCAGCACCGCGTCAGCCTTCTCGCAGGCGTCCACCGCGGATGTGGCGTAGCCAAGGGTCGGGAAAACCCGCTTGGAGTTCTCCAGGGCCTTCGGGTCGTACACCGTCACGTTCGCGCCGCGCAGCTGCAACATGCCCGCCACGTTGAGGGCGGGAGAGTCCCGCACGTCGTCGGACTGCGGTTTGAACGCCGCCCCGAGCACCGCCAGGTTCGCGCCGAGCACAGAGCCGCCGCAGGCCTCGGTGACCAGGTCCACCATCTTGGAACGCTGGCGCATGTTGATGCTGTCGACCTCGCGCAGGAAGGTGAGGGTCCGGTCTGCGCCGAGCTCGCCGGCTGCCGCCATGAACGCGCGGATGTCCTTGGGCAGGCAACCGCCGCCGAAGCCGAGACCGGCGTTGAGGAACTGCCTGCCGATCCGCCTGTCGTGCCCGATCGCGTCAGCGAGGGTGGTGACGTCCGCGCCTGCGGCCGCGCACACTTCCCCAACAGCGTTGATGAAGGAGATTTTCGTCGCGAGGAACGCGTTCGCCGACACTTTGACCAGTTCGGCCGTGGCCCAGTCGGTGGTGATGATCGGGGAGCCTTCGGCGAGCGGAGCCGCGTACATTTCACGAGTCAACCGCTCCACGAGTTCCGGGGCCTCCCGGTCGACGCCCAAAACGATCCGGTCGGGGTGCATGGTGTCCGACACGGCGTGGCCTTCACGGAGGAATTCGGGGTTCCATCCCACATGGACGTCGACGGTGGCGAGCGCGCGGGCGCGGGCCTGCAACTTCGCCGATGTCCCGACGGGGACGGTGGACTTGCCGAGGATCAACGCCTCCCGCCGCAGCAGCGGGGCGAGGGCGTCGACGACAGCGTGCACATGGGCGAGGTCGGCTCCGTATTCGCCCTTCTTCTGGGGCGTGCCGACTCCGAGGAAGTGGACGTCCGCGAACGCGGCGGCCTCTTGGTACGAGGTGGTGAAACGCAAACGCCCGTTGGCGAGGTTCTCCCGCAGAACCTCCTCGAGCCCCGGCTCGTAAAACGGGGTCTCCCCCGCCGAGAGTTTGGCGATCTTTGCAGGGTCGACGTCCACGCCGAGGACCTCGTGGCCCAAAGCCGCCATACAGGCCGCGTGGGTCGCTCCCAAATAACCAGTGCCGAACACAGCGCATCGCACAGCTGTCATTGCAGCGTGGCGAGATGAGCGGCAGGTGAAGCCGAGCGGACGCGTGTCGGAACGCGAGACGACGGATCGCCGCGCGAGCGAAGAGAGCCTGGCTCCCGGTGCTGCCAGCGCCCCCGCGACGCGTCGCGACTCGTGGGGAGCTTGCCGGTCAGACAGCTGCGCGGTAGATGTCATCTGCCTTGCGGGACATGCGCCACAAACCAGGCGGCCGCATCAGAGTGAGAGCGTGGATTTCCCGACCGTGTCATTCGCCCAGGCTGTGAAGAACAAAGCGTATTTGCATTCGTCCGTTTCTTTCCTGTTGTTCTTCCCTGTTGTTCTTCGCCTCGTGGGGCGTCTGGTGGTCCTTCTTCTCGCCGTGGTTGCTCACATCGTCCGAGGAGGGCGGGCTGGGCCTGACCGCCGCCGAACAAGGCGCCGTCTATTCGATGGATTCGATCGCAGCGGTCGTCGTGATGTTCTTGTATACCGCGGTGCAGGACAGACTGGGACTTCGCTGGCGCCTGGTGATCCTGGCCTCCATCGCGACGGCGGCTGTGGGGCCGTTCTTCATTCTCGTCGACGAGCCGCTGCTCAAGAGCCAGTTCATGATCGGCGTGATCGTGGGGGCCGTCTACCTCTCCTTCGGCTTCCTCGCGGCGGCAGGCCTCTTCGAGGCAGTCAGCGAGCGCGTCAGTCGCCAGTTCGGCTTCGAGCACGGCCAAGCCCGGATGTGGGGCTCGTTCGGCTACGCGATCGCGGCGCTGGCCGCCGGATTCCTGTTCTCGATCGCCCCGCACCTGAACTTCATGGCGGTCTCGGTGTTCGGCGGCGCGTGCTTATTGGTCCAGATCTTCTGGAAGGACGAGAAGGCCGTCGCTGCCGTCCGTCGGCGAGATGATCGCACTGCTGAAGATGGGACGCCTGTGGAAGGTGATCGGCGTCGTCTTCTTCACATGGACCTTCTACACCATTGACGAGCAGCAGATGTTTCCCGACTTCTACACGCACCTCTTCGACAACGTCAAGCGCGGGGAGCAAATATACGGCGCGCTGAACTCGGCCCAGGTGTTTCTGGAGGCCGTGATGATGGGCGTGGTCCCGCTGCTCATGCGCAAGATCGGCGTCCGCAACGTCCTGCTGCTCGGGTTCGTCATGATGAGCGCGCGGATCCTCGGCACTGCGGTCTTCAGTGACGTTGTCGCTCTATCGGTGGTGAAGATGTTCCACGCTCTCGAGGCGCCGCTGTGCATACTGGGGTGCATTCCGATACTTCACAATTCACTTCAATTCTGCCTTGTCAGCGACGCTTTACCTGGTACGGTTCCAAGTCACATCCCAACTAGGAGTGATAGTTATATCACTCCCGCTGGGCGCCCTGCGCGATCGTCTCGATGACCATGCCACCTTCTCCGTGATCGCAGCGATCGTGGCGGCGGCCAGCATCGTCGGCTACCTGATCCTGAAAAAGGACGACGAAGAGGCGGACGGCGATCTATTTTACCGGGATGGGCAGGTGGTGGCATAACGAGAAATGACAGGAAAGGACTTGATATGAAAAAAATCGCGATGAAGACCGCGCTCGCTCGTGCCGAGGCGGGAGTCGCAGCATTGGCGTCTCGCCGGCGCAATCGGTGGTACCCCCAGGTGCATATCGCGGCGAAGGCTGGCTGGATCAATGATCCGAACGGCCTCAGCTACTTCGACGGCCGGTACCACGTGTACTTCCAGCACCATCCGTACAGCGCGAAGTGGGGCCTGATGCACTGGGGCCACGCGTCCAGCGCGGATCTCGTGACGTGGCGGCACGAGCCGATCGCCCTCGCGCCCAGCCTGAAGGAAGACCGCGACGGCGTGTACTCCGGCTCGGCTGTCGTGGACGGCGACGAGCTGGTGGTCTACTACACGGGCAACCGCTGGCTCAACGGCGTCAACGGGGACGCGGGGAGCCAGCAGGTCCAGTGCGTCGCGCGGTCCAAGGACGCGATCACCTTCACAAAAGGGGGCGTGGTCGTGTCGGGTCCGCCCCAGCTGGCTGATTTCCGCGATCCGAAGGTCTGGCGCGAGGGCGACACCTGGTTCATGGTGCTCGGCGTGTGCTCGACGGACAACCGCGGCGAGGTGTGGCTCTACACCTCTGCGGACGGCGTGGCCTGGGACTTCGACAGCGTCGTGTTCCGTGATCCTGACCCCGACGCGTACATGCTCGAATGCCCCGACATGTTCCCGCTCGGCGACAAGTGGGTCATCGCGTACTGCCCGATGGGGCCGAAACCACAAGGCTACGGCCTGCGCAACGGTCACAACGCGGGCTACGTGGTGGGCGAGTGGGCTCCGGGCGAGCGTTTCCTCCAGCTCACCGACTTCCGCCTGGCCGACTGGGGCGGCAACTACTACGCGCCGCAAAGCTTCGAGGCCCCGGACGGCCGTCGGATCACGTTCGGCTGGATGGGCGACTTCGACCATCCAGTCCCGTCCCAACGGGATTCGTGGTGCGGTCAGCTCACCGTGCCGCGGGAGCTGACCCTCGCGGACGACCTTCGGCTCAGAGCCCTGCCGGTCAGCGAGTTCGCCCAGCTGCGCAAAGCCACCGTCGACCTCGGCGACGTGACGATCGGACGCGACAAGGAGCTCCTCCTGCTCCCCCGCCTCGACGCCGCGGACATCGAGCTGACGGTGTCACTGCCCGACTCAGACGCGGAGCGGGTGGGCGTTGCGCTGCGCACCGACACCGGGCACGAGATCCTCGTCGCATACGACGACCTGGCGAAACGCGTGTTGATCGACCGCAGCCGAGCCGGGTGCGGCGAGCGCGGATACCGGGCGGCGCCATGCAGCGGCGAACTCCTGGAGCTGCGGGTGATCGTGGACCGCTCCAGCGTGGAGGTTTTCGTGGGCGACGGGTCCGAGTGCGTGAGCTCCCTGGCCTTCCTCGGGAAAGGCGTTCGGTCGGCTGTGCTCTTCTCCGAATCAGGAACAGCCCGATTCACCCGGACGATCGCGCACCGGCTTCGCCCGATCTGGTGAGAGGGCACTGCGCGCCAGATCAGCCCTTCAGTGGCTTCCGCCCAGTTCAGCGGCTCGAGGATTTCGATCTTGGAAGTTCAGGTACGACTTCGAGGGCGTCGGCCCGCGTTGGCCCTGGTACTTCGACGCGACGGCCGAGCTGCCGTACGGGTTGCTCGCGGGGCTGGTCAGGCGGAGCAGGCACAGTTGCCCGATGAGCATCCCCGGCCACAGCGTGATCGGCAGATTCGCCACATTCGAGAGCTCCAGCGTCAAATGCCCTGAGAAACCAGGGTCAACGAACCCTGCCGTCGAATGGGTGAGCAGTCCCAGCCGACCCAATGAGGATTTCCCTTCGAGCCTGCCCGCGAGGTCGTCCGGCAAACGCACCACTTCCAGAGTCGATCCGAGCACGAATTCGCCGGGGTGCAGCACGAACGGCTCCCCTTGTGCTGGTTCGACCAGGCTGGTGAGCTCGTCTTGGCGCTGCGCGGGGTCGATGTGGGTGTAGCGGGTGTTGTTGAAGACCTGGAACATCCCGTCGAGCCGGACGTCGATGCTGGAGGGCTGGACCAGCTTCGAGTCGAAGGGTTCGACCGACAACCTGCTGGCTTGGATCTCTGCGAATATGTCACGGTCGGAAAGCAGCATCGCACTAGCCTAGTTGGGCGGGTAGACAGTGTCTTTCGGGGGAGCCTTCAGCGCGATCAAGAAGTTCGCCAAAGCCTGCTCGGCGGGCCCGCCGGAGATGAGCCGGACCTGGTCGGTGCCGTCGTCGACACTGACCGAAGTCGCCTTCTCGCCCAGTTGGGCGGCGACGGCCTGCGACCACACGGCGGGCGAGCGGACGTCGTCCGCGCCGCCGATGACCAGCACCGGCGAGCCCGCCGGGCCGGTGGGAGCGGACTGCGCGGGGCTCGGGAAGCCCAGGCACAAGGCCAGGAGCCGGTTCGCGTACGGAGAGGAGCGAAAGTGCGGAGCGGCGGCGGCCGCCGAGCGCGCCGTGTTCTCCACGTCTGCGGGCGCGAGTTTCAGATCGAGGTCCTGGCACAGCCGGAACTCGACGACCGGGTATTGGACCGGGGCATCCGCGGGCGCCTCGTCCCTCGGGGCTTCAGGGAACGGCTGGTTCGCGGTGAGCGCTTTGAGGTAGTCCGCCAGCTTCGCGTCGTCGGCCTTGGCGAGGATCTGGTCGATCTGCCAGTTCAAGTACGGCTGGTCGAGCCGCGAGTCCGGGAAAGCGGGATTCACCAGGCCCGCGTCGGAGCCAGCTTTGGCGACCAGCGAGTCATAGACTTCCCAAGGGTCCTGCTTGCCGAGCGCGCAACTCTGATCGGCCGCGCACCAAGCCGCGAAACGCGTGTACGCACCTTCGAGGGAGCCCGCGAGCTGGCTGGCGAAATCCGTCGCGGTGAGTTTCGGGGGGATCGGGGCGTCGAGGACGCTCGCGCGGACGTGGCCCGGGTTCAAGCGCGCATACGCCTGCGCCGCGAGCGTGCCGTAGCCGTGGGCGTAGAGGCTGATTTGGTCGACGCCGAGCGACTGGCGGAGCAGTTCGACGTCCTGGGCGGCGGTGACCGCGTCGAAATGGTCGACTTTCGAGATTTGCACGCACGAGTTGTACACCGACACGCTCTTGGACCTGGCAACTTCGAGCTGTTCGGGTTCGACGACGGGCGCGCGCAAGAACGGCTCGGCTTCGGCGAGGACGGATTTGTCGCAGAACGCCTGGGCTTTCTGCGAGCTCGCGGAAACCGAGAACGATCCCGCGACGCCTCGCGGGTTGAAGCTCACGAGGTCGAAACTTTTCTCCAACCCGGCGAGCGTCGGGTCGTTCACGATCTGGTCCACCCCCGAAGCGTCCATCGCGGGCGGGAAGTACACGAGCGTGCCGATTTTGTTCTGCTGATCGGTCGCGGTGCGGCGGATGACGGCGATGTCGACCGTGGCGGGCCCGTTCTTCTGGGACGGATCGGCGGGGGCTTTGAGCACGGCGCACTGCGCGTCTCCCGGTGTGATCTCTGGGCGGGGCCTGCTGTGGTCGTACCTGCACAGATCCCAGCGCAACGCGGCCACTTGCTGAGTCGGCGGCGCAGGCGGCGGGGCTGGCGGGGCCGATTGCCTCGGACAGCCCGCCAAGGACGCCGTGGCCACGGCGGCTGCGAACACGCGGAAAACAGACGAGCGGAGAAACATCGAACCCCTATCGGAAGGAGACAAGCTGCTGGAACTGGGCCTGCTGGTCTTGGTCTTGGGCGAACGCGGCGGGGATCTGGTTGTCCATCACAGAGCGGTAGAACGCGGTTCGCAGGATGCTCGTGAGCGTCGAGATCACCAGAGCGACAACCGCGAAGCAGATCAAGCCGACAATCGCCGCTATCGAGACCAGGATCGGCCAGCCCGCCTTCTCCCCCAGCCACATCACCCCCCCTGCGGGGAGGCCGATGACGATCACCGCGACCACCAGCGCGCTGGAAAGCCCGAGATTGAGCTTCAGGTTGTCGCCCCACCGGTCTTTGAGCGTCGCCGAGGAAAGCTTCAACGATTCGACCGGGCCTCGGCCGTCCAGCACCAGGAACGGCAACGCGAGGAAGCTCACCACGTTCCAGGCCAGATCGACCAGGCCCCCCAGCAAGCTCGACTCGTCCTTCACGAAAGAGACGACAGAGCCGACCACGGCTTGGATCGCGGACCAGCCGAGCAGGGCGGGCAGCCGCCGGAACGCCCCGCCGAAGCCATTGGCAACACTGACCTGGGCGTTCGGGTTGACAAGCACAGTGTTGGTCTCAAAGATCAATGCGGCGCGGCAGAGGCTGGAGACCACCGCGGCCAGGTAGGTCGCGATCAAGATGACCAGGACAACTGCCGCCGCGCCCGCCCCGCTCGCGCCCCTGCTGTGGCCGAACTGGCTGGTGATGGCCGCGTCGCCGAGGAGCACCACGATGAAAAGGACCGCGTCGAACACCAACGCGACAACGGCGCCGAGGATCGCGATGATCGGGAACCAGGCGAGTTTCGGGTGTTCGCGAAGCACTCCCCAGGATTGTTTCGCCAATCCGAATGCAGCCATGCGATGTCCTCCGCGCCTCTCGCTCCTGCCTCCTGCGGGCCGGACGCCACTGCGAGCCTAGCACTCGCAACGCGCAGCGCCTTCGCCCCGGCGTTTTTCGCCAATGCTGGTCACGGTGTGAGCTGCACGCCGAGGAGAGCGTCCGCCGCCCGCGCGACGAGCGCGGGGGCCTCCTGGTCGCCGCCGCCGTGGGCGGCCGCCTCCAGCGACCAGCTGTCGAGCGCCGCGAGCGCTTTCGGCGTGTCGAGGTCGTTCGCCAGGTGCTCGCGCATCCTAGCCACCACGTCGTGCGCGGCAGGGCCCGACGCGAGGGAGGCGGCATGGCGCCAGCGCGCAAGCCGCTCCTGCGCCTCGCGCAGCAGCCCTTGGTCCCAGGAGCGGTCGGCGCGATAGTGGCCCGCGAAGAGGGCGAGCCGGATCGCCGAGGGGTCCACGCCGCGCTCGCGCAGCGCGGAGACGAAGACCAGGTTCCCGAGGCTCTTGGACATTTTCTCCCCGTCGAGGCCGATCATGCCCGCGTGGACGTAATTGCGCGCGAACCTTCTGTGTTCGTCCGCCGCGCCTGCGCCGTGCTGCGCCTGGGCGTGGGCGGCGGAGAACTCGTGATGCGGGAAGACCAGGTCGGAGCCCCCGCCCTGCACGTCGAAACCGAACCCGATGCGGTCCAACGCGATAGCGGAGCACTCCACATGCCATCCAGGCCTGCCTGGGCCGAAAGGCGACGGCCAGCTCGGCTCCCCCGGCCTTGCCGCGCGCCACAGGAGCGCGTCGAGCGGGTCTGCTTTGCCGGGGCGGTCCGGGTCGCCGCCGCGCTCGCGGAACACCTGGGCCATTTCCTCCCGCCCGTAACCGGAGACGTAGCCGAAGTCCTCCGTGGCGGCGATCCGGTGGTAGACGTCCGGGTATTCGCCCTCGGCCACGACGTACGCCGACTGGTTGGCGAGCAGCTTCTCCACCATCGCGACCACCAAGCCGACCGACTCGGTCACGCCGACGTACTCGTGCGGCGGCAGCACGCGCAGCGCGGACATGTCGGTTCGGAAGAGTTCGATCTGCTCCGCCGCGAGCTCCTGCCAGTCCCGGTGGTCGCGGTCGGCGCGTTCGAGGAGGGGGTCGTCCACGTCGGTGATGTTCTGCGCGTAGGCGACTTGGTGGCCCGCGTCCAGCCAGAGGCGGTGCACGAGGTCGAAGGCGAGGTAGGTCGCCGCGTGGCCGAGATGCGTCGCGTCGTACGGGGTGATGCCGCAGACGTACATCGTCGCCGTGCGGCCCGGTGTGACCGGGCGGATGATTCGGTCGGCGGAGTCCCATAGGCGCAACCGGGGTCCTGCGCCCGCGAGCTTCGGAACCGACGGGGCAAGCCAAGAACGCACCGCACTACTCTAGCCGCTCACGGAGCCTCGGAAATCCAGGCGGCCTCCGGCGAGAAAACGGGAGCGCTCGTGCTCACGGCGGGCCTCCGCTCCTGCGGGGGCCTCGTCGGCGGTCATCGCGGCTCCTCACTCTCTCTCGGGACGGGGATGCCGTAGTCGGTGTACCACTGCTCACGCAACCGGCACGGGGTCGTGCCCGTGATGGAAGCTTGGACCGCTGTACCGATGTTGATCTCCCCGCCGTCTGCGGAGGAGAACACCAGGTCGTGCTGCTTGGCAGCGTCCTGGTACTTGAACTGCGCCGTCATCCCCAAAAACTGCGCCTCGCTCCGCACGACAGCCACCGCTTGGGGCCACACGTCCTCCGGAATGGGACCGGAGAACAGAGCGTGTCGCGTGTACATCCTCATCACCCATGTGTCACCTGCTGGATCTTTCGGACAGCCGCCGGGGCCTCCGTCTCGATGCCATTTCCAGGTGAGGCCGGGGACGAGGGCGGCGATCTTGTCGGCGGTCTTCGCGATCACGGATTCGAGGTCTTTCGCGGCCTGCTCTGCCGTGCCTTTATCCTGGTAGGAGGCCTCAAAAGCTGCGATCTGGTCTTTGGCCATGTGTTTCGGAGCGTCGTCCATGCCTTTCAACCCTTCCAGAAATCGGTACACCCCCACCCCGCACACGGCCAGAAGGGCGATGAGCGCGACAGCCGAACCCGCAAAGAGCCACGGGGCATTTCGCCTGAGCCAGCCCTTCCCCTGCACCGGGTCCGCCATAGGGGTCATTCTCCCCTCTTCGCGAGATCGGGGCATTCGCGGCTCACACAATACGGTCGATGGCGTCGGCGCTCGCGCCGTCCGTGCGCTCGTAGTGCTCGGCGGCATGGGCGACGTTGCCCGCCGCATCAGCGAGAGACGCCACGGCGGCTGTGCCCCGCGCGGTCTCATGCTCCGCGTACGCGGCGTACGCGGCGGCCGATTTCAAGCCTTTCCACGCTTGCGACGAGGTGTCCAACATCTGATCGCTTGAGGCGAGTTTGCTCGCCGTCTCTCCTGCGAGGTCGTGGAGCTGGTCCGCCCCGTCGCGCAGCTCCTCCACGCTCACGGTGACCTTCGCTCCCGCGGGGGCCTCATCGGCGGTCATCGCGGCTCCTCGCCCGTGCTCGGGACAGGGATGCCCCGGTCGGTGTACCAGTACTCCATCAACCGGCACGGGGTCTTGCCCGTGATGAGGGCCTGAACCGCTGTCGCAATTCTGATCTCCCCGCCGTCTGCGGAGGAGAACACCAGGTCGTGCTGCTTGGCAGCGTCCTGGTACTTGAACTGCGCCGTCATGCCCAAGAACTGCGCCTCGCTCTGCACGATGGCGACCGCTTGGGGCCACACGTCCTCGGGAATGGGACCGGAGAGTAAAGCGGTACGTACCCAAAACCTCGTCACCCGCGTGTCGCTGGCCGGGTCTTGCGGACAGCCGACGTTCGCGGTGTCGTCTTTCCATTTCCAGGTGAGGCCGGGGACGAGGGCGGCGATCTTGTCGGCGGTCTTGGCGATGACGGCCTCCAGGTCTTTCGCGGCCTGTTCGACGCTGCCTTTGTCCCGGTACCGCTCCTCGAACGCTGTTACTTGTTGCGGGGTCATGTGCCGCGGCGCGTCGTCCATACCTTTCAACCCTTCCAGAAATCGGTACACCCCCACCCCGCACACGGCCAGAAGGGCGATGAGCGCGACAGCCAAACCCGCAAAGAGCCACGGGGCATTTCGCCTGAGCCAGCCCTTCCCCTGCACCGGGTCCGCCATAGGGATCACTCCCCCTTCCTGGTGAGGTCGGGGCGTCCGTCTTGCCCGGTCATCCCGGCGACCACCACCGCCATATTGTATCCGGGCATCCGCAACTGCCCATTGTCGCCGTTGCGGCCGTACTCCGAGTGCCCGGACGCGCCCTCATGGTGCACGGTCGCGCCGGGAGCCGCGTCGCCTGTGGTGTCCCCCGCGTGGGTGGAGAGGCGCGTGATGCCGGGGGTGTCTGTGGGGTTGGGGCCGTAGGCGCCGTATTTGAATACGTCGGGGACGTAGTGGATCGGGTCGTTGTCGGCCTGCATCGCGAACGCGTGCCCCGCCGCCACCGGCAACCGGTCCACAGAGGGCAGCTCCAAACCGGGCGAACCGTAGAACACGGCGTTGTCCACCACCCCCGGCATGGTCTGCTGCAAGGCGAGGCTGGTGGTGAGCGAGCCGTAGGAGTGCCCGAGCGCGGTGATGTGCGGGCTCGTCTGCGCGTCCCCGGACTCCGGATGCCATGCGGCGTTCAGGCCCTCGTAGAACGAGGACAGGCTCGACGCCCCGGCCTTCGCCTTCGCATCGCTCGACACGTCGGACAAGCCCCCCGGCTCGTCCCCCAGCCCGCCAGGCCCAACATCGCCCGTCTTGTCGAGGTGATGGGGGTCGAGCTGCGCCTGCGGCGGCTCGTACCCGATCCACGCGATGGTGGACACCGTCTCGTTCCCATGTCCATTGCTGTTCAAAACAGTTTCGGTCTCTCTTTTCAAAGCTTCCGCTTCTTTGGTCATGTCTACGATGCTTTGGCCTGGTGAGGAGTTCACGCCGGGGGTGGTGACCGAGATGTGGTCGGCGGTGTCCGGCTCCCCTGTCGCGATGGCCGCACGGCCCCGCTCGCCGTAGTCCGGGTCGAACACCATCAGCTTGGTCCCCTTATTGTCACGCAGCGCCCGCTCGACCGCTTTCGCGCCCTCCAACCGGCGCTGCGCGTACCACAGGTCCGAGTCTGTGTTGCTGAATTTGCCGTGCCCGAACTCGCTGTCCAGCTTTTTCTGCAAACGATCCACCTCGGCCTGCAACCGGGCGATCTCCCCCGGCAGCCTCTTGCGGTTCACCTCGTCGCGGTCCTTCGCGGGCACCCCGTCCAGATTCTCCATCCACTCCGGATGCGAGCTCTTCACCCACTCGCGCTGCTGTTCGGTCAAATCGTTCCACCAGGCCGTGTTGTAAGTCGGCGATACGGGCTTGCCGTCCTGGCCCTTCGGCGGCTCCGGCACCCCCAGCGTGCCCTGCGCCGCGCCGTCGAGCGCCGCCTCGGTCTCGTTCGCAGCCCCGCCCGCGCCGATCTGCCCGTCCTCGGCTTTCCTGAGGACGTCGCCCGCCTTCTCATCGAGCCGATCCGCGTCCACCATCAACTCGTACGCCTCGCTGCCTATGACCACGGCGCGGTGCTGCTGCTGCGCATCCGGGTGCGCCCCCTCGGAGAAACTGACCTTGCCGTCGGCGTCCAACACCGCCCCGATCGAAGCCGCCTCCTGCTCCAACACGCGCACGCGCGCCTGCAACTGCGCGAAGTCCTCGGACAACTCCAACACCGCCTGATGCACCGCCGACACCCGCGCCACATCGTCCAACAAGCTCGTGTCGATGTTCTGGAAACTCCCCGCCGCCGCGTCCTTCGCCGTTCCCGACCAGCCGGGGAACTGCGTGATCTTCGAGAACTACGCCCGCGCCTCCTCGAACGACGACGCGCGGGACGCGAGACTCGTCGCCAAATCCCCGAGCGCGGCGACGTCCACGCGCCGCACATCCGCAAGATGCACCTGACTGCTCCCTCTGTGTCTGGCAGAACGCCGTGTCGAGCATGGATGGTACGGGACGGCGCCCATCGCCGCAATGCGCCGTCGGGGCGCACCGCCCCGACAAGGAGAAACCCCGCCCGCTACAACAACGGCCAAGGCAGCACGCGCTCGCCCAGCGGGCTCGGCATGACCTGGTCGGCGAGCAACCGCGCAGCCCGTTCGCCAAGGGCGGCGATCTCGGCGGCGGTCAGATGCTCGGCCAACGCCTCGCCGAGCGGACCGGCCAACTCGGTCGCGAGCCGGGCGACGTCGGCGAGCTGCTCGGCGGGGACCGGCTCGCCCGACCAACCCCACAGCACCGTGCGCAGCTTCGGGTCCTCATGCAACGAGACGCCGTGGTCGATCCCCCACACCGCCCCGTCTTCGCCCAAGAGCACATGCCCGCCCTTGCGGTCCGCGTTGTTGACGAGCACGTCGAGCACGGCGAGCTGCCGCAGCCTCGGGTGGTCGGCGTGGGCGAGCACCACCGCCGCGCCGTCCGAGTCGCGGCCGGAGACAACCGCCCGCCATTGCGGCGGGACCTGTTCCCGCGCGAAGAACGCGACAAGCGCGTCCTCGGCCCCCTCTGCGCCGCGCACCCACTGTTGGGCCATCCCCCATCCGTACGGCCCCTCGCGCAACGTCGTCGGCGGGATGAGCGACCAGCCGAGGGCTTCGCTGATGAGATAACTCGCGAACTCCCGGCCGGCCAGCGAGCCGTGGGGGAAATCCCACAGCGGCTGCTCGCCCCGCACAGGCTTGTACACGCACAGCAGCCCGTCCGAGCCGCCGGGTCGGCCTTCGTCGGCGGGTTGGTCTTGGAGTTCGCAGAGCAGCACGGCGTTCGAGGCCGAACGCACCCTTCCCAGGATTGTCAGCTCGGCGCGGCGCAACAAAAGCTCCGTCTCTGCCGAGAAGCGGGGCATCGGCGAAAACCTAACCCGCTCGACGGTGGTAGCCGTTGGTGCGCGGACAGATGTGGCCCTGCGGGTCCAAGGGCTCCGTGCACAGCGGGCAGGTGCGCCGCCCGGCCGAGATGACGAGGCTGGAGCGGGCGACGAACTCACGGGCCGCCTGGGGGGAAAGGAAAACGCGCACAGCGTCCGGCCCCTCTTCGGAGTCCTCAAGGATCACCGATTCGTCCAGCTCCCCCTCTGTGACCGCCATGAGCTCCACCACGACTGTCGCCGACTGCGCGTCCCATCCGAGGCCCATCACGCCGACGCGGAACTCCGTCTCGATCGGCGTGACCATCGGGTGCAGATCGGCGACCTCGTCGACCGGCGGCGGCACCGGGGCGCCGAAACGGCGCGCGACCTCGTCGAGCAGGCTCTCAACCCGGTCGGCCAAGACCTGCACCTGCTGTTTCTCCAGCGCGACGGTGACGACCTGGACCGAATCGACCACTTGGATGAAGAAGGCGCGGTCGCCCGGTTCGCCGACTGTGCCGGTGATGAAACGGTCTGGTCCCCGGAACACATGGATCGCCCTTGCCATCACACCTCCATAGCCTTCTCCGCAGGCCCCCCGGCCGCAACGCCGGGGGCACCGCCGACCATCCCATCATATTCCGGCTGCTCGTGCTCGGCGGACGTGGCGACAGCGACGGCGGCGGGCATGATGTTGCATTTGGCGGGCGGCAACGCCCCATCGGTGTGGTTCATGCAGGACACCACCGGCAGATGCGGCGTGTAGGCCACCACGCTCACCGAGGCGGGCTCGACCATGAGGCGTTGGAATTGGTCGAGGTGCGAGCCGACAGCGTCGGCAAGCACCGATTTGATGACGTCGCCGTGCGAACAGGCCAACCACAATGCGCCGGGTCCGTGCTCCTGCGCCACGGCTCGGTCATGATCGCGGATCGCCGCGAGCGCTCGGGCCTGCACCTGCGCGAGGCCCTCGCCGCCGGGGAAGACAGCAGCCGACGGGTGTCGCTGCACCACCTTCCACAACGGCTCCCCGCCCAACTCATCGAGCTTGCGGCCAGTCCAGCTGCCATAGTCGACCTCGCTGAGCCGTTCGTCCACCTGCTGCGCAAGGCCCAACGCGGCGGCGAGGGGCGTGATCGTCTCCGCGCAACGCTGCAACGGGGAACGCACGATCCGGCGGATCGGCAGCGCCGCGAGGCGGTCGACGAGGTCGTGCGCCTGCTCCCGCCCGTGGGGGTCGAGACCGACGCCAGGGCTTCGGCCCGCCAATGTCCTCGCGACGTTGGACGTGGACCGCGCGTGGCGCACGAGCAGAACTGTCATACCCCGAGCCTAGCTGGCGAAGACCCGAGCGAGTCGCCTACGGCATGGCAAGATGGACACGATGCCCCGCCAGCCTTTGGAGACCGCCCCATGAAGTACCGCACCCTCGGTTCGAGCGGGCTGCGTGTTTCCCGCCTCGGCCTGGGCACTCTGAACTGGGGTTTGCGCACGAACGCGGACGAGGCCGCCGGTCTGGTCACGGCGTTTCTGGACGCGGGCGGGACATTCGTGGACAACTCCCCCGCGTACGCGGACGGGGTGTCCCAGGACATCCTCGCCGGGCTCTTGAAAAACCACGTCAACCGCGAGTCCTTGGTGCTCGCCAGCGGGTCGGGCATCCATCCGATGATCCACCCGAGGGTCGACTGCTCGCGGCGCGCGCTGCTCGCCCAGCTGGACGACACGTTGCGGGTGCTGGGCGTCGACCACCTGGACCTGTGGCAGGTGGACGCGTGGGACCCCCACACCCCGGTCGAGGAAGTCGCGCAGACACTGGCCCACGCCGTGCGCCGAGGCTCTGTGCGCTACATCGGCGTGCGAGGCTTCACCGGCTGGCAGCTCGCCACGCTGGCCGCCCGCTGCGCCGAATTCCCCATCGTGTCGTCGGGCGTGGAATACTCTTTGCTCGCCCGGGAGGCAGAAAGCCAATTGCTGCCCTGCGCGAAACACCACGGCGTGGGAGCCATTGCGGCCACGCCGCTCGCAGAAGGCGTCCTCACGGGCAAGTACCGCAAAGGCATGCCCAAGGACTCCAGGGCCGCGGACCCGACAGCCGCCGTGTCCGTGGAGCGATTCCGCACGGAGACGGCGAACCGGATCGTCGACAGCGTCCTGACGGCTGCGGACGGGCTCGCCACATCACCGCTCGCGGTCGCGCTCGCGTGGGTGCGCGACCGGCTCGGCGTGTCCAGCGTGCTGATCGGCGCACGGGACGTCGCCCAGCTCACCGGGGCGCTCGCCGCCGAAGAGCTGACCTTGCCCAAATCCATCGCCGTGGCGTTGGACGACGTGAGCGGAGCCCACGCATGAGCGAGGAGCAATCATGAGCTTTTCCCCGTACCGCCTGCTGCGGCCTGCGCTTTTCACGCTGCCGCCGGAGCGCGCGCACCATCTCGCCTTCGCCGGGATCCGGATGGCAGCTCCGCTGCTGCCGGGCGCTGGGTTCGACCCGGTGCTCGCCCAACGTCTCTTCGGGGTGGACTTCCCCGCGCCCTTCGGCCTCGCCGCCGGATTCGACAAAGACGCCCGAGGAGCGAAAACATGGCGCAAACTCGGCTTCGGTTTCGCGGAGATCGGCACTGTCACGCCCAAACCCCAACCGGGCAACCCGAAACCAAGGCTGTTCCGCCTCCCCGCCGACGAGGCGCTCATCAACCGCATGGGCTTCAACAACGACGGGGCCGAAGCCGCCTCGGCCAGACTGCGCGGCGCGGCGCGGCAGGCGCCGATCGGCGCGAACATCGGGAAGAACAAGGCCACAGCGGCCGACGACGCCGTCGAGGACTACCGCGCGTGCGCGCGGGCGTTCTCCCCTGTGGTCGATTTTCTCGTGGTGAACGTGAGCTCGCCGAACACGCCAGGGCTTCGCGACCTGCAAGCCGTGTCGGCGCTCGAGCCCATCCTGAGCGCCGTCGCCGAGACGAGCACGGTGCCGGTGCTGCTGAAGATCGCACCTGATCTCGCCGACGCGGACGTTGCGGCGGTCGCCGACCTGGCAATGAAATTGCAGCTCGCGGGACTGGTCGCCTGCAACACCACGGTGAGCCGGTCCGGACTGCGCTCAGACCCGGCCTTGGTCGGGCGCGCCGGGGCGGGCGGTCTGTCCGGGCCGGTCTTGGCGCAACGCGCGCTCGAGGTGCTGCGCCTGCTCCGATCCGTGACCGGCGGAAAGCTGGCCCTGGTCAGCGTCGGCGGCGTGCGCACGGCCAAGGACGCGTGGGAACGGATTTTGGCCGGAGCGAGCCTCGTGGAGGGGTACACCGGCTTCATCTACGAGGGCCCGCTCTACGCGAGGCGCGTCAACGCCGGAATCGCCGCGCTCGCCCGCGAGCACGGCTGCGCGAGCGTCGCCGAGGCGGTCGGCAGCGAGCAGCGGGGATGAGCGGACGCTACTGCGAATAGACGCCCACGATGCTCGCCCGGGCGAGCGCGTGGCTGAACAGGTTGAACGCGAGAACCGCGGGCGAAGCCTCGGCGGGCACGCCAAGCTTGGGGACCCCGACAGCCCACACGGTGATGAAGTAACGGTGCTCGCCATGGCCCTCGGGCGGGGCCGCGCCGAGGAATTGGCGCACGCCCCCGTCGTTCACCAGCTGCACAGCCCCGTCGGGCAGCCCCGAGCCGGACTCGTCGCCCGCCCCGGTGGGCAGCTCGGTCGTCGTTGCGGGCAGGTCGGCCACAGCCCAATGCCAGAAGCCCGAGAGGGTCGGCGCGTCGGGGTCGTAGACGGTGATCGCGAAGCTCTGGGTCTCGGCGGGGAAACCAGACCATGACAGCTGCGGCGAGATGTCCTTGCCGCCCGCGCCGAAGATGCCGCTGACCTGGTCGTTCTTCAGGCGTGCGCCATGCGGCACATCGGCTGAGCTGACATGGAAGCCCGGCAAAACGGGAAGGTCGGCAAAGGGGTCACGAGACATGGTTGCTCCTTCGAACGTGGCTCTTGGTCTGCTCCACGGTACATGCCGCGCGCCGCTGCGCGGAGAGTGTTCTGGGCCGCGGGCGGTCAGCTGCGGAGCAAGAAGTCTGCCAGCACGCGCGTTCCGAAAATCAGCGAGTCCACCGGCACGCGCTCGTCCACCCCGTGGAACAGGGACGCGAAGTCCAAGTCCGGGGGCAGTCGCAACGGGGCGTAGCCGAAGCAGCGGATTCCGAGCTTGTCGAAAGCCTTCGCGTCGGTCCCGCCGGAAAGCATGTACGGGGTTGGCCTGGCCTGCGGGTCGTGCGCCAAGAGCGCCGCGTTCATCGCGTCGACCAACGTCCCCTCGTACACCGTCTCATAGGCATCGAGGTCGGTGATGGCGCTGCGCTCGACGTCCGGGCCGAGGATCGCGTCCACTTCCCTCTCGAAAGCAGCTCGGCGCCCCGGCAGTATCCGGCAGTCGACCACAGCCTCCGCGACCTGCGGGATGACATTGGCCTTGTACCCGGCCTTGAGCATCGTCGGGTTGGCGGTGTCCCGCAATGTCGCGTTCAAGGAGCTCGAGAACGCGCCGAGCTTGGCGATCCGCCCCTCCAAATCGGGCGCGTCCGGGTCGAGGTCGAGCCCGGTGACCTCGGAGACCGTTCGCAGGAACCGCGCGACCGTGTCGGTGATGACGATGGGAAAGACATGCCTGCCCAGCTTGGCGACTGCTTCAGCGAGGACGGTGACCGCGTTGTCGCCGTTGAGGAAAGAGCCGTGCCCAGCCCGTCCTTTGGCGGTCAGCCGCATCCAGTAGAGGCCCTTCTCGGCGGTGGAGATCAAGTACAGCCTTTGGGTCCCGCCTTCCTTGTCCGGCACGGTCATCGAGAAACCGCCGACTTCGCCGATCGCTTCGGTCACCCCGACGAACAGGTCTGGCCGATGCTCGACAAGCCAATGCGAGCCATACGCGCCGCCCGCCTCCTCGTCCGCGACGAAGGCGAAGACCAAGTCTCTGGGCGGCTGGACCCCTTCGGCTTTGAACTGGCGGGCGACTGCCAGCGTCATCCCGACCATGTCTTTCATGTCCACCGCGCCCCGGCCCCAGACATGCCCGTCCCGCACAGCGCCGGAGAACGGGTGCACGCTCCAGTCGGCGGGCTCGGCGGGAACAACGTCCAAATGCCCGTGGATGAGCAAGGCCCCCCGCCCGGTTTCGGCTCCTTTGAGCCGGGCGAAGACATTGCCCCGGCCCGGCGCGCCGGATTCCACGTACTGCGTCTCGTAACCGGCTTCTTCGAGTTGCGCCTGGACCCATCGAGCGCACTCGGCCTCGCCTTTCGTGGTCGCGAGCTCGCCGGTGTTGCTCGTGTCGAACTGGATCAGGCGGGACACGAAGTCCACGACTTCGCGCTCGGCTCGGGATTGGGGCTGCGCTGCTTGCATGGCTTCCATGTCTACCATCGGCGGATCGGGGCCGCGGGTGGCGACCCGGCGTTCGCGCCATTCCGCCGCGTTGACGCGCTCTGTGGATTTCTTGCTGTTTTTTGCGATTTTTTACCTACTTCATGGGTTGCATCTGCGTATT
Source organism: Segniliparus rotundus DSM 44985 (assembly GCF_000092825.1). Taxonomy (NCBI): domain Bacteria; kingdom Bacillati; phylum Actinomycetota; class Actinomycetes; order Mycobacteriales; family Segniliparaceae; genus Segniliparus; species Segniliparus rotundus. The sequence continues at coordinate 1,177,067 of NC_014168.1, read as the reverse complement.
GTTATTGCTTTTCTGCTTATTCAATAATCTATTCTCTTTTAAGGTGTTAAGATTCATATAAGGCGTGCTAGCATCCGTTTATGGGAGATCTCAATCAGACGGTGACATTGGAGGTGCGGGGGCACCTGGCCCGGCGCAGATTAAAACGGAACGACATGGCGAACATCCTCAAAGTCAGCCTTCGCACCGTGAGCGACCTGCTCGGAGAACGGCGGCCCTGGCGCGTGGACGAGATCGAGACCGTGGCCGCATGGCTCGACATCAGCGTCTCGGACCTGTTGTTCCCAAAACACGCCGGATACAGCGGGCGCAGACCGCAAGCGCAGCGGAGGGCCGCCATCGGAGAGGACCCGTTCGAGTTCGAAACCTCGGTCCTCCGATTCGAACCCCTCCAAGAGCCGTCGCCCGGCTCGGCACGGGCGGAGCGGGCCGAGCACGAAGCCTCGGTTTTGCCGGGCGCGCCGAAAACGTCCGAGGCGAACGGGCGGAACTCCGCGAAGGCGCCGGAAAACGAAAGAAGCCGGGGATGACGGCTCTTGGGGGCGCTGGGGGGCGTTTTCGGATTGATCCGGAGGCGGTGCGGGGCATTGGGCAGCGTTTCCGCGACCACGCCGAGGAGCTCGCGCCGCACGCGCGGGGGCTGGCGGGCGCGGCGATCGCTTCGGCTTACGGGCCATGGGCGCAGGCGGCGAAACCGTTGGAGGCGCAGGTCCAGAAGATCGGGGCGGGCCTGGGCGGCTGGGCCGGGTACTGCGCCGGCTACGGCGCCGCCCTGCACGAGAGCGTCGACCACTACCAGGGCAAAGACGACGACGGGGGCCAGAGCCTGGCGAACGTCGGCATTGCCGACGGGAACAACTAACCACGGCCAGAGAGGACAGGGAATTGGGGCGGCACATGCTTTTCGAAGAGGCCGGCACACCGCCGCTGCAGAACACCGCGCGCACACCGCCGCTGCGGCAAAGAAAACCGTTCGCGCCAAGCGGCTACCGGCCCGGACCGGTCGAACACACAACAACCACCGACCGCAACGGCACGACGTCGACAGAGACGACAACGCACTACACGCCGAAAGACCCCCTCACAAAACGAGTGGCCGACCGAACCGGTGAGACGAAGACCGCCTTGGAAAACGTTGGCGGGATCATCGACGCGGCAGGGAATCTGCGCGACAAGGCCGGAAAGATCATCAAGAACGCCGACGGCACGCCGGGTCCCGCCGCGAACGAAGCCCCGAGCGTTTCCAGGGGTGCTCGGGGTGGGGTTTCTGCTGGGGAGCGCGCGGTGGGTTGGGGGCCCGGGGACCGTCCTGGCGGTGGGCGGGAGGTCTCCACCGGCGTGCGCGACACGATGGGCAAGCACGCGTTGGCGGACGTGGACGGCCAGCAGCGCGAGAAGGACAACCAGGCGGCCAGTGACGCGCGGACCGGCAGGGACATCCTGGCCGACGACGGGTTCGTCGAGTACATCATGGGGTGGGAGGACTTCGCCAACAAGAACAAGGACGTCCTCTGCCTCTACGGGTACGGGCACGCCGACGGCATCGCGGGCAGGGCCTGGGAGGTCTTCAAGAACAGCGCCTCGGGGGTCTGGCGCGGCGCGTTCGGCGGGGACGCCGGCTCCGGCTCGCTCGCCCCCGCCCTCTACGCGATGTACCACTGGGAGGACGAGGTGGACCTCGGCGCCATCCGGGCCCTGGCCGAGCGGGCGGGCCAGGCCCACGACGCCGCGCGGGACGGCGCGCGCCAGCAGGAGGCGGACATGGGCTCGATGGGCCAGGCATGGGCGGGCGAGGGCGCCGACGCGGCCAGGGCCCACTACGGCGCGAACAAAGGCGCGTCCGCGGACGACACCATCAACGCCTTGCACACGGCCAACGCCGGCATCTCGCTCGGCGCCCACACCATCGCCGAACTGCTCAACATGAAGAAACAGACCGTCGAGGACATCGCCCGCGAGCTCCGCGGCGTCGTCGGCGACAAGACCGAGGAGCACTACCAGCAACTCGTCGACCTGGTCAGACCCGGCATGTTCGTCACTCCGGGGATCCCGGAGATCGCCAACGAGCTCGCGCAGGTCGGCGTCGACGCCGTGGACGGCGTCCGCTCCATCACGGAAAAAGTGGCGAGCTTCCTCGGCGCGCTCTACGACACGATGAAGAGCCGCGCCCAGTCGGCCGCCCACGCCCTGACCTTCGGGGCCGTGCCCGCCCCGAAAGCCGAGGACCACCCCGGGACCGACCTGGCGAACAAGCTCAAAGCCAAACTCGACGAGCTGTCCCTGCCCAACCTGCACCAGGCCATGGTCGAGCTGACGACCTTCGTGAGAGCCTTGCAGACCGCCGAGCAGAAGGTGGCGGGGCTGTGCGACAAAGTCCACGCCAAGGGCCACGAAATCCTCCAGAAGCTCCCGCCCGACCCCGGGCAGGCCCCGGCCCCGCCCGGCCAAAACGGCGGCGCGGGCTCGGGCGCGGGAGGCGGGGGCGCGGGCGGCGGGACGCCGCCAGACGGCTCCCCGATCGGCTCGGAGCTCTCCAACGCCGGCAGCGGCGGGACCGGGAGCGGCGGGGGTTCGGCGCTCGGCTCGGCCGGACAGGCTCTCGGCTCGGCCGGGCAGGCTCTCGGCTCGGCAGGGCAGGCCCTCGGCTCGGCAAGGCAAGCCCTCGGGCAAGCGGCGAGCGGCCTGGGCTCCGCCCTCGGCGGGGTCCTCTCGGGCCTGTTGGGCAGCATCGGGCAGATCATCCAAACCGCCGCCCAGGCCGCGCAACAAGCCCAACAGCAGCAACATGCCCAAGAGCAGCGCACCGAGCACGAGGAAGACCCGGAGGAGGAAGACCAGGGCCCAGACGACAAGGACAAGAACGGCGAGAAAAACACCGACCACGAGGGCGACGACACGGAAAACAACAGCGAACAGCCCAAACCCGGCCAACCCGGCGCGAGCCCGAGCCAGGCCCCCAACAGCCCGCACCACCCCGCCGCGCCCACCGCTGCCGCGCCCGCGGGCATGGGCCGCGCACCCGCCCCGACCCACGACGACAACGCCCACGAACAAACCCAGAACAACCACGGCGACTTCGAAGTCCAAGCCACCGTCCACCAAATCGGCCCCGCCGCCGGCAACCAAGGCCACATCACCGGATTCGAATAAAAACGAGGCAACACGCAATGGGCATGGTCGAAGAACTCGCGCAACTCGCCGAAAACAACCGCGAAGAGCTCACCCGATTCCGCAAAGAAACCCAAGAAGCCTTCCGACAAATCCGACACGAACACCGAAAAGCCACCACGGCCAACGAAAAACTCGTCGAAGAGCAAGAACAACAACTCCACGAGAAATCCCAACACGCCAAACACGACGAACTCGAAGCCGCCAGCCAACGCAAAATCGGCCACACCCACGAAGACCCCGGAACCGACACACCCCACACCCGCGCCATCCGAGACAACGACCCCACCAACCGCAACATCACACCGAACCACCCAGACGAAGACGAAGACGAAGAACCCGAACCCTACCGCAGACCACAACACTGGCACGACCAAAACCACCACGAAGAAAAACCACCAACCCCCTCCCCGCACCGCGACTGGGGCCGCTCCACCAGACGCATCGGCAACCACAACAACGAAGACGACTGAAGGACTGGATTGGTGCGCTTCTCCCCAGGCAAAGCCGCCCTTCTCCGCCTCGCCATGGCCTTCTCCATGACCGCCTGCCTCGTCCCGCTCAAGCCCAAGCGCACGAACAGCCCCGCACATCAAACAAGCACAGAGAAAAAGAAGCACCAAGAAAAACAAGCACCGAGCAAACGGGCGCCACCGGGCAGCGGGACACAACCGAATCGCTGAGAAAACAGCTCCAGGACAATCTGCTCTGCGAAGACCCGAATCTCGGTGTGGAACAGCAGAACTGCGAATTCCACGACCTTTCGCCGCAAGGCAGCGGGGCGGACGCCAGACGGCACATCCCCGGCAAGCACCAGCGCATGAACAAAGCCTGGGAGCGCCGGATCAAGACCGTCGCCGCGCACGTCATGGACGATCCCACGATCAACTTCCCCTCCCAATGCCCCTACGCCTCGAATTGCCGCGCCCATGCGGCGTTCACTCCGATGTGCGCGTGGATTCGGCGTCCTTCCAGATAAACGACCCGGTGTACCAAAACAGCGACGGGCGCTTCGGTGTCTACCCGACTTTCCACGACGTCCTCATCGAGCACTCCATCTGGTTGGCACAAGCTTTTGGGATATGGGGAGCCGAACAAGACGCTGAACAAAAAGACGGCAGCGCAAGCGCGGAAGCCGGCGAGCTGAACAAGCGCGTTCACACCTCAAGCCACTCCCGCACGCCATTGGACTGCTCCGCGCTCTGATTGCGCTCGTCGAACTGGGCGGCGACCCCGAAAGCCCGCGCGGCGAGCTCGTCAGCAAGCTCCGCCACTTCCGTCTCGCCCGCAGGACGGTTCCCCCACGCTGCGCGGCGGACTAATTCGCCTCGCCGGCCCGCAGCCGCGGCCACCCGGAACGCGACGGCGCAAGCGGCCGAAAGACGCATGTCCTCCGATGGCGTCGCGACCCCGTCCAGCCAATGCAGATGCTTCTGCGCCAGCTCGAAAGCGCGGTCCGCCTCGCCCGCGTGCGCACAGAATTTGATGTGCTCGGCAACAAGGCCGGTCTCAAAACGGTTGTCGCACAAAGCGGGGTAGGCTGCTTTGTGCGCGCGCAAGCCCTGATCCGGGCGTCCGATCTTCAGGCACGGCTCGAGGAGCATGGTCAGCATCGCCTGAGGCTCAGAGACGCACCGCTTGCCCGAATCCAGCGAAGCCCGCGCGATCCGCACCGATTCGTCGTAATCCCCCGTCCAGTTGTGGTAGGCCATCCGAGCAGTCGGATCGCACACCGGACAGTTCGACAGCGCGCCCCTGGCGCTGAGGCCCCAGAGGCGGAACTCCTCGGCGGCGCTGGCCGTATCCCCGATGTGCTGTGCGAATTGGCATCGGTATTGGTGCACCGGCTGCATCGACTGCCCGCTCTCACGGAAGCGGCGCTCCATCTCGTCGTGCATGGCCCGCCCCTGCGCTAGGGGTATCTGCGGGAATCTGGTGAACCCATGCGCGATCCACTTGAACGCCCAGAGCAGCCGGAACTCGTGCTGCCGCTCGCCCCGATCATAGGCTGCGAGACACCAGGCGAAGGACGAGAACAGCTTTTGCGGCTCGCCGCCGAACGTGTACGCCTCGATGAGCCGCACACGCACCGCGTGCTCCGCCTCGGCCTGCCCCTGGGACTGCGCCTTGGCGAGCACCCGCTCCATGGCCTCGATCTGCGTGCGCCCATGGCCGAGAGCGACTGCCTCGCGAAGCTCCACCATCAGGTCTTCTTCAGCGTTCATCAGCGGCCCCCTGCGCCAAAGCAAGCTCCGCGAGGCTGAGCAGCGAGCGGTTCAGCAACGCTGCATCAGCGTCCTTGAGGGGGTGTTGCCCCAAAAGCAGCGCGTGCCCGTAGACGCCTTCGAGCACAGGCCGCAACAACGAAGGCCGACCGGTGAGGCCGACGATCTGCTCGACCAGCGGGTTGCGGATGTTGAGCACCAGCCTCGGGCGGGCTGGCGCAGGCTTCTCAAACACGGACAAAAGCTGCGCCCACAGCTCATCTGCCTGGGCTTTCGTGGCCTTCACATCATTCTGCCACGCATCGGCGCGGTCCAGCAGGTACAAAGCGGCGATTCCGGCTGGTTCGAAGCTGCGCAACACGACCTCGCAGCCAAGAGGTTCAAGGACCTGGCCCGCGGCGGTGAGGAACGGCTGGAGCGCGCGGGCGAGCTCTGGTTCGAGTTCGTCAAGCTGGGTGGCGAGATCGCCAGGGCCGATGCGCTGCGCCGAAAACGCCGGATCGACTCGGGGGTACCGCTCGACGAGCTCCGTGTCGTACACATAGCCCGCGTTGATCAAAACCATGCCTTGCGCCGCCGCGACCTGGGCCAGCTGCCGGAACTCGTCCAAACGGGACGTGTAGCCGAGCGTCCCTTCGCGCTGCGCGAGCTCGGCCAACGTCTTGGGCCCGTGGCTGGTCTGCACCGGCCAGAATTTCCCGATCAGCCGCAACATCTCGTCGTCATGGGCCGCAAGAGACTTGACGGCCAGATGGTGCGCCTGGAGGAACGCGCCCAACCTGGTGGGATCGGTCGCCGAAAGACCGATCAGCCAGGACCGCAGACGTCCCCCCAGCGTCTCGCGCACGCTCGCGAGAAGCTCGTCCTCGTACAGCGCCTCGCGGTTGGCGGTCGGCCGCAGCTCTTGCGCGTTCACGACACAGCGGACGAAGAACGCCCAGTCCGGCAGCAGCCCGTCCGCCTCCTCGCTGAGGAGCATCCGCTTCACATACACACGGTGCGCGCCTGGTCGCGCCGGGTTCACCGTGTTCCCCATGATGTAGGCGACGCCGGTCAGTCCTGCCTCGGGGACGTCGAGCTCCACGAAATCGAACGGGGTGAACCCCAGCACGTCCTGCGCGTAACCGACGAGGTCTGCGGCGCGGCGGCCCGTGCTGCGCCCGTCGCGCTCCCACGGCAACCCGTCCCCCGCGACTCGTTCTCCGTTGACGGTGACCGGGCACGGCAGCATCGAGCCGAAATGCGCGACGATGTCGCGGACTGTTCGGGGGTCGAACCACTCCTGCGCGCCTGGGCGGGCGGCGAGCCGGACAGTCGTGCCGACCTCGTCGCGTTCGGCGGGGCCGATGGAGTACGCCCCTTCGCAACGCCCGACCCACCGCACCGGCGAGCAGCCTTGCGCCTTCGTCACAACCTCGATCTCGTCTGCGACGAGGAAGGCCGAGAGCAAACCCACGCCGAACTGGCCGAGGAACTCGTGCCGGGCGAAACCGAAATCGTCACGTTTGGAGGAGCGCCCGATGGTGGCGAGGAACTCGCGCGCCTGCTCAGGCCGCAAGCCGATCCCTGTGTCCGCCACGGTCAGCGCGGCGCCGTCCGCCTCGATCCTGACCTCGGCCGGGGCCGAGGGTTCGTGCTCCCGGCGGGCGGTGATGGCGTCGACGGCGTTCTGCAGCATTTCTCGGAGGTAGACCCTCGGGCTCGAGTACAGGTGGTGGGACAGGAGATCGACGACTCCTCGAAGGTCGACCTGGAACGCGTCGCTCATTGCCGAGCAGTGTACGGCCCCGCGGTCATGGCCGCCACCAGGGGCGCAGCGGCAAACCGGCTTCGCCGCGCTCGCCCAGTTTGACCGCGAGCACCTGGTGCAGCTGAATGTTGTTGCGCTCAAAACCCAACCGCGATCCCGCGAGGTAGAGGCCCCACACCCGAGCGGTGCCCTCGCCCACCTCGTCAACGGCCGCGTCCCATTGGGCTGCGAGGTTGCGGCACCAATCTCTGAGCGTCATCGCGTAATGCTCGCGCAAGTTCTCGCTGTGGCGCACTTCCAACCCGACGTCTTGGATCTCGGCGGTGACCCGCCCGGAGCTCGCGAGCTCGGCGTCGGGGAAAACGTAGCGGTCGATGAACGCCCCCGCGCGGTGCACCAGCTTCGAGTCCGGGCGGGTGATGCAGTGGTTGAGCAACAGACCGCCTGTCTTGAGCTTGTCGCGCAAAAATGCGAAATACGCCGGGTAATTGCCCACCCCGATGTGCTCGGTCAGCCCGATGGAGGAAATCGCGTCAAACTCTCCTTCCGCCACATCTCGATAGTCGCTGTGGCGCACTTCGGCGAGATCCGCGAGGCCTTCGCGCTCAATCGCCTGCTGCGCCCACGAAGCCTGCTGGGCCGAGAGCGTCACACCGAGCGCGCGCACCCCCTGCCGGGCGGCGTGGCGGACCATGGCGCCCCAACCGCAGCCGACGTCGAGCAGCCGGTCCCCCGGCTTCAGGCGCAACTTTTCGAACACGAGCTGGTATTTGTGCTCCTGAGCGGCTTCGAGCGTCGCATCAGCGTCTGGGTAACAGGCGCAGGTGTAGGTCATCGACGGGCCCAAAACGTACTCGTAGAACGTGTTGGAAACGTCGTAGTGGTGGTGGATGGCTTCGGCGTCTCGCGCCTTGGAATGCCTGATGCCTTCGGCCACACGCCGCCAACGCGGCCGGGCTTCTTGCGGGGGCGGCGCGATCGGGGCGAACGCTTTGGGGCCGAGCGCCGTCACCGCTTTGACCAAGTCCCTCGCTGACGGCGGGTGGAATTCCAATCCCTCCGCGAGGAGCTTCAACGCGTCGTACGGGTCCCCGCCGGGCACGCCGGACAAATGCAGCTCGCCCGAAACATAGGCGCGGGCCAGCCCGAGCTCGCCGGGAGCGCTCAACAGGTAGCGCGCGCCCCGCTCACTGGCGAGGTGGAAGCCGAACGGCGCATCCGACGGCCCGGCCTCGCTCCCGTCGAACGCGGTGAACCGCAGCGCCGTCCGCCCGGCTTGGGGCAGCTCTGGGCTTGCCTTGTGCGGCATCATGCAGGCGGCGAGCATCTGCGCGAGGCCTTCGGCCTTGGCTTCTCCTGTTTTCGGCAATGCGGTGGTCATTGCGGGCTCCTGGGCTTCTTGTCGTTATTTGTTCCGGACTGTCTTCTGGTACAACGTGAGGAATCTGCCCTCCGGGTCGTACCGGGCTTTCAGGTCGCGGTAGTGCTGGCCTCCGTAGAGCTGTTCGAAATCCTCCGGGGTGTAGAACGACTCCGAGTACAAGGACTTGTGCCCTCCGTGCTCCGCGACCGTCTGCTCGATCAGGCGGTTTGTCCGGCTCGGGTCGCCAGGGGCCTGCGAGACCGCGGACCAGAAGCCGACGTTCACCCACACCTTGCCCGACTCCAGCGGGTAGAGCGGCCATGGCCGCGCCGGGTCGGTGTTGGGATGCGGCTCGCGCAGCACGATCGGGCAGAGCCACACCGGCTCGATCCCGGTCTCGGCGAGGAACCATGTGACGAAGGAGGCAAGCCGCTCCACCGGCACCTCGACGTCTTGCACGACTCGCTCCAGCGCAGGGCGGCCCGCGCGACGCTCGATCCGGTCGGCGATGCAGAACCGGCGGTCCAAGGCCATCAGTTTCCAGTACACGCTCGACCGGCGCCATCTTTTCGGCCACAACCGGCGAACGACCGGGTGTTGCGCGCCGAAAGCGCGCGAGCACCAGAACCAGTCCGTGTCCCAGCGCCACAGGTAGTCGTGCGTGGTGAGCCGGTCGCGTTTCGCTTCGCCGGTCCTCGCGTGCCGGATCGACCGGTAAAAGATCTTTTGGCCCGTGTAGTCGCTTGTCGGCCCTGGCTCTTCGGTCCGTCGCCCGAGCAGCAGGTACGCCTCCTCGGTCGAGAAAACCACCCCGTCGAGGTAGTCCACCGCCTCGCGCTCCCAGGCTTTCTCGGCGCAGATCGAGGCGACCGCCTCGCTCAGCACGCCGAGGTCGTCGAACCGCACCGAGCGCAACGCCACATACTGTGAGACCGGTTCTAATTCGATTTTCAACCGCGTGGCGTAGCCGAGCGTCCCGTACGAGTTCGGAAAACCGAAGTAGAGATCGCTGTGCTCGCCGTCGGGCCGAGCGGTGACCACCTCGCCGGAGGCGGTGAACACGTCGGCCTCCAACACCGACTCGTGCGGCAGGCCGTTTCGGAACGAGGCGGACTCCACCCCCATGCCGGTGACCGCCCCGCCGAGGGTGATGGTCTTCAGTTGCGGGACCACCAGCGGCGTGAGGCCGTGGGGCAAGGTGGCAGCGACAAGGTCCTCGTACGTGCACATCCCGCCGACGTGCGCCGTGCGCGACTGCGGGTCCACGGCGATCACCCCGCTGAGGCCCGAGACGTCCAGGCCTGGCGCGGAGCGCTTCGCCCGCTCCCGGAAGAGGTTCGACGTCTGCTTCGCAAGGCGCACGGGCTCCCCGGCGGGGATCCGCCGGTACGAGTCTGCGAGTCGGAGCATACCGGCCTCGTGGTCGACCGCCATGCCTCCACCGTAGCCAATCCGAACACGAGCTGTCCTGCCCAGGGTGCTATCCGGTCGGACTGGGCGCGCAAGACTAGGATGGACGGCATGGGACAAGTGAAAGCCGAAAGCAGTCTGACCATCCCGGCGAGCCAGGAGAAAGTCTTCGCCGCTGTCGCCGACTACCGCGAAACGCGGCCCGCGATCTTGAGCGAGCACTACCGGGACTACAAAGTCCTCGAAGGCGGCGCTGGGTCCGGAACGGTGGCGCAGTGGACGCTGCAAGCGACGGAGTCCCGCTCCCGCAATGTCAAGGCCTCGGTCGTCGCGGACGGTTCGACGGTCACCGAGAAGGACGCGAACTCCAGCCTTGTCACCGTTTGGCAAGTCGTCCCGGCGAGCGGCGGGCCGTCCGGAAGCGAAGCCGCGAAGGTCACCGTGACCACCACCTGGAACGGCGCGGGCGGGGTCAAGGGGATCTTCGAGGGGATCTTCGCGCCGCTGGGCCTGAAGAAGATTCAGGCCGAGGTGCTCGACAACCTCGCCAAACGCCTCGCGGGCTAAGCCAGCGCTTTCTGGATCGTCCGGACGTTCCGGGTCGTCGTGCTGGATTTGTACCGCTTCTTGCCCATGGCTTTGCCCATCGCCCCATCGAGCGTCGTGCCCTTCGGGGTCTGCCAATACAGGACCCCGTCCCCTTTCGCGCGTCTTTCCCCCGGGCTGAGCTCGAGAGCGGCCAGTTCGTCCAACACAGCAGGATCAGAGCAGAGCACCACGTACGAATGCATGCCGTCGACCTCCTTCGGAAAGGGGAACGCCGCTTCGATCCGAGCCAGCTCGGCGAGCTCGCACATCAAAGCCCACGCCTCGTAGCCGAAGCTCGCGCGCAGCGTCTGCTCGAGCAACTCGCGCGCCGCCGCAGCAGTCCCGCGATGGTCGAAAAGAATGTTCCCGCTCGCAAGAATGGTTTTCACAGCAGTGAAACCGGCGCCTTCGACCGCCTGCTTCACCTCCGCCATCCGCAAGGCCGTCCCGCCCACGTTCGCACCGCGCAGAAACGCCGCGTACCTGGACATCGCCTCAGCCTAGACCTGCAGCCGCACCCTTGGCGCCTGGTATGTTCTTCACAAAGCGAAGAGGCGGAAGAGGAGAGTGACGAGGGTGAGCACAAGCATTCCTGACCCCCAGGCCGTGCTGGAACAATTGGAGGAAATCAAACGGAAATACCTGGATGCGCAAACAGACGTGGCCTCTGTGCGGGCGACGGGTTTCGACCAGGACCGCCAGGTGAGCGTGACCGTCCTCGGCCTCGGCGAGGTCAGCGACATCAAGATCGACCCCGCCGCGGTCAACCCCGCCGACATCGAGGGCCTGCAGCGGAAGATCCTGCAAGCGTTCCGCAGCGCGAACAGCCAAGCCCGCGATTTGGCGGCGCACATCCTCTCCCCGCTCAACATCGGCCTCCCAGAGGTTGAGCCAGAGGCCGAGGCGAGCCCGGAACTGACGCAAGAACCCGCAGCGCCGGAGCATGCCCCTGCAGAGCCGCCCACCTCTGCCATATCGCTGCCCGAAGCCGCGCCATCGCTTTCGCCGGACACGGCCCTCACACCGGCCCTGTCGGCCGCGTCGGTCCCCGATCTGCCTCTCGCGGAGCACATCGGAGCCACGCCCGAGGCTTCCGTGCCGGTGGCTGCGCCCAGCGAAGCCCCCGAGGTAGAGCCAGCGGCCCCCGACCATGAACCCCCGGCCAGCGAGGAAACCCCCGCGGACGGCGCGCCCGCCGAGGAGGCCTCCGCCGAACAAGCCCGCCCGTCGCTCGCCCATTATCAGCATTACCGGCCACGTTGGTGAGCCAAGGCGCTTCGTCGCAGTAGAATCCTGGGGTGTTTGAAGGCCCGGTCCAGGACCTTATCGATGAATTGAGCCGCCTGCCCGGAGTCGGGCCCAAGGGCGCTCAACGCATTGCGTTCCACCTCGTGGGGTCCCCGAAGCCGGAGATCGACCGGCTCGTCTCTGCGCTCGCCAAAATCCGCGACGGCGTGCGCTTCTGCGACATCTGCGGGAACATCGCAGCGGATGTGACCTGCCGGGTTTGCGCGGACGCGCGCAGAGACCTGACCCGGATCTGCGTCGTCTCCCAGCCCAAGGATGTGGCCGCCATCGAGCGCACCCGAGAATTCCATGGCCGCTACCATGTGCTCGGCGGAGCGCTGAACCCTCTCGCGGGGATCGGCCCCGACCGGCTGCGCGTCAAAGAGCTGCTGACACGTCTCGGCGCCTCCGCGGACGGCGTGACCGTCACCGAGATCATCATCGCCACCGACCCGAACACGGAAGGCGAGGCGACCGCGACCTATCTCGCCCGAATGCTCGCCAACTTCCCAGACTTGGAAGTCACCAGGCTCGCCTCCGGCTTGCCGATGGGCGGAGATTTAGAATTCGCGGACGAGATGACACTGGGCCGGGCGCTCGCCGGGCGCCGCGCGCTCACCGAGGGGCACACAGCGCACACGCGGAAATGAACGCGGCGACTCGGGCTTCTCGTGCGGGCCGGCCCGGTTCGGTTGCGCCGCCCGGTCTTCTCGGCGATTCGACTCTCGCCGACGCAAACACTGCTCCTGGTCGGTCTTGACGAGACGGCCGGTGTTTAGGACACGCCCCGATTGCCGGCTTTCCAAACGTCCCAAGGAATATTCCAGTCGCCAAGGCCGTCATTGCCCGGCAACGTGGTGCCTTTCGTGTTCTTCACCAAAACCACATCGCCGCGCTTGGAATGCTCCAAGAACCACTTCGCGTCCTCGGGGCTCACATTGAGGCAGCCATGGCTTGTGTTCCGCTTGCCCTGCGCCCACACAGACCACGGCGCGGCATGGATGTAAATGCCGCTGTAGGAGATCTGCGTGGCCCATTCGACTTTGGTGCGGTACCCCATCGGAGCCCATGTGGGCAGCCCGAACGTCGACGAGTCCATGATCATGGACTCGTTGTGGTCGCCGACGGTGTAATAGCCGTTGTTCGTCAAAAGCTTCGGATTGTCCATCCCCATCGACGTGGGCATGGTGCGCACCAACTGGCCGTTCACAAAGACTTGGATCTGCTTGGTGTTGTCGTCCGCCACGGCGAGCAGCTCGTCCCCGACGGTGAAGCTCGTCGCGATGTCTTGCTGGCCGTACATCCCGCCGCCGAGGTCGACGCCGTAGTCGTGGACTTGGACGGACACCTTGGTGCCGGGTTTCCAGAAGTGCTCCGGCCGCCACCGGACCTCAGAGGGCGAGATCCAATAGAAAGCGCCCTCCACAGCAGGCTCTGTCGTGACTTTGATCGCTTTTTCCGCAGCGGCCCGGTCCGAGATCGGCTCATCGAACTTCACGCCGACCGGCTGCGCGACGCCGACGACGCCCCCGTTGGCATTTCCTTTGTTGAAATACGGCATCGTCTGCGACACCGGGGTCGCCGTTGTGAACGTCCGGGTCAGCTCGCTCTTCCCGGCCACGCCCATGACCTCTGCCTTGAGGGTGTACCTCTTGCCGTAGCCAAGCGGCTCGACCGTGCGCCAGCTGTGCTTGTCGCCGCTCAGCTCGGTCTTGACGACCGTGCCGTCGAGGCCGCTCAAGGTGGCCGAAACAATCGTCCCGCCAGCGGCGGCCAGCGTGACGGGGTCCGCGGGAGAAACACCCTTCGCGCCGTCTTTGACCGAAGACTCAAGCTTCGGCTGCAACACTTCGTCGGCGACGCCCACCGCCGCGCCGGGCGCGAGGCCAGCGCCCGTGTGACGTTGTTCGGAGCCACAGGAGACGGAGCAAAGCACCAGCCCGAGCGCTGCTGCGGCAGCGAACGAACGGCTCAACCAGGCGATATCGGTCAGTCGCGCCGGCTGTGGAGCCTCGGGCATCTTCGGTCCTCCTCCTGGCTCGCCGCCAGATGTCCAGAAAAGGGCCCCACCGCTGGTCAAGCCATAAAAGCCCGATACAAGAGCAGCGGAGAACCCCGAATCAATTATTTCGCCGCAATACTACGGGATCGCCAGGGCTAATGCCAGCAGCCACAAAGGTGTCGCGAGCATCTGCGTGGACCTGTTACTATGGACGGACGCGCTAGTAGCTCAACTGGCAGAGCAGCTGACTCTTAATCAGCGGGTTCGGGGTTCGAGTCCCTGCTGGCGCACTCTTTTTGCAGGTCAGAGGCCGTGGCGGTTTTCACGCCACGGCCTCTTCCTCGTTGAAGTCATGTTTACGTATCGTTTTCACCATCGCGCCGAAGCGCTCGTCGAGGAGCTGCGCGGCCTCGGGGTGGGGCTTCCAGCGGGCCATGTAGACGTCTTGGGTCATGCTGACTTTGGCGTGGCCGAGCTGGTCGGCGGCCACGCGCGCGGAGAGCCCGCCCTCGTCGATGGCGGTGGAGACGGTCTTGCGGAAGGCGTGCGGGACGACCCAGTGCAGTTCCAGCGCGGCCCGAACGCGCCGCCACTGGCGCTGGGTGTTGTTCATGTCGCGCACTCCCCCGTTGGCGGCCGGGAAGACCAAGTCCAGCTGCTCCTCGTCGGTCCGGATCTTGCCGGGGTGGCGGAACCCGCTCGCGCCGATCAGATGGCGCTGGGCCTTGCGGCGCTGAAGCATGTCCAGGACGAAGCCGGGCAGCTCGATGGGCCGCCCGTCGCCCGCCTCGGTCTTGGTGTGGGATTCGCGGACCATGCCCCGGCCTTTGACCCTGACAGCTTTTCCGGAGAGCGTCAGGATTCGTTTCTCGAAGTCGACGTCGGTCCACAGGACGCCGAGCGCCTCCCCGATGCGGATGCCGGTGCCGAGCAGGAAGGTGATCACGTCGACGAGGTCGGCGTCTTGGGCGTATTGGCTGAGAGTCGGGTCGGGCGAGTGCTTGCGGGCGTAGGCGCTGCGCGGGGTCGGCACGCCGCCGGGGCCGATCTGCGGGCACGGGGCGTCCGAGGTCATGATCGCGTCGAGGATGCGCTCCACCGTCTCGTCGTCGATCCCCTTGGGCCGCTGGGCGGACTCGGAGCCGCGCGCGCGTTTGCCGGCGGTCGTCTTGGGGACGTCGCGCATCGGGTTGGTGGGCAGGGCCTCGTAGCGCACGGCGAGGGCGAGCATCCCGGAGAGGATCGTGCGGCAGTGGTGGGCTGAGCCTTTCGGGAGCGCGCGCAGGAAGTTGTGCAGCAGCTGGACTTTGAGCTCTTTGATCCGCACCTGTCCGAGGCCCTTCTGGATCTTCTTCGCCGCGCGGTCGTACTGGTCGATGGTCCCCTCCGAGATCGAGCCCTCCTTCTGCCGTTCGACGAGCTGGTTGCGGAACTCGGCCCACAGGACCGCGACGGTGGTGTCCGGGGTGACCAGGTCGCCCGAGGCGGGGGTCTGGCGGTCTTGGAGTTTCTTCTTGAGGGCGTTCTCGGCCTTGGCCTTGGTCGGGCCGCTGGATTTGACCAGCCTGCTCTCGCCGTCCCAGTCGCGGAACCAGGTCGAGGCGGTCCAGTGGCCGGGCCGGGCCTCTTTCGTGTTGATCTTGCCGTAGCAGCCGAGCGGGGTGGCGGGTCTGGGCATCTGTGCTCCTCGGGATGGCCGGCTCGACGCCGGTTATTCGAACTAATGTTCGATACTATAGCTCGAATCTGTTCCCTCGTTAACAGGTTCGAGGCGAGGGCCTCTAGGCCGCGCCGAGCGCCCTGGCCGCCGGTCGCGCCTCGCGCAGCCGACGCAGGCGGTTGGCGGTCTGCGGGTGCGCGGCGACGGCGGCGGGGTCGTCGAGCGCTTGGTTGAGGAGCTGGTAGTAGCGGATCGGGCCGAGCCCGAACGCTTCGCGGACAGCGGCGTCTTTGTTCGCGGCCCTGCGCCACCACGCGCGCTCGAACGCGAGGAGGCTGGCGGGGTCGGGCTTCACGCGGCGCTCCAGAACGTGATGTGCAGCCACGCGCCCTCCTCGCGGGTGAGGCCGTCGAGCCGGGCTTTGACGACTTCCTCGGTGACGTCGAGGAGGCGGGCGAGCTCGACGCGGTCGGTCGGGTCGTGCGCGTCGCCGTAGGCTTGCAGCAGGTCCGCGAGATGGAAGAGCCAGCGCGCGGCCTCGGCCTCCGCCGCCGCGCGCTCCTCGGCTGGGCACGGGGCCGCGAAGCCGCAGCGCTCGCGCTCCAGGGAGGCGAGCGCCGCGGCGGCGGCGCATCTGCGCCGGACCACGCCGTCGAGGCGGCGGTCGAGCCGGATCAAGCTCCCCTCGCGCTCCCAGCCGACCCCGTCTGGCAGCTCGGCGAAGGCGTCGACGACGACCTCCGGCCAGCCGGCCCCGAGCGCCCGCCACGGGTGGAAGGGACGGCGGGCGAGGCGCTCCCGCAGTGCCTGGTCGTCGTCCTCCGAGTGCTGAATCACATGCATGTGATTGAACGTTAGGCATTTCGGCGCGATCGTCAAGCGCAGTTGTCCACAGGGCTGTGTGGAACTCGCCGAAATCGTCTGAAATCCGGCGAACACGGCGAGGGGTTCTGGGGAGACTCGCCGAACATCGGATCGTTCCCCCAGCTCAGGGAACCGCTCGCTTGTGGATAAAAGTGCTGTCGGCGTGTCGCCGTTTTCCGCTTCTCGGCGTGTCGCCGATAGCGGGGAGGCTTCGAGCCCGAGTTGGGCGAGCGCGGCGGCGGTCTCCTCGACCGCTCTGCGCTCGGGCGAGGTCTCGTTCGGGCGGGCGGCTGGGTCCTGGTTCGGTTCGGTGCGCGTGGTCGGTTGTTTACTCATGCTGGAGATCATCGGACGGGCCACTGACAAAAAGTGGCCCTGACCTCGAATTACACTGATGTTTTTTCGGTTTTCCGCCTGATTCGCGGACGTCCTCCGATGTCAGGACATGTATGTGTTCTCTATCACTTTTCTGGATTCGTCGGCGTTTCTGCGCGCTCGGGGCGGTTCGGGCCGCCCCAGTGGGGCTGGCGCTCGGGGCGCTCCTCCGGCCACAGCGGCGCGGGGATGCGCCCGGCGGCGAGGGAGAGCTCGGCGCGCTCGACGAGATCGGAGACTTTCAGGCCCAGGCGGCGGCAGACGATCTCTAGCTCCAGGAGGGTGAGCGGGATCGCGGGCTTCTCGCCGAGCCGGGCGCGGACGTAGCGCTCGGCGCCGAACGTGCCCCCCTCCAGCGACGGGGGGCCCTGGAGCGCCGAGACCCTCAGCCCCTGGCGGGTCAGCTCGGCGCGGGTCTCGCGCACGATGGCCAGCTGCAGGGCAGTGAGGGGGATGCTCTCCGTTTTCTTCACCATGCGCCCACCGTATCGGACGGGAATGACGATGAACAACATATTCCGGACTTTCGCTACACCTATGAGCCATGACACATACCTAATGAAGTTGCAAACATCATGATTAGGTATTAGGCTCTCGGCATGCCCATCGAAAACCACACCCTCTCCGACGCGGTGGCAGCCGAGGTGCGCGCCCTGCTCGCCAGACGCGACATGACCCGCGCCCAGCTCGCCGAGAAGATCGGCGTCGAGTACCCCGTCCTGTGCCGGGCCGTGAAGGGCCAGCGCCCTTGGCGGCTCGACGAGCTCCAGAAGGTGGCCGACGCGCTCGCCGTCCCGGTCGCGCAGCTCCTGCCCGCCTGGGCACGCGAACTGGGCCTGGGAGCCGCCGCGTGAGCGCGCCGTCCCTGCCGCTGGACGCGATCACCGTCGAGGGCAGGCACCGCAAAGACCTCGGCGACCTTCAAGCCCTCGCCGACAGCATCAAGACCGTCGGTCTCTTGCACCCGGTGGTCGTCACCCCCGACGGCCAGCTGGTCGCCGGGCAGCGCCGCGTCGAGGCCGTCAAACTGCTCGGCTGGCAGCGCGTCCCGGTGACCGTCATGGCCGACCTCGACGACGCGGCGCGGCTGCTGCGCGCCGAGTCCGACGAGAACGCCTGCCGCAAGCCCTTCACCCCCGTGGAGGCCGAGGCCATCGCCGGTGAGATCGAGAAGATCCTCAAACCTGTTGCTGAAGCACGCAGGCAGGCCACCCAAGGCAGGCCGAAAACTGGTGCAGATTCTGCACCAGTTTCCGACGCGCGGATTCCGAAGACCAGGGACATAGCGGCGGAAGCCGTCGGCTACTCCCGCGACACCATCGCGAAGGTCCGCAGCGTTCGCGAGGCCGCCGAGGACCCCGACGCCCCGGAGGCGGTCCGCGAGGCCGCCGAGCGGGCACTGGCCTCGATGGACGAGGACGGCAGCGTCCACGCCGCGTGGAAGTCCGTGATCGAGGCCAAAGCCGCCCAGCCCCCTGAGCGGGAGCGGGCGCCGGACGAGCCCCTGCCCGAGCCCAAGGCCGCCCGCAAGCGCAAACCGCTGCCCGATGTGGAGCTGCGGCTGAGCGTGCAGCAGGACGCCGTCCTCGACGGGTACCGCCGCCTGCTCAAAGACGACCGCTGGGGCTCGAACCGCAAGAGCTTGGAGCCCAGAGTCCGCCGCGCCTTGCAGCAGACGATCTTCTCCGCGCGAGAGCTGCTCGACGAGCTCGCCCCCGAAGACTTCCCCCAACAGGAAGAACCGCCCATCCCCATCCCCGAGAGGAACTGATCGCCATGACCACGACTATCCCGACTCCAGCCTCCGCGTTCGCCGACGCCTCAGGCCCCGACGCCTCCTGGTGGTGGATCGGCCCCGAGGAGGCCGAAGAGCTCCTCGGGCACAACACGCGCAACAGAAACCTGCGCCCCGCCCACCGCGACGCCCTCGCCAGAGACATGACCGAGGGGCGCTGGAAGGAGAACGCCGCCCCGGTCCAGGTCGCCGCCGACGGCACGCTGCTCGACGGGCAGCACCGCCTCTCGGCGATCGTCAAATCCGGCGTCCGCCTGAAACTGCTGCTCGTCACCGGGCTGCCGAAAGACTCACAGCACGTCATGGACTCCGGGGCCAAGCGCACCGTCGCCGACGCGCTGCGCATCGACGGCGTCCCCGACGCCACCAAGGTCGCCTCCGCCGCGCGTGCCGTGATCATGCTCGACCAGCGGCACGTCCCCACCCACACCGAGACGGTCGCCTTCGCCAGAGAGCACGCAGAACAGCTGGCCTGCGCGACCCGACTCGGGTACCAGGTCTACCGCGACCTCGCCGGCTCCCCCTCCTCCTGGGCCGCGGCGGCGTGGCGCATCCTCGCTGTGGACCACGTCAACGGCCACATGTTCCTGCACCTGCTCGCCTCCGGAGAGATGATCGGCCACGGGCACCCCGCCTACACGCTGCGCCGCAAGCTGCGCTCCGGGCTCGCGTCGGCGAACAATCCCAAGGCGCTGCGCGACACGCTCGCCCCGGTGTTCAAAGCCTTCAACCTCTGGGGCGCGGGCAAGAGCGCCCAAGTGATCCGCGTCGACCCCAACGAGCACTACCCGTGGCCCCGCCTCGCGGAGAACCCCCTCGACTAACCCCATCGGCCCTCCGGCCGGGAGGCGTTCACCGCTCCCGGCCGGAGCCGGCCACAACCCACCAGATTGGAGAACACGATGAGCACAGCGACAGCGCCCGCGCTCCCCGACGAGCCCGAGCGCAAGCCGACGCTGCGCCTGGCCGACCCCGCCCCGGCCCGCCAGCGCACCGCCCGCCACCTCGCCGAGCACCGGACGGACCTCGACCTCATGCTGCACCACCGCGAGAAGGCCGCCGAGCACGCCGAGCTCGCCAAACGGCACGAGGCGCAGATCAAGGCCGCGCTCGGCGACGCGGATGTGGGGGTCTTGGACGGGCGCGCCGTCGTCACCTGGGAATCCCACCAGCGCACGGGCCTGGACCAGGCGAAGCTCAAACGCGACTGGCCCATCGCGTTCGCCGACTGCCAGCGCACCACACGCGTGCGCGTGTTCCGGGCGGTCGACGAATGAGCGCGTGGAGGGCGACGAGGACGAAAACCCCGTCCAAGACGATCCGCTGCGAGGACTGCGTCGCGAACTGGGGCGCGCACCTGGACTCCGGCGGCCAGCTGCCCGGCCCGCAAGTCCGCTGTGCCTCGGTGTCGCTCACAGCGGGCGAGGCGCGGCACAAGCTGTGCGGCCCCTGCTACGCCGAGCGCAAGCTCGCCCACGACCAAGAGGAGAAGAAGAGATGAGCGCCATAACGCCCCAAGACTGGGCCATCACCGCCCGGACGGCGCGGATCGCGCGGTTGCAGGAGGAGCTGGACGCGCTGCACAAACGCCACGCCCCGGTCTGGACCGACCTGCGCGACGGGCACTGGCAGTGGACGGCGGGCGATTTCGTCTTCAGCCAGCTCTGGCGCCTGCTCAGCGACCTGAACTCATTCTTCCTCGACCTCGCCCACCACCCAGAGCTCGCCCCCGGCGGCGGCCCCCCGCAGCTTCGGCTGGTCGAACCCCGGGAGGAGTCCGAACAATGAGCGCCCTCGGAGCATTCGAGATCCTCGACCCCATCCGGCCTGTCGGGCTGCTCGCCGACCTGAAACAGATGATCAAGGCCCAGCACGGGGCGAACCCGCGCTCCAAGCAGTCCGCGCTCGGGCCCTCGGAGCTGGCGCACCCGTGCGAGCGCCGCCTGGCGCTGCGCCTGGCCGGGGCCCCGAAGGCGAACGAGGGCGGGGACCCGTGGGCCTCCATCGTCGGCACCGCGATCCACGCCTGGCTGGGCGCCGCCGCTGTAGCGGACAACGCCCGGCTCGGCCGGGAACGGTGGACCGCCGAACGCAAGATCGAGATCGTCCCCGGCCTGGCGGGGACCCCGGACCTGGTGGACGCCGATTCGGGGACGGTGATCGACTGGAAGACCGGGTCCGCCGCCAGGATCGCGGCGGTCAAGCGCCAAGGGGAGATGGACCCCGAGCACCGCGCCCAGACCAGCCTCTACGGGCACGGCCTCAACCAGACCGGCGTGAAGGTGCGCAAGATCGCGGTCGTCTACCTGCCGCGCTCGGGGAACCTGGAGGACGCGATCTGCTTCGAGGAGCCCTGTGACCCCGAGCTCGCCCAAGAGCACCTGCGCCGATTCGAACAAGCCAACCGGCGCCGCCGACACAACGCGATCACGCGAACCGAGCCCGATTTCGCCAAGATCCCCATCACCCCCGTCAAGTGCGAGCACTGCCCGTTCTTCGCGCCACGCCCCAGCTCGCCTGTCCAGTGCGCCGGCGAAACCGCCGTCCTGTCCCACAACGCCGCCTAAGAGGAAATGAGGAACCAAATGACGACCGCGAACACCGCAGAGCCCGACGACCCCGAGCTCGTCGACCCCACCCCCTACCGCTTCGACTGGGACAAGGCCCACGGCCACGTCCTGCTCATCGAGCCCCTCGCCAAAGAGGACGTCGAGACCGGCCAGTACGGCGTCAAACCCGCCATCCGCGCCAACGTCGTCGACGTCGAGCACCCCACCGGACCCGAGCGCGCCCCCGACGTCCTCGTCTTCGGCGCGGGGCTGGTGAAGAACCTCGAAGAGCACTGCGGGCGCGGCTGGATCGGCGGGCGCCTCGGAAAAGAGGGCAAGGCCCGCGTCCTCGAACCGCTCACCCAGGCCGAGAAGGCCGACGCCCTGCACAAGGCCGGCGCCCTTTTGCGGAGGTCCGAATGAGCCCGCCGCGCCCGGGCGAGACGATCCCGCTCGCCCGCGACCTCGCCACCAAACACGGCATGTTCGCCAAAGGCGTCACAGTCGAGGTCCTCCAGCTGCGCTACCTCGTGAGCCTGGACCCGCCCGGCTCCCCCTCACCGCCGAAGATGACCGCCGTCGTCGCAGAAGACCTCCTGTGGGCGCCGGACAAGCGCGAGCGCAACCACGCCCGCCTGGAACGGGACCGCCGCAGCGCGGAGCTGCACCGGCTGCGCTCCGGGCAGGCCCAGACCGTCCGGACCCCGGTCGCCGTGCTGGCGGACCTGTACCTGCACGCGAGCGTGGAGGCGCAGGACCGCGCCGACAACGCTCTCGGCGCGAGGGCCGTGGACGCCGTCGTCGCGCTCCACGACCGGCGCGAAGCGCCCAAAAGGAGCGCGTGAGCGATGGAGAAGGTGTGGCTGTCCTCGACCTACTACCTCGACGCGAAGGTGGCCGGGCTGTCGGCGAACGCGGAGCGACTGTTCACCCGCGCGCTCGCGTTCTGCGGCAACGCCGAGACCAAAGGCGTGTTCGACAAAAAGCAGGCGATGTGTCTCGGGATCGTCCGCGTTTCGTCGTACATATCGGAGCTGATCCGCGCACAGATCGTCGACGAGACCAGTCCTGGCGTCTACCGGTTCCGCAACTGGGAGAGGTGGCAGAAAACCGGCGACGAACTGCTCGAACGACGAGAGAAAGACCGCGAGCGCAAACGCCGTCAGCGCGAGCGGTCACAGGAAACGTCCCGTGACGTCACGCCTCTAGAAAAGAATAGAGAAGAAAAGACATCTACTAGTCACGTTCCTAAAGCACCTCACCTGAGCGACGCGGGCGGGCGCGAGGGGCCGCTGCCCGGTCGCGTGCCGATCAAGGGCTGGGCACTGGTGCGCGAGACGATCCCAGGCGAGCACCCCCAGCAGATCCGCTCCGCCCTCGCCGTCAAAGCCGCCGAACTGCTGCGCGCCGGGACCCCCAGAGCCGACGTCGCGGACGCCCTGCGCCTGTGGCTCGCCAAACCCCGCGCAGGGGCGGGACTGTTGCCGTCGCTGGTCTCCGAAGTCGTCAAAAACCGGGCTGACCCGGCCCAGCCCGCCAGGGGCAGCCCCTCGGAGAAGGCCCTCGGCTGGCTCGCGATCGCCGCCGACTACGAGGCCAAAGCCCACAACGCCCAAGACCTGACCGGAAGGGAGCTCGACTAATGATCAACCCCAGCGACCAGCAGGTCGCCGACGCCGCGAAAGCCCTCGGCAAAGCCGCGCTCTTCGACCGCTGGTTCGCCAAACCCGAGCCCGGCATGGCCCGCGCCTGGGCCCAAGCCTTCGCCCGTTTCGACCTGCGACTGCCGGACCTCTTGGACGCGGTGACCCTGCACTACAGCGAGACCGGCGAGCACATCGCCGCCGCCGACGTCATCCGACACGCCAGAGCGATCCGCCGCGACCGGGCCGAACGCGAGAAACCCGGCGAGCGCTCTGAGCGCCAGAACCGGCTCGACCGCCGCCTAGAGGCCAAAATCCTCGAACTCGCCGACAAGAAGTCCATCGACAACACCAACCAGCCGACACAGGAGCACTGAACCATGACCATCGACATCGCCCTCGCGCACGACCCAGAAGCCAGACGCATGATCGCCGAAGTCCGGCGCCACGCGGAAGGACGCCTCTCCGAGGAAGACCTCGCCCTGGCCCTCGCCGAGTTCGAGCAGCTCATCACCCTCGCCGAGGTCCTCGCCCTGTGGCGCGACGGCCTGGTGGCCTTCGCCTGGGACGGTGAAACCCTCACCGCACGCCCCGCCACGCCAACCGCCAGCACGGACGCCGCGAAGGAGAACCTGTGACGCACGAGCCCTCGATGATCGACCCGGAGGACCTGGAGCGCTTCATGCGCGAGATCTGGGCCAACTCTCGCGAGTCCGGGCCCACCAACGCCGAGTGGCGCGCGGCCCACCTCGCGTTCGGGCACTGGGCGCTCCAACACGCCGCCTGGGAGCTGTGGAAGAGGGGCCGCATCAGCCTCGCCTGGACCGGAACCGAATTCGCCTACAACCTCCCCCTCGAACCAGAGCAGGAGCAAGCCGCATGAGCGCCCGGCCCTGCGTCCACCCCGGCTGCCGCGACAAATTCGGCGACCGCAGACTTGTCGCAGACGGCATGTGCCGTGGCTGCCGGAATCAACTGCGCCGCACACTCGGCCTCATCGCCGCCGACTACGAACGCCTCGCGCTCCTGCCCCGCCCGCAAGGCCCCGACACCCTCGGGCGCAAAGCCACCCCCGAGGGCTTCGGGCACCCCGCCGAACGCGCCAGCGAGCTGTGCGCCGAGATCGCCGAATCCCTCGTCCGCGCCCACCAGCTCCTCGCCTGTGTCCTGGGCGGCCTCGGACCAAGCGAGAACCTCTCCCAGGCCGCGCACGTCGCGCAGTCCCGCCAGTGGCTGGACGAGCGCTTAGAGACGATCTGCGAGCTCGACCACGCCGGCAAGCTCGCGAGCGAATGGGGCGAGCTGCGCGAGCGCACCAAGCCCTACGGCGTCGCCGCCCCGATGGTCTGGCTCGGCGGCAAATGCCCCGGCTGCGAGAACCTCACCGTCTGGCGCTGCTGGGACGAGGTCGAGGAGCACTACGACCGGATCGTGTGCTCGGTGTGCGACTGGGAGCCCGACGAGGGCGAGATCGCGGACTGGCTCGACCAATACCAGGCCCAATGGGAAGAAATCGCCCGCCACAAGGCTTCATGACCTGGACTCATCCACAAGCACGCCGCCGAGCACAACCCCCCGACCAGGCGATTTCACATCGCCGCGCCGTTCCATTGCGAACATGTGTGCTAACTCCGTAGCGTAGAGGTCAGCGGGAGACGTGCGCCCCGAGCCCCACCACCCACCTAGAGAGCCGCCACCGGCGAGCTGTGTCGACAAGGGGGCCATCGTGGGCAGACCGCTCCCGCCGAACATCCTCGCCCACGGCCCCGACACCCTCCTCGCCGCCGACGAGGCCGCGCGGGTCCTGGGCGTCAAAGCCCAAACCGTCCGGGCCTGGAGCCGCCGGGGCAAGCTCCGGCCATCCGGCCTGGACAACTCGGGCGTGCACCTTTACCGATTCCACGACCTGCTGCGAGCAGCCACGACCAGGGGAGGAAACAGCCCATGCCCGAACTGTTGACGAGCGTGGAGCTGTTCGCCGGGGCGGGCGGCCTGGCCCTTGGCCTTGAGCGGGCCGGTTTCCAGGCCGCCGCCCTGGTCGAATTCGACAAGAACGCCTGCGCGACCCTGCGCGCCAACTTCCCCGACACCCCCGTCATCGAGGGCGACGTCCGAGGCGTCGACTGGAGCGAGATCGCAGCCCCCGGCGAGACCGACCTCGTCGCCGGAGGTCCGCCGTGCCAGCCGTTCAGCCTCGCCGGCTCGCAGCGGGGCGAGGCCGACGAGCGCGACATGATCCCCGAATTCGTCCGCGCCGTCCAAGGGCTGCGCCCCAAGGCGTTCCTCATGGAGAACGTGCGCGGCCTGCTCTCCCCACGCCACGCCGACTACTACCGGCGCGTCCTCGAACGCCTCGCCGAGCCCGCCCTCGGCCTGCGCTACACCGTCACCCCGAACCTCGTCTGCGCCGCCGACTACGGCGTCCCCCAGCAGCGCTGGCGCGTCCTGGTCATCGGCATCCGCGAAGACCAGAACCCCGAGGGCTTCGCCTTCCCCGAGCCCACCCACTCCTTCGAGGCCCTGCTGCACTCCCAATACGTCACCGGCGAATACTGGCATCGCCACCCCGTCCCCGAGGACGACCGGCTGCCCTTGAACAAGCCCCACGCCCGCAAGCTCGCGCTCGTGAAGCAGAACGGCCCCGGCGCGCTCCTGCCGTGGCGCACCTTCCGCGACGCCACCTGCGACCTCGGCGAGATCGGCCCCGTCGACCGCTCCCACCACACCCGCCACGCGCTCTGGCGCGAGCCGATCGTCAACCCGCCGTGGAAGATGCACCCCACCCGACCGGACCTGCCGGCCAACACCGTCCTCGCCAGCCACTCCGGCTCGGCGCGGTTCAACATGGTGCAACTCCCCGAAGGCCGGGCACGCGAGCTCACCATCCCCGAGAGGCTCAGGGCGCAGACCTTCCCCGACACCTGGCAGATCATAGCCGCCGGGCGGCAGAGCGCGCTCAAGCAGCTCGGCAACGCCGTCCCAGTCCAGCTCGGGCAAGTCGCCGGCAACGTCATCGCCGCCCACCTCGCAGCACAGCGGCCCGCGCAGGGCCTCGCGGCCTGACCAAGATGGCCGCCAGCTGGTCCGGCGACAAGGCCGCCAAACTCCGCGCACGACTGCGGGCAGAACGCCGCCCGTGCTGGATCTGCCGCCAGCCGATCGACTACAACGCGCCGCCCGAGCACCCCGACAGCTTCCAAGCCGACCACGCCTACCCCAGGGCCACCCACCCGCATCTGGCCTTCGACTACCAGAACCTGCGCGCCAGCCACGCCCGCTGCAACCAAACCAGGGGCGCAGCCCAACCCGCTCACGCGGCCTGGGCGAGAAGCGAGGACTTCTAGCCATAGTCGAACATGTATTCGATGAATGTGATAGGATGCGGGCATGGGATCTGCCGAGGAGAGCTTCAAGCACTGGCGCTACGAGACCCAGCTGGAGGACGCGGGCGACTACGGCCTCATCCAGTCCGTCGACGCCAAAACGGAAGACGGCAAGACCCTCACCGTGCGACTCTACGAGGTCGGCGCGGGCGGACTGATCCTCGCCGTCATCGGAGACAAAGGGACGCGGCTGACGATCAAGCACGACGACGGGCTCGTGCGGCACAACTACTGCGACGAGCGCGACCACTACTGCGACGAGACCGTCGTGGCCTTCGAGGACTAACCCACTCGCCACCCCCAGGGGGTAGGGGCTCAAGATCACGGCGAAGTCGATCATGACAGCCATGGCGGCGGTAGCGTCGAATCCCTCCCCGACCAGCCCCCCTCGCGCGTGCGCGCGAGGGGGGAGGGCGTCGTCCGCGCTACCGCCGCTGGCTAGGTTGTGGCAACGCCCCTCCGTCGGTGCCCCATCGGTCTTCTTCCTCTCGCTGCTCGACGAGGTCGGCGGGGGTGGCGTCGGAGATCTCCAGCAGGTCCGCGACGGTCGTCTTGTCGTTCGGTGCGGCCGCTGTCATCATCGCGTCGTGCGCGAGATGCGGGACGCCCCAGGGCGGGACCACGAACAGCGTGTGCCGTCTTCCCCGCTCCCCTTCTAGGCGTATGGTGCCTGGCGGTTGGTAGTAGGACTTGTCCAGCAGCACTCGTTTCCCGGCAATCAGGGCTTGGGCCGGAGCGATCGCCCATTCCCTGGCGCGATAGATCACCCGATGGACGTGGCCTAAGCGGACCCCGAGCACCCGCAGGAGTTCGGGCAGCTCTTCGGCCAAGTCTCGCGAGCGGGGCCACCACGCCCCGTCCACATGTCCGGTCGGCTCGGCTTTCGGCTTCAACCGCAGACGCAATGTCACGCCATGGCGCGGCATCGGATCGAGGACTGCGCCCGATTGGTGTGATAGTGATAATTGTCGCGACACGATGGACGCTCCTGACCGGCCCGCAGGAGCGAGCCTCTCGACCCCCGCGACGACGCCTTCGAATGAGGCCGTCCGAATCAGCGGGAATACGGTTCATTGTACGCCCGTGGGGGGATTCGCGCCGCCAACCAGCCCGACCTGCGGCGCTCTCGCCCCGGAGCCTGGACGCGGCGGCGGCCCGGCAGGGTCATTCGCCCAGATCGCCGCCGCCGTCGCCCGCCCACGACCGCTGCCTCGGGACCACGTCTGTGCCTTGGGCGCCGTCGGGCGAGAGGATCTGGGAGAGCCTCTCGGGGGCGTCGGTGTTGTGACGTCCCGCCGCCCTCGCCATGATCGAGCGAGCGTCGTCGGGGTGCAGGTCGTGCGGGATCACGAGCAGCAAGAGCTGCTTCTGGCTCAAACCGACCACACGCACCGCGTTCAACGGCCGACGAGCCTCCCCTGTCGTCTTCACAGCCCTTTCCTGCGAGGTGACGTGCCCCGGAGCGGTCGACCAACCGCCAAAGTCGTACAACACCAGATTGACAAGCCCCAACTGCCCCACGAGCTCCGGGAGCAGCCGAGGCAGCTCGACGTGCAAGTCCCGGCTCCGCGGCCACCACGACCCGTCGACAGGTCCCGATCCATGGTCCTGCGGCTTCAGCAGCATGCGCAACGCCTGCCGCCGATCCCTCTTTTTCGGCGCCCACTTCAAGAGAGCCCTCCTGCCTCGGCCACAACATGGCCGGGTACATGCCAACGACGGAACGGCCAACACGGCCAAGCGCGATATCCGCTGACATCCTTACTTTACACTCGTCACTTGCCTGATCACGCCTTTTTCGGCGGATTGATATTTCGATCACACAGGTAGCCGGTTCGGCTCTGCCCGCGCAAGTCGGCCATGGCGAAGCCAGCCAGGAGACTGCCGCCCTCCGGCCAACAGATCAACTTTCGATGGGAGCCACTCGCATGGCCTCTGTCCTCGCCGCCGTGGAGGCCAGCGTCGCCGCAGCCTCGCACCTGACCCCGCTCGACGCGGGCGCGGTGGAGAACGCCCGCGCCCTGGCGCGCTTGATCGACGAGGCCGAGGCTCGCGGGCTGGACGAGTTCGCCCGCGTCTGCCACAACGCCTCCCCCGCGCTCGGGAAGATCCTCTCCGACTTGGGCCTGACGCCGTTCGGGCGCAAGGGCCTGCCGCAACCGCCCGCTTCCGGGGGCAAGCTCGCGCAGCTGCGCAAGGCGGCAGAGACGAAGACTTAGCACCTGGAGGGCGGATGTGGCCGAACAGCTGCTCGGCTCCACTGTCCCTCGCGTGTGGACGCCGCCGCTGCGGGAGCTGACCCCCGACGCCAGCCTCGGCCACTCGGTGATCGAGTTCGCCCGCGACGTCCTCGCCGTCCAGCTCCTCCCCTGGCAGGAATGGCTGCTCACACACGCCTTGGAGGTCCGCCCGGACGGGCTGCCGCGCTTTCGCACCGTGATCGCCCTCGCCGCACGCCAGAACGGCAAAAGCCTGCTCATGATCGTCCTCGCCCTCTGGCGCGTCTACGTCAAAGGCGGCGTCGTCGTCGGCACCGCCCAAGACCTCGCCAACAGCGAGAAGGCATGGGGCGAGGCCGTCGAGCTCGCGGAGGGCACCCCGGAGCTCGCGTCCGAGGTCCTGCACGTCGACAAGACCAACGGCAAGAAGAGCCTGCGCCTGCACTCCGGCGCGCAATACAGGATCGCGGCCGCCTCCCGGCGCGGAGCCCGCGGCTTCACCGCCGACCTGATCCTGTTGGACGAGCTGCGCGAGCACCAGTCCTTCGACTCCTGGGCGGCGGTCACCAAGACCACGATGGCCCGCCCCGACGCGCAGGTCTGGTGCCTCTCCAACGCCGGGGACCACCTCTCCGTCGTCCTCGCCCACCTCAGGAACATCGCCCACCGCCAGCTCGACTGGCCGGACGGCAAACCCGACCACGTCGAGGACCAGGCCCCCGACGATGAGGCCGAAGACGACTCGGTGGGGATCTTCGAGTGGTCCGCCCCGCCCGGCTGCGACCCCAAAGACCGCCACGCCTGGGCGCAAGCGAACCCGGCCCTCGGGGTGACGATCACCGAGCGCGCCATCGCCAGCGCGTACGCCACCGACCCCGCCCCGGTTTTCGCCGCCGAAGTCCTCTGCCAATGGCCCCTCACCGTCACGCCCGGCCCGTTCCCGCCCGGCTCCTGGGACTCCACCCGCGACGACAACAGCACGATCGCAACCGACTCGCCGCGAGTGGTCGGCCTGGACATGGCCTGGAACCGCTCCACCGTCACGCTCGCCCTCGCCGGTCGCCGCGACGACGGGATGGCGCATGTGGAGATCACCGCCCAACGCGCCGGCTCGGACTGGGTCGCCCCCTGGCTCGCGGAGCGCCGCGAGAAGATCGCAGCCGTGATCGTGCAGGCCAACGGCGCGCCCGCCTCATCCCTTGTAGCCGATCTGGAGGCCGCCGGGCTGCCCGTCATAGCGTGGCGCGGCCCGGACCTCGGCAAAGCGACCGGAGCGTTCCACGACCTGCTCGCCACCGGCAAGATACGGCACTTATCGCACCCTGGCCTGGACCAAGCAGCCGCCACAGCAGCTGTCCGCCCGGCCGGGGACGCGTGGCTTATCGACCGCAAACACTCACCCGTCGACCCAGCCCCGCTCGTCGCCGCCATTGCCGCGACATGGGGATTGGCGAACCTACCTGCTGCTGAGCCCGTCAGCGCTTACGAGGACTCGGGGCTGACCGTGCTGTGACCTGACGAGAGCGAGGCCAGAAGTATGGGCCTGCTCTCCTGGCTCGGTTTCAAGCCGCCAGCCCAGCCGCCTGCGGTGTGGACCGCCGCCGAGCCGGTGGTGCGGGTCGTGCTCGCGGACCTGCAAGCCCAGCCGGTGGAGAAGTTGTGGGCCGAGCAGCCGAACCTGCGAACGGTCATCGACTTCCTCGCTAGGAACGTCGCCCAGCTCGGCCTGCACGCCTACAGCAGGCAGCCCAACGGGGGGCGGGAGCGCGAGCGGAACACGGCGCTCGCGCGGCTGTTGGAGCGCCCGAATCCGGAGCAGACCTGCTACGAGCTCCTGTACTCGCTCGTCGCCGATTTGAGCCTGTACGACCAGGCGTTCTGGTACGTCGACCAAGACCCCGCCTCGGAGTCCGGCTGGGTGGTGCGCCCGATCCCGCCCGCGTGGGTGACCGGCCGCCGCCAGATAACGCCGTTCGCGGTCGCCGAGTGGCAGATCGCCCCGCCGCACGCCACCGGGCTGGTGGTGATCCCCGGCGAGAAGATGCTCGTCTTCCACGGCTGGAACCCCCTGGACCCCACGGGCGGGCTCACCCCCGTGGCCACGCTCAAAGCCGTCCTCGCCGAGCAGATCGCCGCCCAAGCCTACCGCTTGCAGACCTGGCGCAACGGCGGCCGGGTCGGCGCCTACATCCACCGCCCCGCCGACGCGCCGCGCTGGTCCCCGGAGGCCAAACACCGCTTCGTCACGGACTACCAGGGCGCCTACTCGGGCAACAACGGCCCCCGCGCCGGCGGCACCCCGGTCCTCGAGGACGGGATGGAGCTGCGCCGGATCGGGTTCTCCGCGAAGGACGAGGACTACATCGAGGCCCAGAAGCTCGCCCTGGCGACCGTCGCCTCGGTCTACCACATCTCCCCGGTGATGGTCGGCCTGTTGGACAACGCCAACTACAGCAACGTCGAGGCGTTCTCCCGGATGCTCTACACCGACACCCTCGGCCCCACCCTCTCGATGGTCGCAGGGCGCCTCAACGCCTTCCTCGTCCCGAGGATCGCCCCCGGCTCCGCGAGCTACGTGGAGTTCGACCTGCGCGAGAAGCTCAAAGGCTCCTTCGAGCAGGAGGCCCAGGCGACCGCCACCGCCGTGGGAGGCCCGTGGCTCACCGTCAACGAGGCCCGCGCCAAGGACAACCTCCCCGCCGTCGAGGGCGGGGACGAGCTGCTCAGGAACCTCAACCAGACCACCGAGCCGAGCCCGCCACCGCCGCTCGGCCCGCACGAGGAGGGAGCCGGCGATGCGGCGCAAAGCGTTCGACACGACTATCCGGCCGCTGCCTGAGCGGGAGGGCGTCTTCACCGCGTACGCCTCCTGCTTCGGCAACCGCGACCTGCACGGCGACGTCGTGGTCAAAGGCGCGTTCGCCAAGACCCTCGCCCAATGGGCCGAGAAGGGCCGCCCGATCCCCCTGCTCTACGGGCACGATTTCAGCGACCCCGAGCTGTGCGTGGGCAAGGTCCTCACCGCGAGCGAGGACGACACGGGCCTCTTGGTGACAGCCTCCCTCGACTTGGACAACCCGAAGGCCGCACAGGTGCATCGCCTGATGAAGGACGGGCGGCTCGCGCAGATGAGCTTCGCCTTCGACGTCCTCGACTCCGAGCGCGTCAAAGCCGGGTGGGACCTCAAAGAGCTGCGCCTGCACGAGGTGTCCGTCGTGCCGATCGGCGCGAACCCCGACGCCGAGGTCCTCGATGTGAAAGCCGGGCGCGCGATTTCCGCGCGCAACGAGGCCGCCCTGCGGGACGCGCTCGACGCCGTCCGCGCAGCCGGGGAGGCCCTGCTCGCGGTCCTCCCCGCAGACGACCCGCCAGAAGACGAGCCGCCGCCCGAACCCGAAGCGCAAGCGCCACCGAAGTCCGCCCCGCCCGCCCGGCTCTACGCCGCCGAGCTCCACCTGCTCGACATCCATCCCGAGGAGACGAATTGACCACCACTGTCGCCGAGAACCCGCTGCTCAAAGAGCGCGCCGAAGCACACGAACAGGCCAAAGCCATCCTGGACGGCGCGAAGGCCGCCGGCGGTGACCTCAGCCCCGAGGACGCCGAGCGCGTCCGCTCGCTGATCGAGCAAGTCAAAGGCTTCGACGTCAAGCTGAAATCCCAGCGCGAGTCCAGCGAGCTGCAACGCGCCATCGACCAGCTCGTCCCCGACGCGAGCAAAGCCCTCGCACACCCGGGCTGGCAGCTCGACCCGGGCCGTGCCCCCGCGCGCAGCCTCGGGGAGCACTTCCTCAAACACGCCGGCCAGCGGCTGCAAGAGATCAAAGGCGTCAGCGGGGCGACCGCCACCGCGCCCGAATGGGTCCCCGCAGGGCGCAAGGCCGCCGACGACGTCCAGGTCACCGGGGGCCCGGACGGCCCGTACCGGGACTGGCTGACCGATGTGGACCGCTCCCTGCAGCGCCAGAAGCGCGAGCGCCCCGTCGTCGCCGATTTGATCGGCTCGGGCTCCATCTCCGGGCAGGCGATCCGCTACTACCTGGAGGGATCGATCGAAGGCGACTTCGCCACCGTCCCCGAGGGCGGGCGCAAGCCCCAGATGCACCTCACCGAGCCCACCCCGGTCACCGACCACGTCACCAAGGTCGCCGCGTTCATCCACCTCACCGACGAGACCCTCGAAGACCTCCCGCTCGTGCAGTCGGAGATCGACAACAGGCTGCTCTACACGCTGTCGGTGTTCGAGGAGCGCCAACTGCTCTACGGCACCGGCCAAGGCACCGACCTGACCGGCATCCTCAACCGCTCGGGCCTGCAGAACGAGCAGAGCGCGAACGCCGGGGACGACGCGGACTCCATCTTCCGGGCCATGACCAAGATCGCCACCGCCACCAACTACAAGGCCGACGGCCTGGTCATCCACCCCCTGGACTACCAGAAATTCCGCCTCTCCCGCGACGGGAACGGCCAATACCTCGCAGGCGGGTATTTCACCGGGCAGTACGGGCAAGGCCCCGTCCTGACCGACCCGCCGCTGTGGGGGCTGCGCACCATCGTCACCCCCGTCGTCGCGCAGGGCAAGCCATTGGTGGGCAACTTCGCCCAAGGCGCCACCCTCTACCGCAAGGGCGGGATCAGGGTCGAGTCCACCAACTCGGACCAGGACGACTTCGTCTACAACCGGGTCAAGATCCGCGCCGAGACCCGCCTCGCGCTCGCCGTGCGATGCCCCCTCGCCTTCGCGAAGATTTTTTTGGCCAACTAATAGAACTGGTGAGTGATATGAAGCTGTATAAGACAACTATTGCCGGTATCGAGCGCATCGTGCAGCTCTCCGACGAGGACGCCGCCAAACAAGGCTTGACCGCATCGGACGCGCTCGGCGACGCCGATTTCCTCGACAAGCCGCTGTTCACCGGGAAATCCGAGAAGCCGGCGGCGAAACAGGCCCCGCCCAAGCCCCAAGAGGGGTGAGCGCGGTGGAGCTGCCGCCGCTGGTGGACCCCGAGGTGTTCGCGGGCCTCTTGGCGGACCACGGCCGGGCCGAGCAGTCCCTCCGCGCGGCGACCGCCGCCGTGCGCGACCACTGCCGCTGGCACATCGCCCCCGTCGTCGCCCAGACCGAGAACGTCGCCTGCGACGGCGGGAGGGTCCTGGCGCTGCCCACCCTGCGCCTGGTCTCCGTCCAATCCGTCACCGTCGACGGAGAGCAGATCACAGGCTACCGCGCCGATCCGGCCGGACTGCTCGTCCGCGAGTCCGGCTGGCCTGAAGGCACAGTCACAGTCGAATTCACGCACGGCTACGACGACGCCCCCGCCGTCGCCGCCCTCATCTGCGAACAAGCCGCCCGGGCAGTCACCTCGCCGCTCGGCGGCGTCCACGAGAAGATGGGGCCCTACGAGTACTTCCCCGCCCCAGGAGCCTCCAGCCTCGGCCCGGAGCAGCACGAGGTCCTCAACAGGTACTACCTACCATCAGCCGCGTGACGCGATCAGCCGTGTTGTGGGAAGTGGACGACCGCGCGGCCGCCTGGCCCCTCTAGGGCCATGTCTTTGCCCAGCGGGTCGTCATCGACCACCAAGGACGACTGCCCCGCAGGAGACGGGGGCAGTAACGGCAGGATCCTCGGAGACCGTCCATTCGACTGGTACAGCTCGGGCTGGATCATGCCTTCTTGCCCGAAATCTTTGTAGTCCTCCTCGACCGGCAGGTCGCGTTCTGATCCCATGCCCAGATCATACGCCCAGAGGAGGGAATCAGCCGATGCCCGAGACGGTCGTCATCACCCGGCAATCGGGGTGGAGCGCGGACGGGGACCCCGAGCCGGGCGGGGTGCCCTACGAGCAGCCCGTCCTCTATATCGCGCCGCTCGCGCTGCGCCGCCCCCCAGAGGAGGCGGGCCGGGCCGAGGCGTCCGAGGGGTTCGAGGTCGGCCTGCCGCTGGGCTGCCCGATCAAGGGCGGCGACCTGATCACGGTGCGGGGCTTGGTGTGCCGGGCGCGGGTCAAGGAATGGCGAAGCCCGTTCACGAGACGGGCGGCGCTGGTGGTCGAGGCGACGACGGAACGGGGGTGAGCGCACGGCCATGAACGTCAAAGTCACCTTGGACAAGCAGGCGGTCGGCGAGCTCCTCAAAACCCGGTTCGGCAAGCTCGTCGACCAAGCCGCCGAACGGATCGCATCCCAGGTCCGCTCCGACCCCGCCGTCATCGCGCTCTCCGCCACAATCACAGAAGGCAGCGCGCAGGCCGAGGAGCTGGTGCAGGTCGACGCCTACACCACCGACCGTCAGGCCGCCGCGGTGGTGCTCGCCCACCCCGCAGGGCTCGCCGTGGAGGCCAAACACGGCGTGCTCACCAGGGCCGCGAAA
The DNA here is from genome assembly GCF_000092825.1 of Segniliparus rotundus DSM 44985. NCBI lineage: Bacteria > Bacillati > Actinomycetota > Actinomycetes > Mycobacteriales > Segniliparaceae > Segniliparus > Segniliparus rotundus. The sequence goes on along the minus strand of NC_014168.1, from coordinate 1,142,413 downwards.
GACGCGGGGCTGCAAGTCGCCGTGAGAGACCCCAGGCGCAAGCGGTGAGGGTCCCCGCGGACCCCGCGAAAGCGATCTGGGAGCACCTGCGCCGAGAGGTCCCGCACGCCGACGCCGGGGGCCAGTTGCCCGAGGACTGGCAGCCCGAGACCAGCCGGCCGTTCCTGCTCGTGGGCGACGACGGCGGCAGCGTGAACTGGCCCGTCTCCACCACCTGTCGCGTGCGGGTCGCCGCCTTCGCCCGAGGGCGTAGCGAGGCCCGGTTCCTCGCCGCCCAGGCGCAGGCCGCGCTCATCAGCCGAGACGTGCTCGGGATCGCGCACGTCTCCCGATTCCCCACCGCGATCCTCGACGCCCGCGACCCGCACAACCACGCCTGGCTCGCGGTGTTCACCGCCGAATGATCTGGTTACGCTTTTCCGGACACTTTGAGTCGGGGCCTCGGGCCTCGGGAAGGGAGTGCGGATGGCCGCGCATCCGGAGGAGTTCCGCCGCAGGGCGACAGAGGCGGCCCGCGCCGCCCGCGAGGGCGGGCGGCCTGTGGCCTGGGCAGCGAAGGAGCTGGGCGTGGACGCGAAGACGTTGCGCAAGTGGCTGGCCCAGGCCGACGGCGTGGAGGGCAAGCGCGTGGTCCGCGAGGGAGGGCACGAGGGGATCGCGGGCGACGAGCGGGCCGAGCTGGTCCGCCTGCGCCGGGAGAACCGGGTGTTGGCGATGGAGGTCGAGATCCTCAAACGGGCCTCGGCGATCTTCGCGAGGGAGAGCCTCCCAACCCCAAAATGATCTTCCGGCTGGTCCACGAGCTGGCCGACGACGGTTTCCCCGTCGCGGCGGCCTGCCGGGTCCTGGGCGTCTCCCGCTCGGGCTATTACGACTGGGCGTCGCGCCCGCCGAGCGTCAGAGAGGTGGCGGACGAGGCGCTGACCGGCGTGATCCGAACCGTCTGGTCGGGCTCGCGGCAGACCTACGGGGTCCGGCGGGTCCATGCGGAGCTGCGCATGGGCCTGGGCCTTCGGGTCGGGCTGCGCCGGGTCGGGCGCCTGATGCGCCTGGCCGGGATCGCCGGGGTCCACCGCCGCAGGCGGCGCGGGAACAAGCCCGCCCAAGCGGTCCACCCGGACCTGGTCGCCCGCAAGTTCACCGCCGACCGCCCGGACAAGCTGTGGGTCACCGACATCACCGAGCACGCCACGGACGAGGGCAAGGTCTACTGCGCCGCGGTCCTGGACGTGTTCTCCCGCCGGGTCGTGGGCTGGTCGATAGCCGACCACCTGCGCGCCGAGCTGGTGGTCGACGCCCTGGACATGGCCCGCTGGCGGCGCAAGCCCCGCGGCACGGTCGTCCATTCGGACAGGGGCGGGCAATATGTGTCGTGGATCTTCGGCCACCGGCTCAGAGAGGCCGGCCTGCTCGGGTCGATGGGAAAAGTCGCCTGCGCCCTGGACAACGCCATGATGGAGTCGTTCTTCTCGTCCATGCAGGTCGAACTCCTCGACCGCAGAGAGTGGGCCACCCGAGCGGAGCTCGCCAACGCCATATTCGAATACATCGAAGCCTGGTACAACCCCCTCAGACGCCACAGCGGCATCGGCTACCACAGCCCCGCCGCCTACGAGAACCTGCCCGCCCTCACCGAGAGCGTGGCATAACCGTCCGGAAAACCGTTGACAGATCACCGCGCGGTCGGCAACGCCCCCTTGTTGTTCTCCCGGCACACCGCATGCCACGACGCTTCTTTCTCCGGCAAACCCTCCGCCGGGTACGGCTCGTTCGGAGCCCGCCCCATCGCGGCCTTCGCGTGCGCCAGCGGATCACGCCCCTTCAAGGCGAGGTCCTCGCGCTGCGCCCCCTCCGCAGCTTGCGCGTCCGTCGCGGCCGTTTGCGCCGCGCGCAACTCCTCGTCCGACAAACGCTCCTCATACCCCGCCCGATCCGGCCAATACGCCTCCACAGGGCTCCGCAGCCTCAAAAGCGCGTCCACCACCTCCGTGCCGGGATCCTTCGTGAAACACACCGCCACCAACCGCCATGAGGAGTCCCCGTCCAAACCCCGCTCCAGCAGCCACTTCGCGAGCCCGACCGCCAACAACCCCGCGTCGGTCAAGAACTCCGTCCCCGCCGGGGCCTGCGAGCGGCCCAGCAGCCTCGTCCCCAACGGCAGCCTGAGCGCGGGCTCGATCTCGCTCTCCGCGCCCGTGGTCGTCACCCGCGTCGTCGTCGGACGCGACACCCCCGCCGCCTCGTTCGGCGCCACCCGCATATCCGCGAACACGAACCCCACCCCGTCCAAACCAGGATGCTCCACCGGCCCAACACCAGGCCACGCGATCCGCCCCCACACCCCCGACGGCAACAAACCCCCAACCGCCGCGCCCTCCACAACACCGCCCGAGGCGATCAACTCACCCAACACGGCGTCCCGAACCGGATGGGCCTGCGCGACCCGCGCCCCCAAACCCGACAACGCGCCCTGCAACAGGGTAGAAGCCGACCGAGCCGACGCCAACTCAGCGCGCGACAAACTCGACACCGACCCCAACAAAGCCTGCGTCTTCTCCTCCGCGCGCTGCCCCACGCCCGACGCGCCCCCAGCGGTGTCCCCCCGCATCGCCTCACGAACACCAGCCGCAGAAGCCGACTGCGCCCTCGTTTCTCCCCCGACCCCGCCAGCACCAGCACCGCCCCCGGCTCGGCTCACACCAGCACCACGCTGCTCGCCCTGCGACCCCGACGACGGCTGCGCGGCAGGCTTCTCAGTCGCGCCGCCGCCCTGCACACCCGTCCGAGGAGCCTCCGAACCACCACCGATGCCGCCGATCCGGGCACCCTGGCCCGGCCCGGACCCAGGACCACCAGCACCACCGATCCCGCTGATCGACGGCGGAGCACCCACACCACCGCTCCCACCAGAACCCGGCGGAGCAGCAGGCGACGACCCAGCAGCCGGAGCCACACGCTCCGCAACCGCCCCACCCGACTGCAGACCCGTAGACGCACCACCAAGGCCCCCACCCTGGCTACCCGAAGGAACTGCGCCCTGCTTAGCAGCACTTCCTAAGGTTTGCGCGCCAGTGGCAGATTGCTGCTGGGTTGCCGCAGAACCCCTACTTACAGAGTCCCCCGCAGGATCAAAACTTTGTTTCTGCGTAGCCGCAGAACCCCTACTCACAGAGTTCCCCGCAGGATCAAAACTTTGTTTCTGCGTAGCCGCAGAACCCCTACTCACCGGAAGCGACACTGGGTCCTCGCCTTGATGCAATTGCGCTCCCGCATCACGCACGACTGGCCCGGAGGCGCTACCGTTACCAGCATCGGAGAGCTGCAGCAGGCCTTGGTTGCTTGTGACGTAGCTACCGTGTATGGGTTTTGCTTCTTTTTCGAATTTGTCTGCGGCATCTTTTCGTTGTGAATCGGCCAGGGATGGCGCGTACTTACCGATAAAGCCGAAGAATCCGGCTTTGGCGGCTTTGTCCGCTTCGTTGGCCTTGGCGATGATGTCTTGTTTGGCCTTGTCGACGTTCTTGGGAGCCTCGAACATCATCACGTTTTCCGCGTGGATCGCGTCGAGGATATCCTGTTTCTTTTTCTCGAGGTCGACGAGGCGAGTTTGCGCTGCAGCAGCTGAGTCGGAGTCGCCCAACGCCTTGACAAGGTTGCTGTATCCGCTGTAGAGGGCATCCAAAGATTCACCCGCCTCTGGCGCGGCGGCAAGGAAAGAGTCCTGCGCCGACCGCATGCCAGACTCATCAGCAGTCGGCCACAAAGGCTTCGCCCTGTCCCACAACCAACTCAAACCACCCGGCCACGAAAGACCCACGACTCACATCCCCTTCTTAATCATCCTTAATAACCGCAAGCTCGATTTAAGGCTGGTAACTCATCGTTTAATTTCTCGTTTAAAGAATTCAGATCATCTGGTGAAGAACGCTCCCCAATTGCCTTGGCAAAATCTTGAGCCGTGCTCACATAGGCACGCAAGGGATCTGCCTGATCTTTAGGAATATCAGGGCCGATCGAACCGAGCAGAATTGGCGCTACCTTATCGGTTACTTCTTTCGCATTATCAGCAGCTTTGCTGATATTTGGATCGCCCCAAGACCATTTATTGTTATCGCCGACGGTCAACTTCCAGTAGCTGTCGATCGCGTTATTTATTTCCTGAACTCGTGCCATAAATAAGTGGCAAAGTTTCTTTGGATCTGAGATTGGAGTCACGGCGGGGGCGTTACTCGTGCTGGGGGTTTGGGCGATGGTTTGGATGATTGTGGTGCCGCCGCCGTTCGAGGAGGCGCCGTTGTTGCCGCCTCGGTCGCAGGCGGTGAGCCCGAGCGCCGCGAGTCCTGTGAGGGCGAGGGCTGTTGCTGTTGTCGTCGGGGTGTGGCGCATAGTGCGGTTCCTGCTCCTTCGGGTTTTGCGCTGGGCTTCGGGCTTTATTGTCCCACGAGGCTTAGAAGCCGAGCCGGAGTCCGGTCATGGCAGTCGTCACGGCCTGCTCGACGCGTTGCACGTTGGCGGCGTTGTCGTCGTCGGTGCCGTCGTAAATGTCAGCGCCCTCTCCTGCTTTGTCGGCGGTGTCCACAGCAGCTTTGGCCGCGCTCGCGCCATGCTTGGAGCGCGTCTCATGCGCACGCTGCGACTGGGAGGCGAGGTTGCCGTCCTGCGCGTCGTCCCCCGCGCTCGCGTGCCAGTCCATCGACGCGAGCGCGAGTTTGGTCATCGCATCCTTCAACCGCCGCTCAGCCGCATTGATCTGGTCCCTCGCGGCACGCATCTCCGGAGTGTCCACATCCGTCTTGCCCGTCACCCTGCCTCCTCGCTCCACGAGCACCGTCCCGATACTCCTCGGCCCAACTATACCGCAAGCACCGAATTCCACAACAGCCCCCTGACAGGGCCTAACGCCCCTCGTAAGGGCGGGGATCGAGCATCTCGCGCATCCCCGCCTTCGCCTGCCGCGCCACAGCGACGACGACCTCCGGCAGCCGGGAGCCGTGCCGCCGCAGGGCGTCCTCGTGCAGCCACACCTGCGAGGTCAGCTCGTCGCCGCCCACGGCCACCATCACGAGCTTCTCGTCGTCCGACGCGGTGTACTGGGCGCCCTCGGCCTCAACGAGCCGCTCGGTCTCGCGCGCGTTGTCCTCCAGCATCCGCGAGACCTCCTCGGGGACGCGCTCCCCCACGGGGGTCTCCCGGATCTTCACCGGATCCCACACCAGGCCCGCCGCCGCCTGCTCCAGCCTCGCGCGGTCCGCTTTGCGGTCGATCTCGAGCTGCTCCGCGTCGCCGGGGCGCTTGGGCTGCGAGGCGAGCCACTGCTCTTTGAACTCGCGTTCGGACACCCCCTCCCAAACGTCCAAATCCCGAGCCCACCACGCCTCCTCCGCCGTCATCTGCTTCGGCGGCTGCTTGTGCAGCAACCGGTTTAGCTTCGCGGCCCATCGCAGCTCGCCGTCTTTGACGGCCTCCTCGATCCACGCCATCAAAAACAAATGCCCAGAGGGCTGCCCCGCCGGGGTGCGCATAGTCCCGAGCTTCAGCAACAGCCCGTCCTCGAAGACCAGCTTGGCGAGCACCGGGGCGCACCGCAGCCCGAACCCGGCGTCACCGGCCACCACAGTCGCCCGCACCTTGCCCCTGCCGTCGTGCTTCGCGCTCGGCTCCCCCTCCGCGACGATCTTCGGCGCCTCCTCCTCGACAACCCGCCACAGCTCCTCGTCCTCCAACGGCTCGTTCGCCGACTGCTCAAACACCATCACCACCGCCTCCCAGCGCCGCGCGCAGCGCGCCGGACGGGTCGTAGTGCTCAAGCCAGGACCGCACCTGGTCATGCAGCCGCAGGAAGACGGTCGTGTAAAGCTCGTCGAACACGGCGGCACCTGCGGCGACCTCGGCCTCCAAGCGGCGGATGACCGCCTCACGCTCGCCGCTCTCCGCAGACATGCCCAACTCGCGCTCAGCCGCTAAAGCGCGCCGCTCGGCATCCTGCCTGCCCGCCCGGTAATCGGCCAGCGCGGCCTCCCTCGCGGCCCCGACCTCGTCGACCAGCCGCAGCACAGCAGAACCTTCCTCGACGAACGACTCCCGCTCGGACTCCACAAGACGTAGCTTCTCTTCCCGGGTCCCCAGGCGGTCCGCGTGGGAGTCCAGCACGTTCAGCTTCGCCCTGACCCGCTCCTTGTCTGTGAGAAGCCTTGCCAAGGCCATCGTGTCCTCGTGCAGCGCGTCATGCGCGACCCGCCACCGGGGAAGAACCCGCTGGCCGTCCCCGTCGGGGTCGCACATCGCCGCCTCCATCTCCCGCGATTACATCTTCTGACGCTGTGATCGTAAACGCAGATCCCGCGCGGGGCAACAAGCGCCCAGCGGGTTCTGTCACCGAGCCCGCCCGCGGGCCTTGGCGGGCAAAAGGTCGGCCAGCTCCAGCCCCAGCCAGCGCGCCACGGCCTCTAGCTCGTCCAACCGCCACGCCCTGCGTTCCCCCAACAGGTCCGACACCGTCCGCAGGCTCACCCCCAACACGGCCGCCAGATCGGCGCGCTTGAGCCGCCGACGCGCCAAATGCGCCCTGACCTCCAGCGCCACATGCTGGTTCGCGACCGTCACCGCTCGAACATAGCGTCGAACTCGCGCCCATGTCCAGATCCAAGCGCCGCGCTGGCCGCAACGCCGCCCCGCCCCTGCGGCTACACTGCCCGGGCATGCCCGAAGCGCACCCCCGCACCTGAGGACGCGGGCGCTGTTCCTCATCGGCAGGCAAGGCGCCACTGCCGAAGCGGCCGCCCGCGAGGTCGGCGTGAACGTGCAGACCGTGCGCGCCTGGTGGCACGAGCACCGCCGGGCCAACGGCATACCCCCCGCGCAACGCGCCCACCCGCCCGAGACCAAACACGCCGCGCTGCGCCTCGTCCTCGAAGACGGGCTCACCCCCACCCAAGCCGCCCGGCAAACCGGCGCCCACCCCGCCGCCATCAGAAAATGGGCACAACACCGCCTCGACGAACTCCACCAAGACCAGCTACAAGACCTCGCCATCCGCTCGCCACCCAACACAACCAACCCCTCCCCGACATCGCCCAACGCCTCCACATCCCCCTCGGCACACTCGTCCGCTGGCTCCACAACAACCAACACCCCAAACGCGGCAAACACCGCTAAAACAGCCAAAGCGAGCGGCCCTCAACGAGACGGAAGCCACGAGGCACACCAACATCCCGCGTACACCTACGGGCGCATCGAGCGCGGCATGCGAGAGCCTCCCGAGGAGATCGCCACGCGCATCGCGACGACGCTCGGCGTCAGCGCCGAAGAATTCCGAGCATCGTGGCTGCGCGCCCGCGACCGGCCTCCCGGCACACCGGCGTGATCTCGCGGCAGCGCTCCGGCCCAAGTCATGTTTACGTATCGAAAACCTAGAGTCGAAGACCTCACGACGACCGTTCAGCATCTCACGGAAAAAGCGATCGGCACCCTATCCTGCCTGCTAAAAGCGTTAGAAACCTAACGATGGAATTCGCTCCAAACATGTGTTCCCTTTAATCAGCGGGTTCGGGGTTCGAGTCCCTGCTGGCGCACGCGTTCGCCCCAGGTCAGAAGCATTTCTGACCTGGGGCTTTTTGTTGCTCGACTTGGTTCTCGTTTCTGAACAGCTCAATGTTCGGCAGAAGGACGGCCTTCGGGCGGGGCCAAAATCGGGCCAAGCGCCCGGACTCGTTGACGCTTCGCTTCGATCAGCGCGCCCAGGGCGACGGACGCGCGGTCGAATCGTTCTGGCCCACCATGGAACACGAACTACCCGACCGGCACACCTGGACCAGGCGAGCAAAGCTGGCCAGCGCCATTTTGAGCGGGCCGAAGCCTTCTGCGACCCCGTCAAACAGCACACCGGCCTCGGCTCTCTGCCGCCCACCGCGCACCAGACCCCGCCCGCCGCCGCAGCGAGCGCGGCACGCCCCAACCACCAACCCGTCCGGAAAAGCAAGCCAAGCTCCGGGTCCTATATTGAAGGGAGCCCTCGCGCGACCCTGCGCCCCACGCCGAAGAAGCGTTCCGCCGTCTCATCACCAACGCCTTTCGACTGCCGCCCGGACTCGGAGCCGCGTGCACCGAGGAAGTCTCCCGGGCACGCAAGCCTTCGCGCGCTGAAGAAGTGACGGGTTCCACCTCCCTCGCCATGGAAATTTGGGGCTGGGTCCCGTAAAGTCTTCAACAAGGCGCATGTCATGTGTATTGACATGCGCCTTGTTGGAGGAGCGCCACCCCTGACAACGAGCCCAACAGGAACGGAGAAGCCAATGCCCGACAAGATGACAGGGCTGCGTCTGGTGCGCGTGTTGTCGCCTTTCGAAACCTTTTTCGCCCTGGGCTCGATGACGCTACGGTTCACCGCCGTGTTGCGCGGCTCGCTCGACACGGCGGCGTTGCGGGAAGCATTTGTCGCGCTTCGGCGGGCAAATCCGTCCCTGAACGGGCGGGTCGAGCCGCACGAGCAGGGCTTGGCCCTGGTCGTCGACGAGTTTTCCGAACCGGTCGTGCGGGTGCGGGAAGGCGACTTTGACGAGCGATTCGACATCATGGACCACACGCAGCACTTGGTCGAGCTCGAACTCGTCTCAAAAGGAGACCGGCATTGGGTCTCTCTCAGCGTGAGCCACACGATGGCCGACGCCCGCCTCGGCTACACCTACTTCCTGGAGCTGCTGTCGACCTACACCGATCTCGTGACCACGGGCGCGGCGAGCGATGGGAGCGCGCGCCCTGTCCCTGATGCTCCGGAAGCCCTTTTGGCCGAGCGCGGAATCGTCAAACGGAGGGAGCCTGGCGCCATGAAGTTGGCCGGCGTGGTCAGCCTGGCCACCGACGAGAAGGCCTCGGAAAGTTCGCCAAGGATGTCGAAACAGGCACTGCGGTTCGACAAGAGGACATCGAAAGCTTTGCTGGACGCGGCAAAGGCCCGAGGAATCAGCATGCACGGGGTCGTCGCCGGAGCAGCCATCAGCGCTGCCCGGACGCTGATGGAAGGACATGGGAACAAACCGATCGACTTCGGCCTGTCGTCCCAGGTCGATATCCGGTCCAGAATCCAGCCGCCGGTCGGGATCGACGCTGGAACAAATGTGCTCGGCTTCTCCTACGCGCGAGTTGCCGCGCGCCCCGAGGACGATCCCTTTGAACTGGGAAAATCGGTGACAGACCAACTTCGAGAGGATCTCGCCGACGGCGTCGTGCAGCAATACGTGCTGCACTTGGACGACATGGGGGCGCGATTGAAAGATCCGTCCCCCACACTGGGAATCAGCAACGTCGGCGTGCTCGTCATCCCTCGAACTCCTGATTCGCTGACGGTCGAAGGAGTCATCGGCGGCATAGAGTCGGACTTCAGCACGCTCAACCAGCTTCGCTCCGCGGCGCCCGAAGAAGAACGACCGGCCCCCATGCCACCGCTCATCGGGGTGTACAGCGTCTTAGACGAGCTGCACATTCAGCTCTTGCATTCGGAGTCCACCTTCCCGAAAGCCCGTGCCGAACAGCTCGTCCGAGCCATGGAGACCGTTCTGCGGAAAATCGCGCTGCCATGAGTTCCCCGCGCAGGCATTCCACTTGAGGACCATCCGCACAACGCGGGAAGGGCTCCCACTCCGGCTGAGACACACCGGAGGGCAGACCGCATTTCCTCGTTCACGGACGAGTGTCGCACGCACTGCGCAGGCACCCTGCGCAAGCTAGAGCGCCAACCCGGCGCCGAGGCAGCCCAACGGGTCGCACGCCGCGATCTCCCAGTGGGACAGACAGGCGTTGCCAGCTCTTGGACGGAACGCCGAAGCCCCCGACTCGTCGGCGCCAGCCCCCGGCGCGGGCCGTCCTGGAGGGCGGAGAAACTCCCAATATCGCGATCATCCAGCCCTTGGGACTTCTGCGGCCCCAGGACGTGTGTTCGTCTCGGATCAGGGGTTACTCGGAGCCGTTGAGGCCTCGCAAGTGCGCGAGAAGCTCTGTGCCGTCGGGGACTCCGAGGCCTGTGGCCGCGTCCCAGCCTTTGCCGGCCTTGTAGGCCCCGTTGTTCCCGATGGTGATATCGCGGAATCCGGGGTACGCGGTTGATCCTGGAGTTCGCGGGTACACCAGCGGCTGCAACAGGCCGAGGGGGCGGCCGAGGCTTTCCGCGAGTCTTGCCACAAGCGCCGCCCACAACGGAGCGACCGCGCTGGTCCCGCCGATCACAGCGGGTTGGTTGTCCACAAGGACTTGGTATCCGGTCGCCGGATCGGCCACGGCGGACACATCGGGGACGCCTCGCCCGGCATGGGGAACGTCGACATGCGCTTGCCATGCGGGCCGGGGAAAGACGTCGCTCACCCCGCCTCCTGTCGATCCCTGGCTGTCGTTCCACACTGTTTCGCTCTGGACGACGCCGGTTGCCGGATCGGCGCGCAGACTGGTGCCCCCGGTGGCGAGGACGTACGGGCTCGAAGCCGGGAAGTCCACATGGGCCCTCCTATCCGGAACCCCGTCAGAGCTTCCCGAATCCCCCGCCGCGGCGGTCACCGTGACGCCGAGGGCAGCGGCGTCGCGCAAGGCCTGGTTCAACGCGTCGCGCGCCGAAGCCGTCCAGGAGTCCTCGCTCGCGCCCCAACTGATGCTGATCGCCGTTGGCGGCGGTGTCGCGTGCGCCGCTTGGCTGACGGCGTCGAGGAACCCCTGGTCTGTGTTGGGCGCGAAATAGACGAGCACGTGCGCGCCGGGAGCCAAGGCTCCTGCGACCTCGACGTCCAATTGCACCTCGCCGTCAGCGCCGGGGTCGGGGCCTGGGGCGTTTTGCGCGCCGTCCACCGACACGGCGGCGACCTTCGGGGGGACGACCCCCAGCGAAGCGAAGTACCGCCGCAAGCCTGCCGGGGTGTATCCCCCGCCAAGCTCGATGATCGCGATACGCTGCCCCGCCCCTGTTGCGTCTTGCGGGAAATTATAGATCTCGCCGAGCTGGACCGGCGTGTACGAACTGCCGAGAGCGGCGGCGGGGACAACCCGCAGCCTGGTCTCGGCCTGGCGGCGGTTGTCGAGTCCCAATACCGCGGTGACGATGCCGCCGAGCTCCGCCGGGACCGACAAAACACCAGTCCGATACCTGTATTCGAAGCCTCGGCCGCTGTGCGGGTCTGTCCCAGAAGCGCTGTGCAAGGCGATGTTGAAGGCGCGTTCTATGTCAGCGACCGCCCCTTCGACTTTGACACGCCGGGACGCGGCGTCGACCTCGACCACAGAAACCTTGAAACGCTCCAACACCGAGCGGACCTTCTCAATGTCCACCGGGTCAGCCCCGTAGCGCGCGGCGAGCTCATCGGAGCTGATGAACTGCTGATCGAGCACGAGGGCTTCGGGAAGCTCCGAACGTCTGCGGAGCACCACTGTGGCGCTGGCGGTTTGCGCTCGGGAAGCCCGCGCCGCAGTTGCGTTCGAGCGCGCGGCGAGAAGAGGAGCCTCGCGCTCACTGCCGGGGAGTGGGGTGTAACGGGGTTGCGTCATGCTTCCACACTAACGACGAGGGGCGACAAAACAGCGGACGAGAACCTGCCCGTTGCCCTGCGCGGCGCTCCCCGCCCCTGTCCGTCGCACAACCGCGACGCGACACGGGAATCCGCACTCTGCCCCAAAAGGCAGCAAGGGCCGAGTAGAATCGACAGCTTGTGCGCACACCTGCACATGCTCGGCAGGCTGCGCCGTCGGCAGACACACTCATGAGGAGGACCTGGACGTGTCGGACGAGCAGCAGTGTTGCGAGGACCAAGACCGCCTCGACGTGCTCTACACCCGGTTGGACCTGCTGAAAGCGACAGCCGAACGTCGCCTGCGCGAAGCGCTCCTCGCGGGCGACGGCGACGACCAGGAACGCTCCGAACGCGAGTCCTATGTCCAGTTGTACAGCGAAGACCTGGCCAAATACCACGCGGCGGAGCACAATCTCTGCTTCGGCCGACTCGATATGGCCGACGGCGAGCGCCGGTACATCGGCAGGCTCGGCATGTTCGAGGACGACAGCGACGAGATCCTGCTCTTGGACTGGCGCGCGCCCCTTTCCCGCCCGTTCTACCTCGCGACGCCCGCGGCCCCGGAAGACGTGGTGCGCAGACGCCACATCCGCACCCGCAACCGCAAGGTGCTCACGGTCAATGACGAGACGCTGGATGTGTCCGAAGCAGTGGGCGCAGAGCAGAGCGGCGGGGTGGTCAACGAGGCGGCGCTCGTCGCGGCCCTCGGCGCCGCGAGGACCGGGCAGATGGGCGACATCGTCGACACTATTCAGCGCGAGCAGGACCTCATCATCCGCAACGAGCACCGGGGCGTGATCGTGGTGCAAGGCGGCCCTGGGACCGGGAAAACTGCCGTCGCACTGCACCGCGCCGCGTACCTCCTGTACACGCACCGGACCAAGCTCGCGCGCAGCGGCGTGCTCATCATCGGCCCGAACGACACCTTCCTCGACTACATCGGCCAGGTCCTCCCCTCGCTCGGCGAGACCGGCGTTCTGCTCGCCACGGTCGGAACGCTCTTCCCGGGATTGCAGCCGACTGAAGAGGATTCGCTCCAAGCGCGCGCGGTGAAAGGCTCGCTCGGCATGGTGGATGTGCTCAAAGCCGCCGTGCGGGACTATCAGCGCCTTCCCAAAAACCGGATCCGGATCCCGTTCGGGCGCCACGAGCTGATCGTGGACCGCGATCTGGTGTCCAAGGCCCAGGGCCGGGCGCGCAACTCGCGGCGGCCGCACAACCCGGCCCGGCAGGTGTTCCTGCGCGCCGCCATCGACGCGTTGGCCGACCGGCTGTGGCGCGAGACCGAGCAGGAAGGATCGAATGACCTGGACAGCTACCAGGACATCCGAGACGAGCTGCGTTCGGACCCCGACGTGTTCGAAGCGCTCGGCGAATTCTGGCCGGAGCTCGACCCGCACAACGTGCTGCGCGAGCTGTACGCGCAGCCGGAGAGACTGAGCGGGCTGGCGCCAGCGGAGCAAGCCGCGCTGGCCCGGCCCTCGGGGGCGGGGTTCTCTCCCGCCGACGCGCCGCTTTTGGACGAGTTGGCCGAGCTCATCGGCACCGACGACGAGTCCGCGGCGGAAGAGGCGAGAATCAAACGGGCTAAGGCCATCGCCGAGGCGCAAGCCGCGCTCGACTTGGTCCGGGATTCGGGCAACGAGGACCCTGAAGACGGTTTCGACTCGGAGGTGCTGATGGCGCACGACCTCCTCGACGCAGAAGCCTTGGCGGATCGGCACTCGCACACCTCGCTGGCGAGCGCGGCGGAACGGGCGGAGGCGGATCGGACATGGGCGTTCGGCCACGTCATCGTTGATGAGGCCCAAGAGCTTTCGCCCATGGATTGGCGCATGGTTTTCCGCCGTTCCCCGAACCGCTGGATGACTCTGGTCGGCGACGTCGCGCAGACGGGCGACCCCGCTGGGGCTTCTTCGTGGGCGGACGTCCTCTCGCCGTATGTGGCGAACAGGTGGCGGCTCGCCGAGCTCACTGTGAACTACCGGACCCCGAGCGAGATCATGGGTCTGGCCGCGGACGTGCTGCGCGAGATCAACCCAGAGCAGACGCCACCGCGGTCGATCCGCGCCTCCGGGCACGTCCCATTCGCGGTGTCTGTGACAGCCGACAAGATCGCGGCGACCGTCGCAGACTTGACTGGAGGTGGTGAATTCACCGGGTTGACCGCTATCCTCGCGCCGTCGGACGAGGCTTCCTCGCTCCGGCATCTCGTTTCCGAGTCGGTGCGTGTGCACACCGTCCACGAAGTCAAGGGGTTGGAGTTCGACAATGTCGTCCTGATCGAGCCCGCGGACCTGGTCGCGGAATCCCCTCGCGGCCACAACGACCTCTATGTGGCGCTCACCCGCGCGACGCAACGACTGGTGGTGGTGCACAGCAAAGCACTCCCGAAGACGCTCGCCTCCCTCGCCCAGCGCCCCGCTCTCGCGGGCTGAGCGAGGCGGCGAGAAGCCGCGCGGGCGGACGGCGAAGCGCGAGGAAAACGTGTGCGTCTGCCGGCACGGTCCAGGGCGTTACACGGTCTAGACGGTGTGGACGATGAGCACATCGATGTCGGCCCTGCGGGCGACATCGGAAGGCACGGAGCCCAAGAGGCGTCCCGTGATGGACGAGAGCCCCCGGTTGCCGACCACGAGGAGGTCTGCTTTCACGCCGATGACGAGGTCGATCAAGGCGTCCACCGGGTTCTTTCCCTCAATGGCGCGCTGTTCGATATTCTGCGCCCCCGCTTTTTTCGCGCGGTCAGTCGCGGCCCGCAGGATCTCGTACGCGGGCGTGCTGCCGGTGATCTGGAAAGCTTCGCCCTTGAGCGCGTCCGCCGCAGCGCCGCCAGCAGCGGCGCCCTGCTGATACGCCGTCGCGATGTACAAGGTCGCCCCCGCCGCGCCAGAGACCTCTGCAGCGCGTTCCACTGCACGGAACGACGATTCAGAGCCGTCGGTGCCCACCACCACGCTGCGGTATAACGCCACCTTGTTACCTCCTTCGCCCACGCCGCCAGCAGCGGCGCGGAACCTCTTGATCTCTCTGCGCGATGTGCGCCATCTCACGGTAAAGCCTGTCCTCGCTGGAAGCAAGGACAATCGCAAAACATGTCACAAACGGACCCCTGCCTGGGGAACGCGCGCTTACTTCTTGTCCGCCGGGAAGATCGTGCTGTTGGCCAGCCGCAACGCGACCTTCAGGGCCGGTTTGGCGAGCGGCCCGGCCAGCCACAGCGGCAGGAAGCCGACGACCTTCGGAGTCGCCGCCAGCTTCCAGGTGACTTTGGTGCCGCCCCGCTTGGTCGGCTCGAAGTTGTATTGAGAAGCCAGGTGCTTGAGCACAGGCAGCGACGCGCCGGTCCCTGTGTAGCCGAAGACCTTACCCTCTTCGTACTCGACGACCTGCTCGCCCAGCGCGAGAGGGAGAGTTTTGAGGTAACGGACCGCGCCCTCGCCCGGTGTGCCGACGTAATGCACGCCCTTGACGCCGGGGAGCCAGCTGAACGCGTGCTCGCCGGTGAGCACCTGCCAGATCTTCTCGACCGGGTGTTTGAACTTCACCGTCGCATTGGCGCGGAAGGATCCGGTTTTGAGGTAGTCGTTGAACTCGGCCTTGTCGAGAATGCCCTTCGCGCCGAAACGGAACGGGGCCTTGGAGCCCCGGGAGGCGAACACCAGGAAAGCGAGGGCGACCAAGGGAAGCGCGACGGCCGCGGCGGCGATGCTGTACAAGAGCTTGTCGTCCGCGGCGGGATCGTACGCGGGGTAAGAGCTCGGCGCGGCAGGCTGCGCGGGAGCGTTCTGGGGTTCGGTCATATCTCTGCTGTCCTTTGCGGCTCGATCCGACAAGCTTTTTGGGCTTGGAACGATTCTCTGGTGGCCCGCATGCGGGCCACCAGACAATCTAAACCTCACACAGAGAGCTACAACACAGGACCCCGTTATAGCCAGCGCGGGGAGCAATGCCCGACACTGCGCCGGGAGCCGTCCGCCGTGTCGGGCCGCGGTCTGCTCGCTTCGGGCCGCGCCCGCTCGGCGCGCACAGCCCGAGCACGGTTTCTGCCGCATTCCTCGAGAGGGCCCCACGACAGGTAAACTAAGCGGATGCCGCCACTTCGATCCAGAACCACCACCATCGGCCGAGCAGCGGCCGGTGCGCGTTCGCTCTGGCGCGCCACTGGTCTCACCGACTCCGATTTCGGCAAGCCCATCGTCGCCATCGCCAATTCCTACACCCAGTTCGTTCCGGGGCACGTCCATCTGAAAAACGTCGGAGAGATCGTGGCCGACGCCGTCCGCGCGGCGGGCGGCGTCGCGCGAGAGTTCCACACCATCGCCGTGGACGACGGCATCGCCATGGGCCACGGCGGCATGCTGTACTCCCTGCCCAGCCGCGAACTCATCTCCGACTCGGTCGAGTACATGGTGAACGCGCACACCGCCGACGCCCTGGTCTGCATTTCGAACTGCGACAAAATCACCCCTGGGATGCTCAACGCGGCAATGCGCCTGAACATCCCCGCCGTCTTCGTCTCCGGAGGCCCCATGGAGGCCGGGAAAGCGGTGATCGCCGACGGCGTGGCCCATGCTCCCACAGACCTCATCACCGCTATCTCGGCGAGCGCGAACGAGGCCGTCACCGACGACAGCCTCGACGAGATCGAGCGCAGCGCGTGCCCCACCTGCGGCTCCTGCTCGGGCATGTTCACCGCGAACTCGATGAACTGCCTCACCGAGGCATTGGGCCTTTCCTTGCCCGGCAACGGTTCCACCCTCGCCACCCACGCCGCCCGGCGCGCGCTTTTCGAGCGGGCGGGCTTCACAGTCGTCGAGGCCGCCAAGCGCTGGTACCACGAGGACGACGACTCGGTGCTGCCCCGCAACATCGCCACCCCGAAGGCTTTCGCGAACGCCATGGCGCTCGATGTGGCGATGGGCGGCTCGACGAACACCGTGCTGCACATCCTCGCCGCCGCGAACGAGGGCGAGGTGCCCTTCGCCCTCGCCGACATCGACGCGGTCAGCCGCCGAGTGCCCTGCCTTTCCAAGGTCGCCCCGAACTCCGACTACCACATGGAGGACGTGCATCGCGCGGGCGGCATCCCCGCGATCCTCGGCGAGCTGCGCCGCGCGGGCCTGCTGCACGAGGACGTGCACACCGTCCACTCGCGCACAATGGACGAATGGCTCGACACCTGGGACGTCCGTTCCGGCAAGGCCTCGGACGAAGCCGTCGAACTTTTCCACGCCGCACCCGGCGGCGTGCGGACCACCGAGCCTTTTTCCACCAAGAACCGCTGGTCGAGCCTGGACCTGGACGCGGCAGGCGGATGCATCCGCGACGTGGAGCACGCCTACACCAAAGAGGGCGGGCTCGTAGTGCTGCGCGGGAACCTCGCTCCCGACGGCGCGATCCTCAAAACAGCGGGCATCGACCAAGACCTGTTCTCCTTCCAAGGCCCTGCCGTGGTGGTCGAATCCCAAGAGGAGGCCGTCTCGGCCATTCTCGGCAAAAAGATCAAACCCGGCGATATCGTGGTCGTTCGCTACGAGGGCCCCGCCGGTGGGCCGGGCATGCAAGAGATGCTGCACCCCACGTCGTTCTTGAAAGGCATGGGCCTTGGGAAGGTCTGCGCGCTCATCACCGACGGACGCTTCTCCGGCGGCACGTCGGGCCTGTCGATCGGCCATGTGTCCCCCGAGGCGGCCTCCGGGGGCGTGATCGGCCTGGTCGAGAACGGCGACCAGATCCGCATCGACGTCGCCACCCGAGCCCTTGAACTGCTCGTCCACGACGACGTCCTCGCCGAGCGCCGCGCAAAGATGGAGGCCTCCGAGCGCCCGTGGACCCCCCTGGCGCGCCAGCGGACGGTGACGGCGGCACTGCGGGCGTACGCCGCCATGGCGACGTCCGCGGACCAAGGCGCAGTGCGGAGAGTGCCCGCACGATGAAATTCCGCGCCTTCGCGGCTTCGGCCGCACTCGCTTGCGCCCTCCCCCTCGTCGCAGGTTGCGCCGACTTCGAGCACCTCAACAACTCGCCGTTCCAAGACGCCTTCCAAGGCGCGCTCAGCGGCGGGAAAAAGCCGCCGCCTGAACAACAACAGCCCTCCCCGCCGCAGGAGCAGCAGGGACCGGACGACCGCAAACCGGGGCCGTGCGAGGATCTGGATCCCGCTGTCATCGCCACCTGCATCAATATCACCGGCGGTATAGCCCCGATTCCCGGAGCCCAGGCAGCGTTGGTCGCCGAGCGCGGCACGGGGAACATTCTGCTCGCAAAACGCGGGCCGAGCCAGAAGCCCGCGCTGGTCACGCATGTGGATGTGAACGCGGCAGGCGACGGGGGGCTCATGGACATCGCCCTTTCGCCCCAGTTCGGCACTGACGGCGCCATCTTCGCCTATATCTCGACGCCGAGCGACAACCGCGTGGTCCGATTGACAAAAGAGGGCGGCGCGAGCGACGTCCTGGTCGGCATTCCGCACACCGCCGACGGCAACTACGGGTCGATCCAGTTTGGACCTGGCGGCGCGCTGTACGTGCTCACCAGCAGCGCTGGCGACGAAGCCGCGGCGGCGGACCCGAACTCCCTCGCGGGGAAAATCTTGCGAATCGAACCGAACCAGCTGGAGGGCGGCGCGCACGCCGAACCGGAAATCATCACGAGCGGCCTCGGCTCAGGCGGGGCGCTCTGCTTTGATATCGACGACCCCGACTCCACGCTGTGGTACACGAATCGCAGCCCCGTGAAAGACGAGCTGCTGCGCATTCCGAAAGGGACGAAATCGCCGCAGCTGGTGTGGAGCTGGCCGGACCGGCCGGGGGTGTCCGGGTGCGCTGTGAAAAAAATGGTCGCCTTCGTGGCGGTGCGCGACAAACTCCTCACACTCACGATGCCGACCGGAGCCAGCGGCCTGCCTGCCCCGCCCGTGGTGGCAGTGGACGGCAAGTACGGCGCGCTCGGCGACGTCGCGGCCTCCGCCTCGGGCATGCTGTGCTTCGGCACAGTCAATCGCTCCCCCGGCGGCAAGCCGAACGAGAACGTCGATGACCGTGTGGTCTGCAGCGCCGGCGGCGGAGGCGGCGGCGGCAACGTCCCCGGTTTCGGCGAACCGCCGAAACCGAAAGACGACTGACCGCTTCTCGCCGATGGCGCGAAGCTGGTACATCCCCCGGCTGGTCGCGGCCAGGACGCCGTCCTGCGTCTTCAGCTCCCCTTCGAGGACGAAATCGGCCTTGCCCTTCGCCTGCGCCTCCTCTTGGATCGCGGCGATGGCCTCCTCTGCGAGGCAGATCTCCACGGTGACGTCGCTTGTGACGGGCTTGTGGAACTGAATGTTCATCTCTTTGACGATGGGGAAGAACTGCGCGTGTCGAACGAGGTCAAATACAGTAGACCGCCGGGAAGCTCGGCCAACGTGACCAACGCCCCCGCGTACATGGCGCCGATGTGGTTCTCATTCCCCTCGTACGGCATCCAGCAGCGCGCTTTGCCGCGTTGCGCGATGAGGACCCGCAATCCGCTGCGCTCGACAAACGCGATGCCCGTCGCGCCGAACTCGACCAATGCCGCCTCGTCCGCAGCCGCCAGCCTTTCCAAGGGGCGCTCGAAAGCACAGAGTGTGTAAATAACACTGCTATACGACACACTCACGGCTTACGCGAGAAGGCTCACACGGGATCGGCCGGCTCCGGATCTACCCCTGCCCGCAGGACTTCAGGATCAAGGCGCGAACAGCTTTGCCGTCCGCCTGTCCTTTCATCGCCTTCATCACCGCGCCCATGACCGGGCCGATCGCCTGCTGCCTGCCTTCACGGATCGCGTCGGCCTCGGACGGGAACTGCGCGAGCGCCGCGTCAACGGCGGCCTGGAGCGCGCCGTCGTCGCGCACGACCTTCAAACCCCGCTGCGCGACGACCGCATCGGGCTCGCCCTCCCCTGCGAGCACCCCGTCGATCACTTGCGCCGCCATTTTGCTGGTGAGCTCTCCAGAGGCGACAAGCGCGAGCGTCTTCGCCACCTGGGCCGGGGTGATCGGCAGGTCGGCGAGCGCCACCCCTCGCTCGTTCGCGACACGGGAGAGCTGGGAGAGCCACACTCCCCGCGCCGCGTCCGCACCCGCGCCCGCCTCGACGCTTTCGATGATGAGCTCCACAGCGCCCGCGTTCACCACATCCCGCATCACCTCGTCGCTGAAGCCCCATTCGGCCTGCAACCGCGCCCGGCGCCGCGCAGGAGGCTCCGGCAGGGTCGCGCGCAAACTCTGCACCCAAGCCGGGTCCGGGGCCACCGGCACAAGATCAGGCTCGGGGAAATAGCGGTAATCCGCGGCGGTCTCTTTGATCCGTCCCGGCTTGGTCGTCCCGTCGTCCTGGTAGTGCCTGGTCTCCTGCAAAATCTCGCCGCCGTTGACGAGCACTGCCGCTTGCCTGCGCATCTCGTGGCGAACAGCGGTCTCCACGCTGCGCAAGGAGTTCACGTTCTTCGTCTCGGTGCGCGTCCCGAACTCTTGCGCGCCCTTGGCCATGAGCGAGACGTTCGCGTCGCAACGCAACGATCCTTGCTCCATGCGCACATCCGAGACCCCGAGCGCGCCGAGCAGCTCCCGCAACGCCGTGACGTAGGCCCTCGCGACTTCCGGGGCACGGGCGCCCGTGCCGACAATGGGCTTGGTGACGATCTCGATCAACGGAGTGCCCGCCCGGTTGAAGTCCACGAGCGACTGGTCCGCCCCGCCAATGCGGCCGTCCGAGCTGCCGATGTGCGTGAGCTTGCCGGTGTCCTCCTCCATATGCGCGCGTTCGATCTCGACGGTGACCGCAGTCCCGTCCTCCAAGGTCACCTCAAGCGCGCCGTTCTCGGCGATCGGCTCGTCGTACTGGGAGATCTGGTAGTTCTTCGGCATGTCCGGGTAGAAGTAGTTCTTCCGGGCGAAACGCCCCCAAGGGCGGATCGCGCAACCCAGGGCGAGCCCGATGCGCACCGCCGACTCGAGCGCCTTCTCGTTGAGCGAGGGCAACGCGCCCGGCAATCCGAGGCACGTCGGACAGACCTGGGTGTTCGGCGGCGCCCCGAAAACCACCCGGCAACCGCAGAACATCTTCGTGGCGGTGTTGAGCTCCACATGGACTTCCAAGCCCAACACCGGGTCGAAACGCTCCAAGACCTCGTCATAGTCCAACACATCAGCGGCAGCAGTGGTCATCGGGACAGTCTAGCCTCCGCAAACCATGCCGAACACACGAGTTTCCCGCACAATGGTCAGGTGATCCGCCGCGGCTTCTCCCCGACCCAGCTCGCCGCACGAGCCGCGTACTTGCTCAAAGGGAACGACCTCGGCGCCATGACCACGGCCGCGCCCAAGCTCTACCCGCACATGTGGAGCTGGGACGCCGCGATCGTGGCGGCGGGACTCGCCTCGCTCAGCGTCGAGCGCGCCGTGCGGGAGCTGGACACACTCCTCTCGGCGCAATGGTCCACAGGGATGATCCCGCATATCGTTTTCGCCCCAGCAGCCACCGGCTACTTCCCCGGCCCCGAGCGCTGGGAGACCGCGAGGCTGGCGGCCTCGGCCCCGAAAAAACCAGAGACCTCCGGGATCACCCAGCCCCCGGTGCACGTCATCGCCGTCCAGCGCATCCTCGACCACTCCCGCCGAAGGGGCAAGACGGTGCGCGGCGTCGCTGAGGAATTCCTCAACCGCCGCTGGCCGGACCTCATGCGCTGGCACCGATGGCTCGCCACCGCCAGGGACCAAGGGCAACACGGCCTCATCACGCTCTACCACGGCTGGGAATCGGGCATGGACAACTCCCCGCGCTGGGACGCGGCCTACGAGAACGTCGTGCCCGGCCGGATGCCCGGATATGTGCGCGAGGACATTTCCGTGGTCGGCGACCCCGGCCAGCGTCCGACGAACGCCGAATACGACCGATACCTGTGGCTGGTCGAGCAGATGAAGTCGGTCGGCTACGACGACGAGAAGCTGCCCGCCGTCATGGGCTTCCAGGTGCAAGACGTGTTTTTCTCCGCGATTTTCGCCATGGCCTGCGAGATGCTGGCGTATATCGGCGAGGACCACGCCAAACCCCACGCGGACGTGCGGGAGCTGCGCGCGTGGGCGGAGCTGTTCCGCTCCGGAGTGGCCTCCACGGCGCACCACCGCTCCGGCGCGGCCAGCGACTTCGACCTCATCGCGGGGCAACGGATTCCCACCGACACCTTGGCCATGTTCGCGCCGCTGATCTGCGGCGGTTTGGACCGGCCAAGGGAGATGGCCCTCGCCCGGCTTTTCGAAGGCTCACGTTGGTGCGGACATCCTGACCTGCTCTACGCTCTGCCGCCGTCCACCTCGCCAGTGTCGAAGCAGTACCGGCCCAAGGAGTACTGGCGAGGACCGGTGTGGCCGGTCATCACCTGGATTTTCTCGTTCGCCTTCGCGCGCAGGGGCTGGCCCGAACGCGCGGCGCAGCTCAAAGACGAGGCACTGCGCCTGGTGGCCGACGGGAAATTCGCCGAATACTACGAGCCGCACACGGGCGAGGCGCTCGGCAGCATGCAACAGTCTTGGACGGCCGCGGCAGTGCTGGACTGGCTGGGCTGACCCCGGACACGCCGGTTCACTCCGCAGCTGCGACACGCTAGCCGAAGAAAGCCCTGGCTTCTTCGTAACGCTCCGACGGAACCCGTTTGAGCTGTTTGGTGGCCTCGGACAACGGGACCAGCTCGATCTTCGTGCCGTGCAGAGCCACCATGTTGCCTTCGCCGCCATTGTGCGCCGCTTCGGCGGCGTGCACGCCGTACCGAGTCGCGAGCACCCGGTCGAACGGCGTCGGCGTTCCACCGCGCTGCACATGCCCGAGAACAGTCACGCGAACCTCTTTGCCGATCCGTTTCTCGATCTCCCGGCCGAGCTGCTGCGACACACCGGTGAAAATCTTGTGCCCGAACTCGTCGACGCCGCCCTCGGCCAGCGTCATCGACCGAGGGTCCGGAGCGGCTCCTTCCGCCACCACCACGATGAAATGCGCGTCGCCGCGCTGGAAACGCTTCTTAATCATGGCGCAGACCTCGTCCACGTCGAACGGCACCTCGGGGATGAGGGTGAGATGCGCGCCCGAGGCCAGTCCGGCGTGCAGCGCGATCCACCCCGCGTGGCGGCCCATGACCTCCACGAGCATCACCCGCTGATGGGACTCGGCAGTGGTGTGCAGCCGGTCGATCGCATCTGTCGCAATGGCCAACGCGGTGTCGAAGCCGAACGTGACATCCGTGCAGTCGATGTCGTTGTCAATGGTCTTCGGCACGCCGACCACGGGGACGCCGGATTCCGACAACCAGCTCGCCGCCGTCAACGTGCCCTCGCCGCCGATGGGGATGAGCACGTCGACCCCGTTGTCGTCGAGGGTCTGCTTGATCCGGTCCAGACCCGCGCGCAACTTGTCCGGGTTCACCCGCGCGGTGCCGAGGATGGTGCCGCCGCGCGTCAAAATCCGGTCAATTTTGTCGAGGTCGTCGAGCTTGGTGCGCCGGTCCTCCAAAAGGCCCCGCCATCCGTCGCGGAAACCGACGACGGTGCTGCGGTAGCGGCCGACAGAAGTGCGCACCACAGCGCGGATAACCGCATTCAAGCCCGGGCAGTCTCCGCCGCCAGTCAAAACGCCGATCCGTTTCACACAGGCCAGGATACCGTGGCCGGCAAGCGCGCTGAGTCAGAGGAGTCCGGCCAAAGTCTCGACCTGCTGGACCCGCCCCGCCGTGTTCTCCGCCAAGGGGTTCACATTGAGCGTGGTCACTCCGGCTTCTTTGAACGCCGCGACGCGTTCGGCGACGAAACTCTTCGGGCCGATGAGCGAGATGCTCCGCACCAGCTCGTCGGGCACGGCTTCGACCGCCTCTTGTTTTTTCCCCGCGAGGTACAGGTCTTGAATGGCGTCGGCCTGCTTGCCAAAGCCGTATGTGGTCGCCAAGCCGTGGTAGAAGTTCTTGCCCTTGGCGCCCATGCCGCCGATGTACAGGGCGAGCATGGGTTTGACGAACGCGAACAAATGCTCCACATTCTCGCCGATGGCGAGGGCAGGGCCCGCGAACACGTCGAGCTCCCCCAGCTCCGGGGCGCGTTTTGCCTTGCCCTCGGCGAGCGCCGCCCCCCACACGTCGCCCGCTTTCTCCGGCATGAAGAAGATGGGCTGCCAGCCTTCGGCGATCTCCGCGGTCAGGGCCACATTCTTCGCGCCGAGGGCGGCGATCACCACGGGGATCCGGTCGCGGACAGGGTGGTTGATGAGCTTCAAGGCCTTGCCGAGACCTGTGCCTTTTTCCGGCGGCAACGGCACCGTGAAGTGTTTGCCCTCGTATTCGAGGCGCTCACGCTTCCAGACCTTCCGGCAGATCTCGACGGTCTCGCGGGTGCGGCCGAGGGGCGCGTCGTACTTCACACCATGGAAGCCTTCGATGACCTGCGGCCCGGAGGCTCCGAGGCCAAGGACGAAACGCCCGCCCGACACGTAGTCCAGCCCAGCCGCGGTCATAGCGATGAGCGTCGGGGTCCGGGTGTAGAGCTGAAAAACCCCCGAGGCGAGCGTGACGGTGGACGTCTTGGCCGCCAAGTAGCCCAGTTGGCTGGCGGCGTCGAACGAGTAGGCCTCTGGGACGAAGACGATGTCGAGACCGACCTTCTCCAATTCCGCGATCTCATCCGCGACCTCGACAAACCCACCGGCATAGTTGACTATCGTCCCAATACGCATACCACGAATGTACCCATCAGAGCGAAGCGTGCGGCAGCGGACCCCTGGCGGCCTCGTAGGCGGCCCCAACCCGGTAAAGCCGGTCGTCCGCGAGCGCCGGGGCGAGGATTTGCAGGCCCACCGGCAGTCCGTCGTCGGCGGAGAACCCCGCCGGAACGGACATGCCAGGGTGCCCGGCGAGGTTCGTCGGAATGGTGCACAGGTCGAACCGGTACATCGCCACCGGGTCGTCCACCCGCTCCCCGAGCGGGAACGCCGTGGTCGGGGTCGTCGGCGCGAGGATCACGTCGACCCGCTCGTAAGCCCGGTCGAAATCTTGGGCGACCAAGGCCCGCACTTTCTGGGCCTGCCCGTAAAAAGCGTCGTAGTAACCGGCGGAAAGGGCGTACGTGCCGATGATGACCCGGCGTTTGACCTCCGGCCCGAAGCCTGAGGAACGGCTCGCCGTCATCACACTCGCCACATCGGCCCGCCCGTCGTCGCCAACGCGGGCGCCGTAGCGGACGCCGTCGAACCGGGCGAGGTTCGAGGAGACCTCCGACGGCAGGATGAGGTAGTAGGCGGGCATCGCGAACGGGAAGTGCGGGCAGGAGACCTCGACCGCCTCCGCTCCGAGCGCCTGCACCTGCCGAACAGCCGCCTCGAACGCCGCGTAGGCCCCCGGCTGGTAGCCGTAGCCGTGGAGCTCTTTGACCACACCGACCTTCAGGCCCTTCAGATCTCCCGCCGCCCCGGCTTTCGCGGCTTCGACGACCGAAGGCACCGCACGTTTCGTGGAGGTGCCGTCCTTCGGGTCGTGGCCCGCGATGACCTCGTGCAAAAGCGCCGCGTCCAACACTGTCCGCGCGCCTGGGCCGCCCTGGTCGAGCGAGGACGCGCACGCGATCATGCCGTACCGGGAGACCGTCCCGTACGTGGGTTTCACGCCGACGGTGCCGGTGAGCGCCGCGGGCTGGCGAATCGAGCCGCCGGTGTCGGTGCCCACGGCGAGCGGAGCCTCGAACGCGGCGAGCGCGGCGGAGTTGCCGCCGCCGGAGCCGCCCGGCGTGCGGGCGAGGTCCCACGGGTTGCGGGTCGGGCCATACGCGGAGTTCTCCGTCGAGGAGCCCATGGCGAACTCGTCGGTGTTCGTCTTGCCGAGGATCGGCAAGCCCGCGCGGCGCAGCTTCTCCGTCACCGTCGCGTCGTACGGCGAACGCCATCCGTCCAGGATTTTCGAGCCCGCCGTCGTCGGCATGCCCTTGGTCGTGAAGATGTCCTTGAGCGCGACCGGCACCCCCGCGAGCGGAGAGGCCGGGGCCTCGCCCCGAGCGAGGGACTCGTCCACCGAGCGGGCCGTCGCCAGCGCCTCATCGCCTGCGACATGCAGAAAGGCGTGCAGCCGCTCGTCCACTTCGCCGATTCGCCCGAGATGGGCCTGCACCACTTCGACCGAAGAAAGCTCTTTGGAACGGATCAGTTCGGCGAGGTGGGCCGCTGAGCTGGTGGTGATCTCCTGGGTGTTTGCGCTCACAGCTCCTCCCCCAGGATGCGCGGCACGACGAACTTGTCGTCTCGGGCGGCCGGAGCGGCGGCGAGCGCGTCGGCGGCGGACAGCGACGGCAGCGGCTCGTCGGCCCGCACCACGTTGACCGCGCCGAAGAGCCAAGGCTCTTGCCATTCCTTGTGCTCGCCCCCCTGCTCGGCCTGAGCCGAATCCGCCAAATCATCGACCGCTTTCACCGTTTGGAGGATGTCGTCGAGCTGGCTGGCGAAAGCGCCGAGCTCGGCTTCGTCGAGCTCGATCCGCGCCAACGAGGCCAGATGGGCCACCTGTTCCCTCGTTATCTTCGGTGCTTGGGTCATGCGGAGCATTCTCCCACACGCCGAGAACGGCAAGCTCGGGCTCTCCTCGCCCACGGCGAGAGTTGGGCGCGGCGATGATGACGAGGTAGCCTTGCTAGGTGTACTACCTGATCCGGGTCGAACTCGAAGACCGCCCAGGCAGTCTCGGGGCGCTCGCTGTGGCGCTTGGCACTGTCGGAGCCGACATCGTGTCACTGGAAGTCGTGGAGCGCGGCACTGGCTATGCCGTCGACGACATCGTGGTCGACCTTCCGACCGACCGTCTGCCCGATTCCCTCATCACCGCCGCCGAGCAGATTCGCGGCGTCCGGGTCGACGCGATCCGCCCCTACACCGGGTTGCTCGACACCCATCGCGAGCTCACGTTGATCGACCAGGTCGCCACCTCGCAGGAGAACCGGCTGCAAATCCTGGCGGACGAAGCGCCCCGGGTGCTGCACGCCGGGTGGTGTGTGATCGCGGTGAGCGGCGCAAACGGCCTGGAGCCGATCAATTCGAGTTCCGGAGCCCCCGAACCGGGGGGCTACCAGATCCCCGTGTTGGGGCTTGAAGGAGCGCGGGCGCTGGACGGGGAAGCCGATTGGGTCCCGCAGGTCTGGCGAGACCTGGACACTGCGCTGGCCGCCGCGCCGCTCGGGGAAAAAGACCTCGTCATTATCCTCGGCCGACCGGGCGGGCCGGGATTCCGCCCCGCCGAAGTCGCCAGGCTCGGCTATGTGACCGGCATCTTGGCAACGGTGCTGCGCTAACCGCCACGGCGCTCGTGAGGCTTCCGCGGCGCCGTCACGCCGGGGATCGCCGCGCGGCCCGGCCCGGCCGGAAAGCGTCGATCACCCACAGCCACACGACATGCCCCAATGCCTCAGACACATTCTCGTCCAAGGGCAGCGCGGCGGCGGGCGGGGTCAAGCCGAGCAGCGGCATCGCGATCAAGTGCGCGCCGACCCACACGAGCAGGCCGAAAACCGCGCCGCGGAAAACCCCTGCCGCCGGGAATCGCTCGACCACGCTGAAGTACAGCGCCGCGAAGGCCACCGAGAACGCGAAATGCACCGCGAAACCCCCCAGGTTCATCGTGTGCCCGGAGAAACTGTACGTCCACCCGTCAGCGGGCAGTCCGAGTTTGTCGAGCAGCACGACCGGCGGCGAGACCCGGTCGGGCGTGCGAGCGGGAAGCACCGTTTCCCAGCCGAGTTTCACGAAACCGCCGACAGCTCCTGCTGCCAATGCGCCGATCGCCTTCACTTGCTTGCCCACTGGTGTCCTTTCGTGTCGCGCGGCGTGCGCCAGAAGCGGTTAGGTCAGGTAGCGGTACGCGGCGGTGCCCGGAAGCAACCGTTCGCAGCTCAGGCCCGAACGGTCCATTCGCTCCATGAGCGGGCCGAGGTCCGCGGCTTGGCCGAGTTCTATGCCCACGAGGGCAGCGCCGAGCTCGCGGTTGTCCCGCTTGATGTACTCGAACACGGTGATGTCGTCCTCGGCGCCGAGGACCTGCTCCAAGAATCTGCGCAGCGCCCCAGGCTCCTGGGGGAAGTCCACGAGGAAGTAATGCTTGAGGCCCTTGTGCACCAGCGAGCGCTCCAAGATCTCGCCGTAGCGGGAGACGTCGTTGTTGCCGCCCGAGATCAACGACACCACGGTCGCTCCTGCGGGCAGGCGCACTTGGTCGAGCGCGGCCACCGCAAGCGCCCCGGCGGGTTCGGCGATGATCCCGCCGTTCTGGTACAGGTCCAAAATGGTCGTGCACAGCGCGCCCTCGTCCACCTGGGTCACCACAATCGACCCTGGTGAGAGCTCTGCGCGTTGGCTGTCCGCGCCAGACATGAGCAGCGGCGTGTTCGGCGCCGCCCTCGTCTTGGCCCCCAGGGCCGAAAGCACCCGGTGGGCGACGTCGCCCACGCGCCGCACGGCCGCTCCGTCCACAAACGGGTCGATCGCCGGCAAAGTCACCGGGGCCCCGGCCACGAGCGCCGCCGCGAGGCAGGCCGCGCCCGCCGGTTCCACGGCGAGGACGGCGGTCTGCGCAGAGCGCTCCGCGAGGTACGCGGCGATGCCTGCCACGCAGCCGCCGCCGCCCACCGGAACGACCACGACGTCGGGGAACGCCGCAGCGCCGCACGCGGCGAGCTGCTCAAGGATCTCTTTGGCGATGGTGCCCTGCCCGGCAGCTGTGCGCGGGTCGTTGAACGAGGGCACGAGCGTCGCGCCCGTCTGGTCCGCGTCGGCGTGCGCTGCGTGCGCCGCCGCGTCGTAGTTGTCCCCCGTGGAGATCAACTCGATGAAGTCGCCGCCGTGCGCGCGGATGCGGTCGCGTTTCTGACGAGGGGTCGTGTTGGGCACATAGATCCTGCCGAACACGCCCATCGCGTGGCAGGCGTAGGCCACGCCCTGGGCGTGGTTCCCAGCGCTGGCCGTCACCACGCCCGCCGCTTTCTCCTCGTGAGAAAGCTGCGACATGAGGTTGTACGCGCCTCGGAGCTTGTACGAGCGGACCACCTGGAGGTCTTCCCGCTTCAGATACAGCTCGACGCCGAACTGCGCCGACAGGCGCCGGTCACGCTGGAGCGGCGTCCGGTCCGCCACACCGGACAACCGCGCCGCGGCCGCGTCCACATCCGCCGCCGTCACCTCTCGGACTGGCTGATGGGTCTGGCTGGGACTGTTCACCCGTCCATCTTGCCATCCCCGGCAAACGGGCAAGCAACACGACGACGACGAACTCCGCCGCCTGCTGGGCGAAGCGGAGCACGAACGCAGCGGGGGCGAGCACGGGCTGATGGGTCGCGGCGAGCATGTTCGCGAGCGAAGGACACCAAAGGAACAGCACCGCCCCGAGCGCCAGCGCGACGCGCCGCTGCGAGAGATTCCCGTTCCAATACAGGATGAGCACAGCGGGGATGAAGAACACCGCGCGGTGGATCCAGCTCGCCGGGGTGATGACTGTGGCAGTCACTCCTGCCGAGACAACGGCATGCAACAGCCCTGTTGTCCGATACGTCGTGCGCGCGAGCCAAAGACCGGCCGCGCCGACCGCGGCGGCGCACGCCGAGCCGAGCCAATGCGGACCGCCGAAAAACGCCACAGCGCCTTGCACGGACGCGTTGCCCGGGCTCGCGAACATCTCCGGGGCGAACGCGACGCTGTCGGACAGCCCCCAGAAGGTGGTACGGAAAAACCGCGTCGACATCTCGGGGAACGCCAGAAAACCAGCCGCTGTGGCCGCCAGCGCGCCTCCGACCGTCCAGAGCGCCAACCGGAACTGGCGCAACAGCAGAAAGAGCGCCACGAAAAAGACCGGGAACAGTTTGACCGCCACTGC
Organism: Segniliparus rotundus DSM 44985; assembly: GCF_000092825.1. Taxonomy (NCBI): domain Bacteria; kingdom Bacillati; phylum Actinomycetota; class Actinomycetes; order Mycobacteriales; family Segniliparaceae; genus Segniliparus; species Segniliparus rotundus. The sequence continues at coordinate 1,112,966 of NC_014168.1, read as the reverse complement.
CACGCCGATGAGCGTCCCTTTCGGCAGCCACCGCCCCAGCCGAGTGTCGTCGGAGCGGGCCACGTCGACAAGGCACATTCCCATGAGCAACAGGTTGATCTGACCGTAGGCGAGATGTTGGTTGACCACGTCGCTGAGCGAGAGGACCAGCAGGAGCCCCGCGAGGCAGAGCGGCCACCGGCTGAAACCTGCCAGCTTGGGCGAGGGCAGATCCGCCCAGGCTGGCCGTGCGACATGCAAAGAAACCGCGAGGCAGGCCATCGCCAGGACGCTCCAGAGCAATGCCGCGACGGCAGGCGGGAACCAGGTGGTCGGCAAGAGGAACAGCGCGGCGAAGGGCGGATAGGTGAACGGCAGCCCCGTCGGGGCGATGTCGAGCCCGTGCAACCAGTGCGCGTACACGTCCCCACCGGCCAACGCGGTTTGGGCTCCGATCCGGTACACCTGGAAATCCACCGGTTTGACCGTGGAGGTGAGGCGTTCGCCGACGAGCGCGCCCAACGCGCATGCGGCGAGCACCAACGCGCCGTCACGCCACAACGGCGCCCGGGGCTCTTCCACGGCGCGGCTCATCACATGTCCATCCTGCCACTGCGGGCGGGGCGGCAAGGAGGACGAGCGCGCAGACCTCGCTGGCCGCTTGTGCGAACCGCAGTGGCAACGCCAACGGCCAGAGCCACCACTGATGCGCCGCGAGCAAATGGTCCGCGATGGTTTGCCCCGGCACGAACAAGACGGCCGCGAGCACTATCGCGGTCTTTCTCCCGACGCGCCCCGTGTCCATGAGCAAGATCGCCACAGCGGGGAACAGGAACACCGCGTGGTGGATCCAGCTCACCGGCGTGACCAAAGTCGCGGTGAGCCCGGCGGCCACTGTGCTCGCCAACAGCCCCCGGCCGCGGAACGCGGCTCTGGCGCACCAGAGCCCGAAGACGCAGAAAACCGCCGCCAAACCTGCTCCGAGCCAGGACGGCCCGCCGAAGAACGCTGTCGCGCCTTGGATCGAGCCGTTGCCCGAGCTCGCGAACATCTTCGGGTCGTAGGCCACGCTGCTGGAAAGATGCCAGATCTTCTCGGTGAAAAAGCGCCATGACATCGCCGGGAAGGCGAGGAAACCGGCGGCGGTGGCGAGACCGGCTCCGACCACTGTCCAGATGGCCAACCGCCACTGCCTGATGATGAGGAACTGCACGAGGAACAGCAGCGGGGTGAGTTTGACCGCTGCCGCGACGCCCACCAATGCGCCTTTCGGCAGCCACCGCCCCAGCCGGGTGTCGTCGGAGCGCGACACATCGAACAAACACATTCCCATGAGCAACAGATTGATCTGTCCGCGCACCAGATGGAAAGGCACGAGGTTGCTTGCCGCAAGCAGCAGGACGAGGCACGCCAAGATCCGCGGCCACCGCCGGCTGTCCCACACAACCCCGAACCGCCCGGCGGGCCGAGGGGTTCGGCTGCGCGCGTCGGCCCAGGCGTAGTGCAGCGAGGCCGCCAGACACGCCATGGCGAGAACATTCCACCACGTCACCGCGACCGCCGTGGAGAACAACGTGGTCGGCCAGAGGAACAGCGCCGCGAACGGGGTGTAGGTGAACGGAATGCCCTGAGGCGGGGTCCATTGGCCCTTGAGCAGCATGCTGTACACGTCCGCGCCCGAGAACGCCTGCTCGGCTCCGAGGCGGTACACCTCGAAATCCCCGGCCTGGATCGAGTCGAGCAGGACGAACTGGACGAACAAGGTCACCGCGACGCAGGCGAGGAGCACCAACAGCAGATCCAGCGGCCGGAAGCCCCGCAGCTGGCGCGCCCCGCCCGCGGGCTGCGTGTGTCCGATCACAGCGTCATCCTACCGAGCTGCCCTCTTCGGCTGTCACGGCGCGTATCGCCGCGCACACGAGCTCCAGGTCGGAGTCGGATGCGATGTACGGCGGCATCGTGTACACCAGATCCCGGAAAGGGCGCAGCCACACCCCGTGCCGCACTGCTGTCGCGGTGGCCCGAGCCACATCCACCGGGCGGTCGAGCTGCACGACCCCGATCGCGCCGAGCACCCGGACGTCGCGCACCCCCTCGGCCTGCCGCAAGGGGCCGAGCCCTCGGGCGAGCGCTTGTTCGATCCGCGCGACCTCGCCCCGCCAGTCGCTTGCCAGCAACAGCTCCACGGACGCGACAGCGACGCCGCACGCGAGCGGGTTGGCCATGAACGTGGGCCCGTGCAACAAGGCGCCTGCGCCGGTCTCGTTGATGGCCTCGGCGATCCCGCGACGGCCGAGCACTGCCGCCAGGGTCAAATATCCGCCGGTGAGCGCTTTGCCCACGCACATGATGTCCGGGCGGACCCCGGCGCCGTGTTCGGCGGCGAACAGTTCGCCGGTGCGGCCGAACCCAGTGGCGATCTCGTCGAAAATCAACAGCAAACCATGTTCGTCGGCGACCTCGCGCAACGTCACCAGGCATCGCGGGTCGTACATGCGCATGCCGCCCGCGCCCTGGACGACCGGCTCGACGATGACAGCGGCGAGCTCGTGCGAGTGCTCGGCCGCGATCCTGCGCACCTCTTCGTCCCAGGCCGGGCCGGACGTCCTGGGCGGCTCAGGCGCGAAAACTTGTTCGGCGAGGACCCCCGTCCACTGCGAATGCATGCCGCCGACCGGGTCGCACAAGCTCATCGGCGTGAAGGTGTCCCCGTAATAGCCGCCCCGGGGGGTCAACAGTTTGCGCCGCCCCGGGGAGCCGGCCGCGCGCTGGTACTGCAACGCGGTCTTGACCGCGACCTCGACCGCGACCGACCCGGAATCGCAGAAGAACACCGTGTCCATGCCGGTTGTCTGCACGAGCAGCGCGCCGAGCCGGGCGGCGGGCTCGTGGGTGAGGCCGCCGAACATGACGTGGCTCATCGAGCGCAACTGCGCCGCCGCCGCCGCGTCCAGCGCCGGATGCCGGTAGCCGTGGACCGCCGCCCACCAGGAGCTCATGGCGTCGACCAGCTCCCGGCCGTCGGCGAGCACGAGGCGCGTGCCATGCGCCTCGCGGACCACGAGGGGCGCAGGGCCGCCGCCGAGCCTGGCGTAGGGATGCCAGAGGTGCTCGCGGTCAATGCGCAAGACCTCGTCCAGCGACAGCGAGGCGGCCTCGGGCGGCAAGGTCATGAAGACCATGCTACGGCGGCTGCCTGTGCCCGCCGCGCCGCACTGGGCATGCTGTGACCAGCAAGCAGTGGCGGCTGCCTGCACGGCACGATAAGGTCGAACCACAATGACAGCACCGCAAGACACTCCGCCGGCGGGCGGGCCCGCCCCCGCCCAACAGGGCTCGCTCCGCGAAGGGGTCGTGCAGTCCCTCGCCTCCGCCGATCTGCGAGTTTGGCCGGGCACGCCCTATCCGCTCGGCGCGACGTTCGACGGTGTGGGCACCAACTTCTCGCTGTTCACTGAAGCGGCCGAGCGGGTGGAGCTCTGCCTGATCGCCCCGGACGGCGGCGAGACCCGAGTGCCCCTCGAAGAGGTCGACGGCTACGTCTGGCACACCTACCTGCCAGAAGTCGGCCCCGGCCAGCGCTACGCGTACCGGGTCCATGGCCGCTTCCAGCCGGAGCAAGGCTTGCGCTGCGACCCCACGAAGCTGCTGCTCGACCCCTACGGCAAAGCCTTCGACCCGAACGGCCTGCACGGCAGCCCCGCCGGGGGTTCGAGCGACCACACCATGACTTGCGTGGTGATCAACCCGTTCTTCGACTGGTCCACCGACCATCCGCCGAACCGCCCCTACAACGAGACTGTCATCTACGAGGCGCACGTCAAAGGGCTGACCAAGACTCATCCGAAAGTGCCCGAGAGCCTCCGCGGCACATACGCGGGGGTGGCGCACCCCGCGGTCATCGACCATTTGACCGAGCTCGGCGTCACCGCCATCGAGCTGATGCCGGTGCACCAATTCCTCCAAGACGGGTTCCTGCTCGACAAAGGCCTCTCCAACTATTGGGGCTACAACACCATCGGCTTCCTCGCCCCGCACGCGCAATACGCCGCGGCGAAGCACCCGGAAGCAGCTGTGGCCGAGTTCAAGTCGATGGTGGCGGACCTGCACAAAGCAGGCATCGAGGTCATTCTGGACGTGGTCTACAACCACACCGCCGAGGGCAACCACGAAGGCCCGACCGTGAGCTTTCGAGGCATCGACAACGCGGCCTACTACCGGCTCTCGGACGAGGACAAAACCTATTACGTCGACTACACCGGCACCGGGAACAGCCTCAACGTGCGCCATCCGCACACCCTGCAGCTCATCATGGACTCGCTGCGCTACTGGGTCCTGGAGATGCATGTGGACGGCTTCCGGTTCGACCTCGCGTCCACCCTCGCACGGGAACTGCACGACGTGGACCGGCTCTCCGCGTTCTTCGACCTGGTCCAGCAAGACCCGGTGGTCAGCCAAGTCAAACTGATCGCCGAGCCGTGGGACATCGGCGAAGGCGGCTACCAGGTCGGCAACTTCCCCGGCGTGTGGTCCGAGTGGAACGGGCGCTACCGGGACACGGTGCGCGACTTCTGGCGCGGAGAGCCTTCGACCCTCGGGGAGTTCGCCTATCGCCTCACGGGGTCCTCGGACCTCTACGCGGCGACCGGCCGACGGCCCGGCGCGAGCATCAATTTCGTCACCGCGCACGACGGGTTCACCCTCAACGACCTCGTCTCCTACAACGAGAAGCACAACGAGGAGAACGGCGAGGACAGCCGGGACGGCGAGAGCCACAACAGGTCGTGGAACTGCGGGGCGGAAGGGCCGACCGACGACCCGGAGATCCTTCAGCTGCGCGCGCGCCAGCGCCGCAACATCCTCGCGACGCTGCTGCTCAGCCAAGGCACGCCGATGCTGTTGCACGGCGACGAGATGGGGCGCACACAGCACGGCAACAACAACGTGTACTGCCAGGACAACGAGATCTCTTGGATCGACTGGTCCCTCACGGAGGAAAACGCGGAGCTTTTCGACTTCACCAAACACGTCATCCAGCTCCGCAAGTCCCACCCGGTCTTCCGGCGCAGGCGCTTCTTCGCGGGAAGGCCCATCAGGGGCGGGGACCAGGAGCGCGACATCGCGTGGCTGACGCCGGACGGGCGGGAGATGACCGGCGAGGACTGGGACAGCGGCTTCGGCAAATCCCTCATGGTCTTCCTCAACGGCAACGCCATACCCGAGCCGGACTCGCGAGGCGAGCGGGTCGTGGACGACTCGTTCCTGCTCTGCTTCAACGCGCACTACGAGGCGCTGAAATTCGTCGTGCCGGACGGCGCGTTCGGCGCGCAATGGATGGCGGTGCTCGACACGTCCCGGCCACGCGGCCGGGGCCAGCTCACCGCGAACGCCGGCGACGCCATCAACCTCGCCTCCCGCTCCCTTCTCATGCTCCAGAAAGTGAAGTAGTGGTTCCTCGGCCGATCACCTCGACCTATCGATTGCAACTGCGCCCCGAGTTCACATTCGCCGAAGCCGCGCAGCAGCTGCCGTATCTGCACGACTTGGGGGTGAGCCACCTCTACCTCTCCCCCATTCTCACCTCGGTCGCAGGCTCGACGCACGGCTACGACGTGACCGACCCGACCACGGTGCGCGAAGAGCTCGGCGGGCGCGCCGGGTTCGAAGCGCTCGCGCGCAAGGCGCACGAGTTCGGCATGGGGCTGATCGTCGACATCGTGCCCAACCACATGGGCGTCGCGGTCCCGCATGAGAACCCCTGGTGGTGGGATGTGCTGTCGCGCGGCACGCGCAGCGCGTACGCGAAGTTCTTCGACATCGACTGGGACGAGGAGGAACGGTTCAACCTGCCGGTCCTCGGCTCCGCGAACGACCTGGACAAGCTTGCGGTCCAGGACGGGGAGCTGCGGTACTTCGAGCACCGCTACCCGCTCGCCGAGGGCACGGGCTCGGGCGAGCCCCGGCAGGTCCACGACCGCCAGCATTACCGGCTCGTGCCGTGGAACACGGACCGGGTCGGCTACCGCCGGTTTTTCAGTGTGAACGAGCTCGCCGGATTGCGCCAAGAGGACCCGGAGGTGTTCGCCGCCAGCCACGCCGAGCTCAAATCGCTCGTGGACGCGGGCTGGATCGACGGGCTTCGGGTCGACCACCCCGACGGGCTCGCCGACCCGGTCGGCTACTTGCGGGACTTGCGCGAGCTCATCGGCCCTGACCGGTGGCTCGTGATCGAGAAGATCCTGCACAAAGACGAACGTCTGGACCCCGCTCTGCCGGTGGACGGCACGACGGGGTATGCGGCGCTGCAGGAGGTCTGCGGCGTGTTCGTGCACCCCGGCGGCGAGGACCGGCTCACCGAGCTGTCCTTGGAGGTCACCGGCGACCCTGGGGACGAGGGGGCGCTCGAAATAGCGGGGCTCGCGGCGCGGCGCGAAGCTTTGCTCGGCGCCCTGCGCTCAGAGCTGCGCAGGCTGGTGCGGTGCGTGCAGCGTGAAAGCGGCACCGGGCTCGACCCGAACGCGCTGGCCGGCGCCATCGCGGAGATCATCCTGCGGTTGAACGTGTACCGGGCCGACTACCCGTCGCTCACCGGCGCGCTCGCCGATGCGCTCGCACAGGTGCGGGCGGAAAAACCCGAGCACGGCCCAGCCGTCGACGTGACTGCCGACGTGCTCGCCAAGGGCGGCGAAAGCGCTGTCCGGTTCCACCAGCTGTGCGGCCCGGTCATGGCCAAAGGCATGGAGGACCGGCTGTTTTACCGCACTGCCCGGCTCATCGGCCTCCAAGAGGTCGGCGGGGCCCCGGAGCAGTTCGGGGTTGCGTTGGACGAGTTCCATCGCCGCATGGCGTCTCGGGCCGAGCGGCTGCCGAAGACGATGACCACCCTCTCGACCCACGACACCAAACGCGGCGAAGACGTGCGGGCCCGGCTCGCGCTCATCGCGGAGTCGCCCATCTGGTCCAGGCTGGTGTATTTCGACGAAGGGGTGCTCGACCTGCCCCCCGACCACGCCGGGCAGCCCGGATACCTCTTCCCGTCCGGCCACGACTTTTCCGCCTCGGCGGGCGGTGTGACCGGCTATTTCCTCTGGCAGACCCTCTGGGGTGTGCTGCCTGCGCCATTGCCGGTCCCGGCGCCCATGCGCGAGTTGGAGCAAGCCTTGGAGGAACGCCAGCGCAACGGCGCGGACGTCGCTGCGCTGCGCGAAGAGTACCGGGCTTCGAGCGAGGGCTGGCGCCAGAAGCTCGACGAAGTGCCCGACGACGTCTTCGCGCGCGTGCGCGCCTATGCGCGCAAAGCGACCAGGGAGGCGGGGCTCAAAACCAGCTGGAACAACCCGGACCTGGTGTTCGAGACCGATATCGACCACTGGCTCGGCGCGGCGGCGCACTCCGGATTCGCCGGGCTGATCCGGCTCTTCCGCTCCGAGCTTGCCGCCTCCGAGCGCGCGAACATCCTCGGGCAAAAGCTCGTCCAGCTCTTATGCCCTGGGATCCCCGACGTCTATCAGGGGACCGAGTTCCCCGAGGACTCGCTCGTCGATCCGGACAACCGCAGATTGGTGGACTACGCGGCGCGGGCCGACGCGCTCGCAGCGGGCACGGAGGAGAAACAGCAGCTCGTGCGGGCAGCCCTGCGACTGCGCCGGGAACGCCCGGACTCGTTCGTCGGCGGCGGGTACTGGCCTGTTCCCGCCCGGACCCCGCACCTCCTCGGCTTCGGCAGGGGCCCGCGCGACAGCGACAAGCCGGATGTCATCGTGCTCGCCACCCGGTTCGCCACCACCCTGGAGAAACAGGGCGGGTGGCAGAACGAAGGCTTCGACCTCGGCGACACGCACTGGGAGGACCGGCTGGACGGGAAACGCTGGACGGGCCTTGTGCCCTACGCCGAGCTCTTCGCCGAACGACCCGTTGCTTTGCTGGTCGAATCCGCTCCCTGAACCGGCCTGCGCCGCCTCGGCGCCCTAATGCTGTTCGGCGAGGGCGGCGTCGATCATTGACCCCATGATCGGGCTCATTGTGCTCACATACGTCCCGCTCAGATGATTGTCGTCCATGTAGACGTAGACGTTGCCGACGATGGGCGGGCAGAAGTCATGGGCGCAAATGTAATCGCTGAAGTCGAGGAAAGAAACGTTCGGCGGGACGTTCGGCATGGTGAAGTAGGGCGGCACGGCTTTGAGCACACTCGCGCGCGGCGCGCCGCACGTGGGCGCGTTGCGGCCGCGGCTCTCGACGCACCTGGCCGGGGAGAAGGAGAACCGAGGGTTGTCCCGAACCGCGAGAATCCGGATTCCTGCTTCATGCAAGCGGTTCCAGACGTCCACGAATCCTTGCGGGGTCTGCTCGGCGGGCCCCGCCCGCGCGTCTCGGGTGCCATTGGTCAGGACGGCGTCGGGCCGCGTGGCGAGCACTTCCTCGACAGCTTCGGCGTTGTGCCGCACACAGCTCGCGTCCCCGGCGACGGTCTCCGACGCGGTGGAAAACGGGCACGCGCCTTTGCCGATCACCGTCAGCTCCCAATGCCTCTCCCGCACAATCGGTTCGAGCGCGGGCACGAACTGGGTGACATGGGAATCGCCCACAACGGCGAGACGAAGTTGCGGGTGCTCGTGCTCGGAGGAGCGCAACACACACACATCCAGTTCTGGACGCTGCGCGGACTTGGCGCAGTCGAACTTGTCGGAACCGGCGAAATCCTTCGACAAGCTCACCATCGACGGGACAGGAACACCGGGCGAGGACAAATCTTCGGGCGAGGACTCCAGTGCCAACGCGCCTGGATGTTCCGCGTCGCGGGCCGCGACTGCCAAATCAGTGGTCTTGCGCGCGCCGATCAGCTGCCAGCACTGCGCGGCGAGGAGCACGCACGCCAGCGCCACGGCGCCGAAGCGGTAGAACCCGACGCGGGCCACTGCCCCCGTGGCGCTTTGCGCTGGCCGCTCCACGAAGCGGTGTGTCAGCACGGACAGCAGCAGCGAGGTGGCGATGACCGCCGCGCCGCCGAGGAGGCCAAGCTCTTGCCGGTCCCAAAGAATGAGCGCGAACACCAGCACCGGCCAATGCCAAAGATACAACGGGTAGCTGATGTCCCCCACATACCGCAGCAGGCGGGAGCCGAGGAGCCGGTCGGCCCCGTAGCGGCTGCCGCTGCGGCCGGCCACGACGATGACCGCCGCGCAGGTCGTCGGCCAAAGCGCGACGTAACCGGGGAATTGGGACGACACCCGCAGCACAAGGCCGCACAGCACCAAAGCCGCGATCGCGGCCCAGCCCAAGACGATCCTGGACCAACGCGGCAGGGTCAGCGCGGCCGAAACGAAGACGAGCAACCCGCCGAACGCGAACTCCCACACGCGTGTGAACGAGTTGAAATAGGCGGCACGCTGGTCGGCGGCCGTGCAGCGCACCGACCACAACAACGAGGAGACGAACGCGGCAGTCAAGGCGAAAAGCACCTGCAGGGGCAAGGAGACCCGCAGACGTTTGGCGGCGCATGCCATCGCGACGACCAACAGCGGCCACACCACGTAGAACTGGCCCTGGATGGACAGGGACCAGAAGTGCTGCACCACGCTCGCCTCGTTGTGCTGCGCGAAATAATCCGCGGAATCGGCGGCCAATCGCCAGTTCTCCAGATACACCGCAGAGGCCATGACCTCAGCGATGCTCTGCTGCCAACGGCTCTCCGGGAGAACGAGGATCCCAGCGGCGATGATCGCGCCCAGGACGAACAGAGCGGCGGGGAAAAGCCTCTTGACAACCCTCGCCCAAACCTGGTGCAGCGCGACGGAGCCGCCGCGGGCAGCCCTGAGCAGGCTGCCGGTGATGAAAAAGCCGGTGAGCACGAAAAAGACGTCGACTCCGCCGGAAACTCTGCCGAGCCAGACATGGTAGAGCACCACGAGGCAGACGGCGAGGGCGCGCAATCCCTGGATTTCGGGCCGGAACTCCGGGCGCTCGGCGAGCTTCGAATCGAGCGCGCAACGCAACGCGGCGAGCTTCTCGCCCACCTGTGACGGCAGACGAGAGGCTCTGCGGACCGCTGGCACCCGGAACGTCAAATTCCCAGGTCCGCTCTCGCCAATTCTTGCCACATATCTCTTCAAAGGGTACTGCATCTTTGCGCGAAGGTCGTGTTGCTCGCTCACGCCGCCGTCACAGAGCGTTGTCATGCTGAGGCGGAAATGAGCGCGCCCACGGGCGACGACGCCCCATCCGCATCCACAGGAACCCCTCTTCACAAGCCACCTGCCCGGTTGCGCCGCTTCTGCCCGGGTCAGGCTTCTTGTCCTTGCCGCCATGACGGCGGCGCGCGAGCGGGCCAAGCCGCTGCGTCGACGCAGTTCACCGCACGTGCTGGTGGGTGGTCGAGTCCTGCCACGAGGGGAACGGGTCCTCGTACTGGAGCCATGCCTTGGGGCCCGCGGCGAACTCGTCGTCGGTGACGAGCGCCGAGACGAGCAGCGCCCGAACCCGCTCCATGTCGAGCCGCACACCGATGAACACCAGTTCTTGGTGCGGTTCGAGCGGCGTCTCGGCCCAGTATTGGGCCGGTTCGATGACGAGGTTCGGCCCCGCCTGGGACCAGACGGCGGCGATGTTGGGCCTGCTCGCGATCCAGCAGAACCCCTTCGAGCGCAGGACGCCGCGCAGATCGCGCAGCGCGGCCTGCAACCGGAGCGGGTGGAACGGTTTGTCGGCCCGGAAGGCGAAACTGCGGATCCCGTATTCCTCGGTCTCCGGGGTGTGCCCGCCCGCGAGCTCTTCGTCCCAGCCGTCGGCGAGGGCCGCGGCCTCAGGGTTGTAAAGGCCGGTGCCCAGCACCTCGCTGATCGGCACTTCTCCTTGCACGGTGCGAATGATCCTCGCGTTCGGGTTCATCCTGCGCAGCAGGGCTTCGAGCGCGCCAGCGATCTGCCCGTTCACCAGGTCTGTCTTGTTGAGCAGGATGACGTCGGCGAACTCGACCTGGTCCACGAGCAGGTCCGAGATGCTGCGGTTGTCGCCTTCGCCCGCTTCAAGGTCGCGCTCGGACAGCGCTTCTCCCTTGCCGACCTCTTCGAGGAAGGTCGAGGCGTCGACCACGGTGACCATGGTGTCGAGTTTGGCGATCTGGTTGAGCGAAAAGCCGTCCTCGAACTCCCAGTCGAAGGTGGCCGCGACCGGCATCGGCTCGGATATCCCCGTGGACTCGATGAGGAGCTGGTCGAAACGGCCTTCGCGGGCGAGCTTGCCGACGGATTCGATGAGGTCTTCGCGCAGGGTGCAACAGATGCAGCCGTTGGTCAGCTCGACGAGTTTCTCCTCGGTGCGGTCCAGGCTGCCTTGTCCGGCGACAAGGGCGGCGTCGATGTTGATCTCGCTCATGTCGTTGACGATGACGGCGACTTTGCGCCCTTCCCGGTTCGCGAGGACATGGTTGAGCAGGGTGGTCTTGCCCGCGCCCAGGAATCCGGAGAGGACGGTGACGGGGAGGCGGGAATCTTTGGGGATGTTGGGGGCTGATCTCACGCGGACAAGCCTAGCACCTTATTGAAAATGATTTTCAATAAGGTGCTAGGCTTGCTCCCCCGACGAGAGAATCCCCTGGCAGCAGAAAAGCACCCACGCGCGCACGCCGTCCTGCGTCCCCGCCGCGTAGCCGTCGAGGCGTTGCCGGTACGCGCGGCCCGAACGCAGCCAGAACGATTCCGGCAAAGCGAGGTCACGAGGATCGGACCCCGTCGCGACCAGGGTCAATCTGCTTGCTGCCCGCGCGACGAGCCCATCCGCCGCGCCGAACGGTTGCAGGGCCAGGATCTCGCCGTGCGCGATCGAGGCGAGAACGGGCGCGGGCGCTTGTGTGCCGCCTGCGACCAGTTCTGCCAACGCGGTGAGCCGAGCCCCGACCTCCGGGTCGGCCTTCGGCCTGCCGAGCTGCTCGACGGGGATGTCGAGATCCGCCGCTGCAAGCGTGTGCAGCCGCGCGAGTACCTGGAGCGGCGCGCGCCGCCATGTCTGCCCGAGACGGCCGAGCTCTTCGGCGACTCTGACCGCCCCGGCCAAAAGCGGATCAGGGTCGTCCTCTTCGCGCTCGCGCAACGAAGCGCCCTCGAGCAGGGCCGAGCACCGAGCCGCCCGACGAGACGTCTCCGCCGCGGCCTTCTCCCAACCACGCAAATGCTGACGAGTCAAAGCGGCGAGGAAATCCTGCGCCTGCGAGGCCGTCTCCGCCACCCCCGGCAGCGCGAGCACACCAGAAAGCGGATCGCTTGGACGCATCATCGACGAGCAAGCTTATGTCCGGGGATCGCCGACAGCAGGCGCTGGGTGTATTCCTCGCGGGGGTTTTCGAAAATCTCCGCGACCGGCGCGTGCTCCACCGCCGCGCCCTGGCGCATCACCAAGACCTCGTCGGCGATCTGGCGGACCACCGCCAGATCGTGCGTGATGAACAGGTACGAGATCCCCCGTTCCTCCTGCAAAGCCTGCAGCAGGTCGAGAACTTGGGCTTGCACGAGCACATCGAGCGCGGACACGGCCTCGTCGCAGACGATCAGCTCCGGCGAGAGCACCAATGCCCGAGCAATCGCGACGCGCTGGCGCTGGCCGCCGGAAAGCTCATTGGGGAAGCGCCCAAGCATCGACTTGGACAGGCGCACGGAGTCAAAAGCCTCGGCGACCAATCGTTGGCGGGTCTTCTTGTCACCGATGCGGTGCGTTTTCAGCGACTCCTCCACCGCCGCGCCCACGGTGTGCATCGGGTCGAGCGAGCCGTAGGGGTCCTGGAACACCACTTGCATCCGCCTGCGCAGCGCCAGCTGCCCCTGCCGATCCGCCGCGAACACGCTCTTGCCGTCGAACAGCACCCCGCCCTCGGTCGGATGCTCAAGCCCCAGCGTCATCCGACCCAGGGTGGACTTGCCCGAGCCGGACTCGCCCACCACGGCCAGGGTTTGGGCGCGACGAACGGTGAAACTCACCCCGTTCACAGCGGTGAACGGGGTTTTTTGCCACGGGAGGCGACCGGGGAGCTGGTACACCTTGCGCAAGCCGGTCGCCTCAAGGAGCGGCGCGCCCGGCTCAGCGCTTTGGACCAGGGTTTCGGTGGCGATCCCCGGAGTATCCGGGGATGCAATGCAATGCGCCGCCGCAGATCGCACATTGAGTCCCGGAGCGGCTGCGAGGAGGGCGCGGGTGTAGCTGTGCCCTGGTTGCGCGAGCACCGTCGCAGACGGCCCGGACTCAACAACACGGCCCTTGCGCATGACCACGACCTCGTTCGCCCGCTCGGCGGCGAGGCCGAGGTCATGGGTGATCAGTAACACCGCCGCGCCCAGCTTCTCCTGCATTTCGGCGATCAGGTCGAGGATCCGCCGCGCGACGGTCACGTCCAAAGCCGAGGTCGGCTCGTCGGCGACGATCAGCTTAGGGCGGCACGAGAGCGCCATGGCGATCAGCACACGCTGGCGCATTCCCCCGGACAGCTCGTGCTGGTACTGCTTGGCCCGCCGGGCCGGATCGGGGACCCCGACCTCGTCGAGCAGCTCCACCGCCCGCTCGCGCGCCGCTTTGCCGCCAGCTGCGCCATGCGCCCGCAGGGTCTCGGCGATCTGGAATCCGACCGGCCACGCCGGGTTGAGGTTGGACATCGGGTCTTGTGGGATGTAGCCGATGTCGCGGCCGCGCACGGCCCGCAGCTCCCGGCTGGAAAGCCGCAAAAGATCCCGCCCGCCGAACACGATGCGGCCGCCTTGGACTCGCCCGGCTCTGGGCAAAAGGCCGAGCGCCGCCGTCGCGGTGGTGGATTTCCCAGAGCCAGACTCCCCCACGATCGCGAGCGTCTCGCCGGATCGGACGCAGAAACTGACCCCGTGCGTGACCTGCGCGGCGCCGTACGCGACCGAAAGACCGTCGACCTGCAGCAAAGGCTCGCTCAACGCCGTCTCGCCTTCGGGTCCGTGGCGTCGCGCAGCGCGTCGCCGAGCAGGATGAACGCCAGCACGGTTGTGCCGAGCGCCGCCGCCGGGTAGAACATCATCGCCGAGCCCTCCAAGAGCCGAGCCTGGCCGCTGGAAATGTCGGCGCCCCAGGACACGACCGAGGGCGGCAGGCCGATGCCCATGTAGGAAAGGGTCGATTCGGCGACGATGAAAACGCCGAGCGAGATCGTCGTGGTGGCGATGATGGGGCCGAGAGAGTTGGGCAGGATGTGCCGCAGCAGGATCTTGGGCGTGGAAACCCCGAGCGACCGAGCGGCGAGCACGTAGTCTTTGGACCGAGCCATGGCCGCGGCGGCTCTGGCGACACGGGCGATTTGCGGCCAGCTGAAGACGGCGAGGATCGCGATGATCGTGAAGACTCCCCGTTGCGGCAAGATTTTCAGCAGCACCACGGCGGCGAGGATCAGCGGCACGCCTGCGAAAATCTCGGAAGCCCTGGACAGCACACCGTCCGCCCAACCTCCGAAATACCCCGCGAGGACGCCGACGAAGCCGCCCACGAGGAACACCGCCAGCGCAGTGCCCACGCCGACTTCCACAGAGGCCCGCGCGCCGTGGACGGTGCGGGAGTAAATGTCGCAGCCCTGGAAGTCCACACCGAAGGGATGCGCCGCGCTCGGCGGCGACTTGCTTTGCTCGAGGTCGCAAGAACGCGGGTCTGTGCCGCTGAAAAAATCTGGGGCTGCCACGAGAGCCAGGACGAACAGCAGCACCGCTGCGGAGACCCAGAATTTCGTGCTTCGCCGCAGCTGCGACCACGTTTCACCCCAGTACCCCTTCGCTGGGCGCTCGGCAAGGGACGCGGCCTGGGGCTCTGGCTCCTCCGGAGCGACATAGTGGGTCACGCGCTCCTCCTGACGCGGGGGTCGAGCAAGGCGTACAGCAAGTCGACCAGCAGGTTCGCGAACAAATACACGACGATGATGACCGTCACGAATGAGACCACCGTCCCGCTCTCGCCGCGGATCACGCCTTGATAGATGGCATTGCCGACCCCGTTGATGTTGAAGATGCCTTCGGTGACCACGGCTCCGCCCATGAGCGCGCCGATGTCCGCGCCGACGAACGTGATGACGGGAATGAGCGAATTGCGCAGGATGTGCACGACGACCACCCGTCCTCGCGAGAGCCCTTTGGCGGTCGCCGTGCGGACGTATTCCGCGTCCGCGGTCTCGGACACCGAGTCGCGGGTCAGGCGCACCACATAGGCCAAAGAGACGAGGCCGAGGACCACGCCGGGCACAAAAAGCCTCCCCCAGCTCGCGTCCGAGCCGACCGTGACCGGCGCGATCCCCCACTGCACGCCGAGGACGAACTGCGCGACGAGACCGATCACGAAGATGGGGATCGCGATGACGACCAGGCTCGTGAAGAGCACCGCGGAGTCGAACCAGCGGCCTTTGCGCAAACCCGAGACCGTGCCGAGCGCCACTCCGCCGATCAGCTCCACCGCGCCGGCGAGCAGTGCGAGCCGCGCGGTGACCGGGAATTTCTCCGCCAGCATGTCCGCGACGGGGCGGCCGGAGTAGGAGGTTCCGAAGTCGAAGGTGAGGATCCCTTTGAGGTAGTACCAGTACTGCATGGCGAACGGCTGGTCCAGGTGGTACTGCCGACGCAGGTTCGCCTCGACGTTCGGGGCCAGCTTCTTGCCGCCGCCGAGCGCCGCGATCGGGTCCCCCGGCAAAAGGTAGACCATGGCGAACAGGAGGAGCGTCGCTCCGAGGAAGACCGGGACGAGCTGGAGCAGCCGTGCGATGAGCACGCGGGTCATCGGAGGCCGTCCTTGAGCTGCAAATTCTCAAAGTCCGGCGCGCCGTTCCATGTGGAGCGCGGATTGTCGAGCCTGGTCGAGTAGCCCGCCACAGCCACGTAGTCGAACATCGGCAGCACCGGCAAGTCCTCGAAGAGGATGCTCTGCGCCTGCCGGATGGAAACGAGCGCCGCTTGCCTGTCAGGCGCCGACTCCGCCTGCCGGAGCAGCTCGTCGAACCGGGGGTTCGCGTACAGCGTGTCGTTCGAACCCGCCGAGGTGACGAATTGGGTTTCGAGAAAATTCAGCGCGGTCGGATAGTCGCCCAGCCAGCCGTTGCGGAAAGGACCGGGCATTTGGCGCCGGGTCGCCAGGTCGCGGACTTCCTTGAACGACTGTTTGGGCATGCCTTCGGCGGAGATCCCGAGAGTGCGGCGCAGGTAGTTCGTCGTCGCGTCCACCAGCGCCTGATGGCCGCCATCGGCGTTGTACACGAAGAAAAGGGTCCCCTGCCACGGGGAGATCCTGTCCGCCTGCGCCCACAAAGCGCGGGCCTGCTCCGGGTTGTAGTCCAGGACCGCCGAGCCGGGGATGTGCGGGTCGAAGCCCGGCAGCGCCGAGGAGGTGAAGTCGCGCATCGGTGTGCGGGTGTCGTAGAAGATGACCTTCGCGATCTGCTCCCGGTTGATCGCTTCGATGATCGCGCGGCGGCGCAGCCGCCCCTCTTCGCCGTTGAAATGCGGCAGATAGAACGGGATGGAGAACTGCAAGTTCTGCGCGGTCGGTTGCTTGAGCCAACGGTCGCCGAGGTCGCGCTTGTAGACGCCGAGGACGTTGTCGGGCAACAAGTACAGGAAGTCGAGATTGCCGCCGACGAGATCCGCGTAGCCCGCCTCGTGGGACTGGTAGAAGATCAGCGAGAGGCCGTCGTTCTTCACCCGGCGCGGGCCGTGGTAAGCGGGGCTGCGCTTGAGGTCGATCCGCACGTTGTGCTGCCACGCGTCCGGGCTGGCGAGCTCGTAGGGGCCGTTGCCGATCGGGCGCTCGCCGAACGCCCGGACGTCGCGGTACGCCACGCGCGGCATCGGGTAGTACGGCGACCAGGCGAGCGCGCTCTTGAAGTCGACGGCGGGCTGGGAAAGCGTCACGGTGAAGACGAGGTCGCCGAGCACCTTCAGCCCGGACATCGCCTTGGACCTCGGCGGATCGGCCGCGAGATCTTCGTAGCCCGCGATCTTCTCGTAGGCCGAGGCTTGCAACTGCGCGTTGGTCGAGAGCGCCCCGAAGTTCCACGCGTCCACGTACGAGCGCGCGGTCACCGGTTCGCCGTTGCTGAACGTCTGGCCCGGCCTGATGTTGATCGTGTAGACGAGTCTGTCGGCGGAGAGCGCCACCGACTCCGCCGCGTCCTCGTGCGGGTTGCCGTCCGCGTCAAGGTATTCGAGCCCGGCGAAGAGCCGGTCCACGATCCAGCCGCCGCCGATCTCGTTCGTGTTCGAGGGGATGAGCGGGTTCTGCGGCTCGATGGAGAGCACCGTGATAAAACGGCTGTCCGCCCCGGCCCGCGTCGGCGCGCACGCGGCCAAAGCGCCGACGAGCACGAAGACCGCGACCGCCGCTGAAAACATCTGTCGCGCGGGCAGCGGGCGGCGGTTCGAAACACCCTCGCCCAGGAGTTTTCGATGGAATTGAGCGATGCACCGCCGCACCGGCATTCTCCTCGTCACAATCACAATTGGCGCCGCGCGCCACCACAAGTGGCCTAACGCTAACGGAGAACGGCCATGACCGCCACTCGGAACGTGGCCGAGCACGGTATAACTTTGTCACTTGCCCGATAGCCCACGTCACACCCCTGGGTTAGGCTTAGAGCTGTGACGCAGCAAGATCTCGACGTGTACGCCCCCGGCCCGGAGTTCGCCTTGGCCGCGAACGCCGGCGCTGAGCTGTACGAACAGGCAGGCAAAGATCGGCTCGCGTTCTGGGCCGAACAAGCCGCCCGGCTCGATTGGTCGACGCCGTTCGAGCAGGTGCTCGACTGGTCTGAAGCCCCCGTCGCGAAGTGGTTCGTCGGCGGGAAGCTCAATGTCGCGGCGAACTGCCTGGACCGGCATGTTCGCGCCGGGCTCGGCGACAAAGTCGCGCTGCACTGGATCGGCGAGACCGCAGAACGCCGCGACATCACCTACGCCCAGCTCACCGAACTGACCAATCAGACAGCGAACCTCTTCGCTTCCCTGGGGATCGGCGCAGGGGACCGAGTCGCGATCTACCTTCCCATGATTCCCGAGGCCATCGCGGCGATGCTCGCCTGCGCGCGCCTCGGCGCGACGCACACGGTTGTTTTCGCCGGGTTCTCCGCGCACGCCCTGAAGACCCGGATCGCCGACTCTCGGGCCGCCTTGGTCGTCACCTCGGACGGGCAGTACCGCCGAGGCGCCCCTGTCGAGCTCAAGACCGCTGTGGACCAGGCGCTGGCCGATCTGGACGCGGACGGCGCGAACCCGGTCGAACATGTGCTCGTCGTGCGCCGCACCGGGATCGAGGTGGAGTGGACCAAGCGGGACGTCTGGTGGGACGAGGCCGTGCCGCAGCAGCCCACCACGCACACCCCGGAGGCGTTCGACTCCGAGCATCCCCTCTTCTTGCTCTACACCTCCGGCACCACGGGCAACCCGAAAGGCATTCTGCACACCAGCGGGGGCTACCTCGTGCAGACCTCGTACACGCACCACCACGTCTTCGACCACAAACCCGAGACGGACGTCTACTGGTGCACCGCCGACATCGGCTGGGTGACCGGGCACAGCTACATCGTCTACGGCCCGTTGTCGAACGCGGCGACCCAGGTGCTCTACGAAGGCACCCCGAACCACCCCGACGAGCACCGGCATTTCGAGGTGATCGAAACACTCGGGGTGAGCATCTATTACACCGCGCCGACCCTCATCCGCACCTTCATGAAATGGGGCAGGCAAATCCCGGACGCGCACGACCTGAGCTCGCTGCGCCTGCTCGGCAGCGTCGGGGAGCCGATCAACCCGGAAGCCTGGCGTTGGTACCGCGAGGTGATCGGCGGCGGGAGGACGCCGATCGTGGACACCTGGTGGCAGACCGAGACCGGCGCCATCATGATCTCTCCCCTGCCGGGGGTCACCGCGACAAAGCCCGGCTCCGCGATGGCGGCCCTGCCAGGGATCAGCGCGAAAGTCGTCGATGAGCGCGGCGAGCCTGTCGCCCCAGGCTCCAACGGCTACCTGGTGCTCGACCAGCCTTGGCCGGCTATGCTGCGCGGGATTTGGGGCGATGCGGACAGGTTCGCAAAGACCTACTGGTCGCAGTACGAGCGGCAGCGCTGGTATTTCGCCGGGGACGGAGCCAGGTTGGACGAGGACGGAGCCCTTTGGGTGCTCGGCCGGGTGGACGACGTCATGAATGTCTCGGGCCACCGGATCTCCACTGCCGAGGTGGAGTCCGCGCTCGTCGGGCACCGTGACATCGCCGAGGCCGCGGTGATCGGCGCGTCCGACGAGACCACCGGGCAGGCCGTGGTCGCCTTCGTGATCCTCGCCCAGCACGCGCCGGCGCCGGAAAAAGAGCTGGTCGCCGAGCTCAAGCGGCAAGTCTCCACGGAAATCTCCCCCATCGCCAAGCCGAGGGACATCTACGTCGTCCCGGAGCTGCCCAAGACCCGCAGCGGCAAAATCATGCGACGGCTCCTGCGCGACCTGGCCGAGCACCGCGCCCTCGGCGACGTCTCGACATTGGTGGACCCTGGCGTCTTCGACGCGATCAAACACGCCGTTGAAAACAGCTGAGGCTCCGGGCCAACGCGCCTCTGGTTTCACGAATGCGCGCGGCGGATGGCAAGATAATGGTCCCGTGAAGAAAGGAACGATGTGAGCTCCCGCGAAACCGGCCCCACCATCCCCTTGACCGACCTCACCGCGCACGGCTCCGCCGGTTCGGAAACGAGCGTCGGCGACTTGGTGCGCGAGGCGAGCGTCCATGTCTCCACACTGGTCAGGTCGGAGATCGCTCTCGCGAAATCAGAACTGGTCCAGGACGGCAAGCGGGTGGCCGTCTCGGCGGCTTTCGTCATCGCCGCACTGGTCATCTTGCTGTACAGCAGCTTCTTTTTCTTCTTCTTCCTTGGCTGGCTGCTGATGGAGTGGCTGCCTGGCTGGGCGGCGTTCGGCATCGTCTTCTTGCTCATGGTGGCCGCCGCGGTCGGCGTCGGCGTGTTCGGCTATCGGGTGGTCCGCAAAATCTCCGGGCCGAAGAAAACCATCCAGTCGGTGAAAGACCTTGAGACCCTCATCCCGAAGCGGCAGAGCGAACCCGCCGAGGCCCCGACGGCATAGGCCGAGCCTTGCGCCCCGTCCAGGTCGCCGCGCCTGTTGATCCTTCTGCTGTCCGCCTCCCCGGCGATTGGGCGCATCGCGACATCCATGCCAACGGCCTGCGGTTCCATGTCGTTGAAGACCCCCGTTCCATGGACGACCACAACCGCCAGCTCGTGTTGTTCCTGCATGGCTTCGCGGAGTTCTGGTGGGCTTGGCGCCGCCAGCTCGCCCCCCTCGCGAGCGTCGGACTGCGACCAGTCGCCGTGGATATGCGCGGCTATGGCGACAGCGACAAACCGCCCCGGGGCTACGACGCGCACACACTCGCGTCCGACGCCGCTGGTCTCGTGCGTTCCCTCGGGCATTCCGACGCCGTGCTGGTGGGCCACGCGGAAGGCGGACTCATCAGCTGGGCCACGGCGGCGCTGCGCCCGGCTCAGACGCGCGCGGTCGCTGTGGTCTCCGCGCCCCACCCGCTCGAACTGCGCCGCGCGATGCTCACCGACGCCCGCCAGGTCGCAGCGGCCCTCCCCTCGCTCGTGCGCCATCAGATTCCCCGGCTCGCCGAGCGCTCGCTGCGCCGAAACGACGGCGAGGGCGCGGCGCTGCTCCTTCGGGAGCGCTCCGGGCCGAACTGGCGCGGCACTGCGGACTTCGCCGAGACTGAACGCCTCGTGCGCATGGCGGTCCAGATCCCCAAGTGCGCGCATCTCGCACTCGAATACCAGCGTTGGGCGTTCCGCAGCCAGTTCCGGCCGGACGGATGGCGTTTCCGGCGCCAGATGCGCCACCAGCTCCGCGTCCCAGGGCTGCTCCTGCGCGGCAGCGACGACCCCTACGTGCTGCGACCCGCGATGGAGCGCAGCTCGCGGTGGTTGCGGGTCGCGCAGTCCGCGACGATCCCCGGCTCAGGGCACTACGCGCACCAGGAGAACCCCGACGCGGTCACCGAGCAGCTCCTGGCCTTCCTCGGGAGCCTGTCGGCCCCTTGACGACGTCGAGCGCCTCAACGACCCTGCTGCGGTCCCACTGGCGAGCCCATCCCGCCTCGGAGAGCACGGAGCTGAGCACAGAGCCGGTGAAGCCCCAGACGAAGAGGTCTGGGAGGTCGAACGCCGGGCCCTTGAACCACCGGCCCCGCCTGGCTGTCAACCGGTTCGCGGGTTCGACAAGCTCGTCCACGCCGACTGGGCGGACCAGGTCCGTCTCTCCGGGGTGCATCGGGCGCACTGGTGAGGGCCGCTGCCAATAAGCCAGCACCGGAGTCACGTCGAAACCCGACGGCGGGACGAAGACCGGGTTGAGCGCCCCGAACGGGAGCACGCCGTCAAGATCCACGCCGGTTTCCTCGTTCGCCTCGCGGAGCGCGGCGTGGACCAGGCTGGCGTCTGCTGGCTCCAACGCGCCCCCGGGGAACGCGACTTGGCCGCTGTGCTGGCGCAATGTCGTCGCCCGCCTCGTCAGCAACACCGAAGCGTCGGCAGGGCGCTCCGCCGCCGCCCCGTCCCCGCCGATGAGGATCAACACCGCTGCCTCGCGCACCGCCTTGTGCCCGGCGAGCCGCTGGGACAACCACCGGGGAACCCGCCCGCGCGGCTCTGGCCGGAAATGCTGCACGCGCAGCGCGAGCGGGCGCAGCCACTGCGGCAGCTCAGCGGGGTCGGCCAACAGCTCCGTCATGACAAGAGCGCCGTTGAATACGAAGTTTTGACCAAGCGCTGCGCAAGAGCGCGCTCGGTTGGGCCGACGCCGAAGCTCGGGCAGTCCGCCGCGAGGGAGCAGGCCCCGCATGCCGGGCGCTGGGCGTGGCACACACTGCGGCCGAACCAGATGATCCGGTGCGAAAGGTCCGTCCATTCCTTGCGCTCGATCAAGGCCGCCACGGCGAATTCGATTTTGACCGGGTCGGTCTCCTCGGTCCACCGCCATCGGCCGACGAGCCGGGCGAAATGGGTGTCCACGGTGAGCCCGGGAACGCCGAACGCGTTGCCGAGCACCACGTTCGCCGTCTTGCGCCCCACGCCTGGCAATGTCACCAGCTCCTGCAAGGTTCGGGGCACTTGGGCGCCGAACCGCTCGCACAACGCGGAGCCGATGCCGATCAGGTTGGCCGCTTTCGCCCGGAAGAGGCCGATCGTGCGAATCAGCTCCTCCACGTCGGCCTGGTTGGCTTGGGCGTAGTCCTGCGCGGTCCGGTAACGCGCGAAAAGGGCCGGGGTCACCATGTTCACCCGGACGTCCGTGGTCTGCGCCGACAGGACAGTGGCCACCAAAAGCTCCAGCGGGTTCGTGAAACGCAGCTCGCAATGCGCGTCCGGGAAGAGCTCCGCCAACGTGCGCGACATGCGCCGAGCGCGCCGAACCAAGCCGAGGGGCGCTTTCGGCTGGTTCTTGAACGCGGAGGCGGCGGGCATCGCACCCAGCCTAGAGCACGGCCCGCAAGCGGAATCCGAGACCGAGCGTGCGAGTATTCCGTTGCCGCGCTGAGACCTGGGTCGAGTTGACTACGGGCATGCAAGAACTCCTGGTGGTGTTCACGCCCGCCGTGTTGATGGTGTTCGCGCTCGCGATGCAGCGCTTGGAAACACATCTCGGCAAGCCCGGTCCCCGCGAGGACGAAGTGGAAGCATTTCTGTTGCACGCGAGCCCGACTGCAATGAACACGTTGGCGTATGAGGGACTGTCCGA
Source organism: Segniliparus rotundus DSM 44985 (assembly GCF_000092825.1). Classification (NCBI taxonomy): domain Bacteria; kingdom Bacillati; phylum Actinomycetota; class Actinomycetes; order Mycobacteriales; family Segniliparaceae; genus Segniliparus; species Segniliparus rotundus. The sequence continues at coordinate 1,090,215 of NC_014168.1, read as the reverse complement.
AGCCCTGGAAATTTTCGACATCCGCCAAGAACGGGCGAAAGCTGCGAACCCGGTCTGAGCGAGGCGGGCGGCGGCCCCGTCCGCTCCTGCCGCCTCCAAGCGGGACTGTTCCAAGCGGAACAGCAAAACATGCCCATGTTGGGCGCGGAGCTGCTTCACATGATGCAAGCGGTATGGTAGAACACTTGCGAAGGGTGACAGCCCCCCGTGAGTCCTACCCGAGACGCCGAAGGCGGGACTCCTCGAAATATATATTGTGAAGGAAGGCGCGCAGATGGAAGAGGTCCTCTCCCGAGCAGGCATTTTTCAGGGTGTCGAGCCCGCAGCGATCGCAGCGCTGACCAAAGAGCTTGTGCCGGCCGAGTTCCCCAGGGGCCATGTGATCTTCCATGAGGGTGAGCCAGGCGACAACCTGTACATCATCGTCTCCGGCAAGGTCAAAATCGGCCGGCAGAAAGGCGACGGGCGGGAGAACTTGATTACGATCATGGGCCCCTCCGACATGTTCGGGGAGCTTTCCGTGTTCGACCCCGGCCCGCGCACCTCGAAGGCCACCGCGGTGACCGAGGTCCGGGCTGTGACCCTGGACCGCGAGGCGCTTCGCAGCTGGATCACCCAGCGGCCCGAGATCGCGGAGCAGCTGCTCCGCGTGGTCGCCCGAAGGCTGCGGCGGACCAACAACACCCTTGCCGACCTCATCTTCACCGACGTCCCCGGCCGGGTCGCCAAGGCCCTGCTGCAGCTGGCCCAGCGTTTCGGCACCCAAGAGGGCGACGCCCTCCGGGTCACCCACGACCTCACCCAAGAAGAGATCGCCCAGCTCGTGGGCGCTTCACGGGAGACGGTGAACAAGGCGCTCGCCGACTTCGCGCACCGCGGCTGGCTGAAACTCGAAGGCAAATCGGTCCTCATCAGCGACAGCGAGCGCTTGGCCCGACGCGCCCGCTGAAGCGACCCCGGCTCGTGTTCAGCCGACCTGCTCGCGGCGTAAGTAGCGCAATTGCACCTTGGTGGAGCTGAGCGCGGACGGCAGGAGCTTCGCGTCCACGTCGCGGTAGACCTCCCGGGTCACCTTCCACGCCGATGCGTTCGGGCCGAGCTTGGCCAGAGCGCTCCGGACCTGTTCCAGTCGCTCCTGCCGGTGGCGCAAGCCGTCCTGCGCGGCGGCGGCCACATCTGCGAGGTGCGGCCCGTGGCCGGGCAGTCCGACGACCCCCTCGCCCACGGACATGAGTTTTCGCATGGAACGCAAATAATCCCCGAGGTCGCCGCTGCTCCGGTCGAGGACTGTGGAGCCGTAACCCAGAATCATGTCGCCAGTCAGCACAGCCTCCACCTCGTCCTGGTCGCCGTGCACGAGGAACGACGCGGAGTCCGAGGTGTGTCCTGGCGTTGCGGCAACAGTGAGCCTCACACCGGCGATCTGCAACCTTTGCCCGTCCTTGACCGCGTTGATCGAGCGGGACGACGGCGCGAGGAAGCGCAACGGCGACTGGGATTTGGCCACCATTGTCGGATTCACCGCGAGCACAACAGGCTCGCGGCCCGAGGCGGCGAGCCGGCGGCGAAGGGCGGGCAGCGCCCGCACGTGGTCGGCGTGGTGATGCGTCAAAAGCACAGCCGCGACTGGGCCGAGGGCGGCAATCCGTCGCACATGGTCGGCCGCGTCCGGGCCCGGGTCGACCACGACGCATTCGCGCGCGCCGGGAGCGCGGAGCACCCATGTGTTGGTGCCCTCCAACGTCATAATCGAAGGATTGCGCGCCAAAAGGACCGAAGCGCGTTCCGTGACCGGGCGCACGACCTCGTACGCTGGGTGGCTCAGTCGATCCGGCTCGCCCATGGCTCCTCGCCTACGAGGCAGATTCCACCAAAACGGTCAGTTCGACCTCGACGGGCGCGTGCAACGGCAGCGCCGCCACACCGACAGCGGAGCGCGCATGCGCGCCAGCTTCGCCGAAAACCTGGCCGAGAAGCTCCGAGGCTCCGTTTATCACGCCAGGCTGCCCCCCGAAGTCTGGGGCAGAGGCGACGAACCCAGTCACTTTGACCACACGCACGACAGCGTCGATCCCCACCAGGTCGTGCACAGCCGCCAGCGCGTTGAGCGCGCTGAACTGGGCCAACGCCTTCGCCTGTTCTGGATCGACGAAGTCGGGTCCGACGCCGACGACGCCTGTCCGGGGAAGCTTCCCGTCCACGTAGGGCAATTGGCCGGAAGTGTGGACCAAATCGCCCACCCGCACAGCGGGCACGTACGCGCCCGCAGGCTTGGCGACGGGGGGCAGCGTGATCCCGAACTCGGCGAGGCGGTCAGACCAATTGCTCATTTCTTCCTCTTCAGGTAGGCGATGTGGCTTTCCCCCGTCAGACCGGGCAGGACAGTCACCAATTCCCAGCCGTCTGATCCCCATTGGTCCAAAATCTGCTTGGTGGCATGCGTTATCAGCGGCACGGTGACGTACTCCCAGGCGGGGCTTGCGTCTTGTTGAGGGGACACGCAAGACACTGTAGCCCTTTCGCTTATTGTGGTCAGATGCGGACCTCACAGCGCACGGAGGCGGTTGCCCCGTCGGAATCCGCCCACGACCTTTGGCCCGCCCGCGCCAGACGGGCCAAACTGCATTTTGTCTCGGGCAAGGGCGGGGTCGGCAAAAGCACCCTCTCCGCGGCCCTGGCCATCGCCCTCGCGTCCTCCGGGCGGCGAGTGCTGCTCGTCGAAGTGGAAGGCAGGCAGTCGATCGCCCACCTTTTCGACGTGCCGCCGCTGCCGTACGCGGAGACAAAAGTCGCGAGCGCGGCGAACAGCGGCGAAGTGTGGGCGCTGGCGATCGACGTGGAGTCCGCGATCCTCGAATACTTCGAGATGTTCTACAACCTCGGTTTCGCGGCCAAAGCCATGCGAGCGGTCGGCGCGGTCGATCTCATCACCACCATCGCCCCTGGCCTTGACGACGTCGTGTTGACCGGAAAGATCTACGAGATCGCCACGCGGAGCCAGAGCTCCGTCAAACGCAGCGTCTTGGGCAAACCGCCGAAGTCCGGCACCTCGCGCTACGACGCCATTGTCGTCGACTCGCCGCCGACCGGCCGTGTCCACAACTTCCTCAACGCGGCCTCGGCGCTGCAAGGGCTCGCGAAAGGCGGCCCGATCTTCCGGCACGCGGAGAACGTGTCCGCCGTGCTGCGCTCGCAGGACACCGTGGTGCACCTCGCGACCATTCTCGAGGCGCTGCCCGTGCAAGAGACGGCCGAAGCGGTCGCCGCGATCAAAAAAATCGGCGTCGGCGTCGGCGCGGCGCTCGTGAACCGCTCGACCTCGCAATACCTGACCCAAGAACAGCACGAAGCGGCGGCGCGGGGCTCCGTGGACGCGGACACGCTGCGCAAAGGCCTCGGCGCCGTCGGGCTCGACCTCGCCGAGGATGACTTCGCCGGTTTGATCACCGAGACCATCGACCACGCGGTGACGCAGGCCCGGCAGCACGAACAGGGCGAGGCACTGGCAGAACTGGACCTACCGCAGCTCCCATTGCCCCTGCTCGCCGGCGGGGTCGACCTCGGCGCGCTCTACGAGCTCGCCGAAAAACTGACACAGATGGGGGTGCGATGAGCGCGATCAACATGACCGCCCCGCCCAAGGCGCTCCTGCAAGATCCGACGACGAAAGTCCTCATCTGCTGCGGCTCCGGCGGGGTCGGCAAGACCACGACCTCGGCGGCTATCGCGCTGCACGCCGCCGAACTCGGCAGAAAAGTCGTGGTGCTGACCATCGACCCCGCCAAACGGCTCGCCCAGGCATTGGGCGTCGTCGAATTGGACAACACCCCCAAACAGGTGCCGCTGCCGAAGTCCGTCCCCGGCGAACTGTTCGCGTTGATGCTCGACATGCGCCAGACCTTCGACAACATGGTGCTCTCGAACGCCTCCCCAGAACGCGCCCAGACGATCCTCGCCAACCCTGTCTACCAGACCATGGTCACCTCGTTCTCCGGGACGCAGGAGTACATGGCGATGGAAAAGCTCTCCCAGCTGCTCGCAGACAGCCGTTGGGATCTGATCGTCGTGGACACGCCCCCTTCGCGAACCGCGCTGGACTTCCTGGACGCCCCGAAGCGGATGGGGGGGTTCCTCGACGGCAAGCTGATCCGCCTGCTCACCAAACAGGGGCGGGGCGTCGGGCGTGTGATGAGCGGCGTTTTCAGCGTGGCGTTGCGCGGCATCTCCCTGGTCATCGGCAGTCAGACGCTGCACGACGTCTCCGCGTTCGTGCAGTCCGTCGACACCGTGTTCGGCGGCTTCCGCGAGCGCGCCGAGCGCACCTACCGGCTGCTCTCGCGGCCCGGAACAGCCTTCATCGTGGTCACAACGGCGGAGTCCGACTCTTTGCGGGAGGCCGCCTTCTTCACAGACCGGCTCACCGCAGAACAATTGCCGCTCTCGTGCATTCTCGTGAACCGCACCCACCCGCCGATCTCGGCGCTGTCGGCCGCGCAGACCGCCCAGGCGGCCGCCCGTTGCGACGAAGACCCCTCCGAACCGAGCGCGCAACTGGCCAAAGCCGTCCTGCAAGCCCACCTCGAACGGTTGGAAATCGGCTCCACGGAGCTGCGCCACCTGCGCGCGTTCACCCAGAGCCACCCCGACGTCCGGGTCATCGGCGTCCCCGCCCTCCCCTTCGGCGCGAACGACCTGGACGGGCTGCGCAACCTCGCCGAGCAAATCACAGCGGACTAATCCGGCGAGAGCTTCGCTTTCTCGCATTGTCAGGACGAGCCGTTACACTGACGGCACTATGACTTCACCTACGTCGTCGTCTCAGCCGGGCTCTGTGGGGAACACCCTGATGCGCTTGCTCTGCTACACCGTCCTCGCGGGAGTGCTCATCGCCGGGATCTGCTTTCCGCTCGTCGGCGGCGGCGCGCTCGCCGCCGGAGGCATCGCGAGCTCGATTGAGAAGTTCGCGGGAGACCTCTTGGCCGGCAACGTCCCCGGCGTGAGCACAATCCTCGACAGCAAAGGCAACACGCTCGCCTACGTTTACGAGCAGTACCGGATCGTCGTGCCCAGCGACAAGATCTCCCCCGACATGAAGCTGGCGCTGGTCTCGGTCGAGGACAAACGGTTCAACTCGCACGACGGCGTGGACTGGCGCGGCACGATGCGCGCCGCGCTGACGAACAACAGCGCTGGCGAGGTCCGCCAGGGAGCTTCCACGATCGATCAGCAATACATCAAGAACTACCAGCTCCTCGTCCTCGCCAAGAACGAGGAGCAACGCCGGGCCGCGACCGAGCTCAGCCCGACCCGCAAGCTGCGCGAGATCCGTGCGGCGCTCAGCCTCGAACGAGCGCTGACCCTGCAATTCCAGGAGAAAGACCACCTTGACGAGGACGCGGCCCATGAGAAGGCGAAGGACGAAATCCTCACCCGCTACCTCAACCTCGTCCCGTTCGGCAACGAGACCTACGGGATCGAGGCGGCCGCGCGGACCTATTTCGGCATCTCGGCCAACGAGCTCGATGTGGCCAAATCCGCGATGCTCGCCGGAATGGTCCAGTCCAGTTCGCTGCTCAACCCGTACACGAACCCGGACGGGGTGACCGAGCGGCGCAACACCGTGCTCGACACCCTCATCAAGAACGTCCCCGCCAGGGCCGCCGAATTCGAGGCGGCGAAAGCGCAGCCCCTCGGCGTGCTGCCCGAGCCGCAGCACTTGCCGCACAACTGCATTGAGGCCAACCCGAACAACGTCGGCTTCTTCTGCGCGTATGTGTTGCAGTATTTGGAAGAGAGCGGGCTCAGCCAGGAGCAGATCGAGCGGGACAACCTGACCATCAAGACCACGCTCGACCCCGACGTGCAGGCCTCGGTGCAAAAAGCTGTGAACTCTGTCGTGGACGCGAAAAGCAGCAACATCGCCGGGGTGGAGAGCATCGTCGCCCCGGGGCAGCTCAACCACAAAGTGCTCGCGATGGCCTCAAGCCGCTCCTACGGCCTTGACACCGACAACCATCAGACAGTGCAGCCCGAACCGTTCTCGATGGTCGGCGACGGCGCGGGATCGGTGTTCAAAATCTTCACCGTGGCCGCCGCGATGGAGAAAGGGCTCGGCACCAGCGCGACACTCGACGTCCCCTCCTTCTATCAGGTCAAAGGCATGGGCGACAGCAAACGGCCTGGCTGCCCCGCCACCTACTACTGCGTGAAGAACGCTGGAAACTATCGGGGCTCGATGTCGATCACCGACGCCCTCGCGACCTCGCCGAACACCGCCTTCGTGAAACTGCTGTCCCAGGTCGGCGTCGCGCCCGCAGTGGACATGGCGATCCGGCTGGGGATGAGCTCGTACGCGGAACCAGGCACCTCCGGCCACGGGGACATGAGCTTGGCGGACATGTTCAAAAAGGAGAACCTCGGCTCGTTCACCCTCGGCCCCACCGCCGTCAATCCGCTCGAACTCTCCAACGTCGCCGCCACATTGGCCTCCCACGGCCGCTGGTGCCCTCCGACTCCGATCGAGGAAGTGCGCGACCGGAGCGGCAAGAAAATCGAGCTGCATGAGAAATCGTGCAAACAAACCGTCGCCAGCGGGTTGGCAGACACCTTGGCGAACGCGCTGAGCAAGGACGACCTCCCGCCCGGGACTTCCGCCGCCCCTGCCGCGGCGGCCGGATGGCATTTGCCGGTGTCGGCGAAAACAGGCACCACCGAGACGCACCGCTCCTCCGCGTTCCTCGCCTTCACGAACCACTACGCGGGAGCCTCGCTCGCATACGGCGACACGAAGACGCCGGGCGAGATCTGTGTCGGAGCAACCCTGTACACCTGCGGAGACGGCAATCTCTACGGCGCGAACGTCGCGCCAATGTGGTACAAGGCGATGGCTCCGATCGCGGAGAAGTTCGGCCCGATCTCCTTGCCGGACCCTGATCCGTTCTATGTGCAGGGCTCGCCGAAGAGCCATATTCCCAACGTGATCGGTCAGCTCAAAGACGACGCGGTCCGGCAACTCAAGGACTTGGACTTCCCAGTCACTGTCGTCACGGACTACCGATGGGAGCCCAAAGACACCGTGATAAGCCAGACCCCTCCCGGCGGCGGCAACAGCGTGGTGCCTGGTGTCGCCGTCACCATCCATGTCAGCGACGGCAATGCGCCGCCGCCGCCTCCGCCGCCTCCTGAGGAGGACGACGGCGGCCTCGGCGACTTCGGGACGCATGACAGCGAGGAGGATTCTGGCGGGGGCGGCGATCAAGGGCCGCCTTGAAGGCCTGGAACCCGTCCGGGATTCCCCGGCGGGCTCGGCAATCTGTTTCCGAATTTCCCCGGTTGGCCCCCGCAACGGCCCGGCAACCAGAGAGGGAACTGAGCCGCTCTCAACAGGAGGCAGGCGGGAAGACCTGGCGCGGCCGGCGCGGAGTCAGCGATGCGCGGCTTTGAGACGGAGTAAAGTAATTTTCGATGAGTACTGGTGACACCCGATTTCCATCCCGAGTCCTCAAGGCAGGGGCTCAAGCCGCGGCTGGGGCTGCTGTGCTCGGACTCGGCTACGCCTCTTTGGTCGAGCGGGTCGCGTTCTGTTTGCGCGAAGTGACCCTCCCGGTGCTCTCCCCCGGCTCTCGGCCGCTTCGGCTGCTGCATCTCTCCGATCTGCATATGACTCCGGGGCAGCGTCTCAAACAGCAATGGGTTCGAGAGCTCGACGCGCTCGAGCCGGACCTTGTTGTGGACACCGGCGACAATCTCGCGCACTCCCGCGCCGTGCCCGCCGTGGTCCAAAGCCTCGGCGGTCTGCTCGAACGGCCAGGGCTCTTCGTTTTCGGCAGCAACGACTACTTCGGTCCCACACCGAAAAATCCGGCCCGGTACCTGCGCAAAGACAAAGGCAAGCGAACGCACGGCGAGCCGCTCCCTTGGCAAGACCTGCGCGCCGCGTTTCAAGAGCGCGGCTGGATCGACGCGACGCACAGCTTCCACGAATTCAATGTCAACGGCGTGCGGGTCGCCGCAGCGGGCGTGGACGACCCACATCTGAGCCGCGACCGCTACGACGCGATCGGAGCGGCCCCCAGCGGGCATGTCGGGCTCCGCCTCGGCCTCACTCATTCGCCAGAGCCGCGCGTGCTCGACCGTTTCGCGGCAGACGGCTACGACCTCGTCCTCGCAGGCCACACCCACGGCGGGCAGTTACGTCTGCCCGGTTACGGCGCAATCGTGACCAACTGCGGAATCGACCGCGCCAGGGCTCGCGGGGCCTCCCAGTGGGGCCAACGCACTCGCCTGCATGTCTCAGCGGGTCTGGGCACTTCCCCTTACGCTCCAGCGCGGTTTTGCTGCCGGCCAGAGACCACCCTGTTGACATTGGTCGCGAAACCGCCTGAAGGCCCAGCCGCGCGACAAAGCAACGACATCCCTGTTGGGGCCGCCCATCCCATCGGGGACTAGCGCGCGATCAGTTTGGCCGTGCAGCCCCGCTGAGGTAGTATCGACTGGCTTGCCACCGGGGTGTGGCGCAGCTTGGTAGCGCGCTTCGTTCGGGACGAAGAGGCCGTGGGTTCGAATCCCGCCACCCCGACACTGTTGGTTGAGACAGTACAAGAGGCCCCGGCCTGCGTTTCCGCAGGCCGGGGCCTCTTGTTTTTTCAGATCCGCAGATCGCCTAACTGAGCCTCACTACGCAGTCGCTACGCAGTGTTTCTAGCTGGCCTTGCCGCGCACCGCCCTTGCCGCCTTGTCGAGGGCTTCGGCGACGGCTTCGAGGTCGTCGTGGAACAGGGCGGCGTAGGTTTCGAGGGTCATGGCGGCGGACTTGTGCCCCGGCATCGTCTGCACGGCCTTCACGTTCGCCCCCGCGCTGATCGCCAAAGACGCCGACGTGTGCCGCAAGTCGTGCGGCGTGATCTTCGGGAACTCGGGTGTCGTCGCTTTGCCGGTCCTCGCCCGCTCCTCTTCCCGCGCTTTCCTCGCTACGTCCTGTTGTGCCGTCACTGCCTTCGTGAAGACGCGAGGCCGGTAGTGCGAAACCCTCAGCGTCTCCCCCACTGCCGATCCGAATACTAGGTCTTCGCGGCTTTTGCCCTCCATGAGCGTTGCAAGCTCTTCGGAGAGGAAGGAGGGGAACGGCACCGAGCGCCGCTCGTGGTTTTTCGCCGTGGACCAAACCAGCCTGCCTTTGACCTCGGCAACGGCGTGGACGACGTTCACGCGGCGACGGAGCATGTCGAAGTTCTCGACGCGCAGCGCGGCCATCTCGCCCCACCGCAGCCCCGTGTAGGCGAGGAACCTCACCACTTCCGGGCGCAGGCTCACAGCTTGCGCCAGTTGCTCGACTTGGGCATGGGTGAGGTAGCCCCGCTGCTTGTGCGCACGACGGGGGGCCTTGATACCCGCGCATGGGTTGCGCGGGATGCGCCGATCCTCCACGGCCATGTTCAACACCATCCGCAGCACGCCGAGCGCGTTCTCAATCGTCGCAGTGGTGTGTTCCCGGTACCCCCCGAGCTTGTGGAGCCCTGTTGCGTGGGCCGTGGAATCCTGAAACCCATACAGGCTCCGGGGCGCGATGCGGCCCGTAGGAGCAGGAGGCCGTGAGCGGGGTCCACCCCCAGGGGGCGCGAAGATCACTAGATCGCGCGCAAGCCACGCCAGGCCGGGGGTAGTGACTGATATTCCCCCGGTGGAGCCCCCCCCGCGCGCGCGTGGGAGCCAAGCGGGAGGGGATAGGGAGTCAAGATTACGGATGCTCACACCCTGTGGGGTACGCCAGACGTACAGCACAACCAGTACCGCACTTACCCCTCAAAGCCGTCAAGTCCTGTCTGGCCGTTCCGCTCCTGGGCGTGCCGCAGCACCTCTTTCCGCCGTTGCCTCCAACGTTTGTGCTCCTCCTGTGGACGCCAGAACTCTATGGCGTCCTCCCCGACCCCGTAGAACGGATAGTGACGGCCCGCTCTTTCATCAGCTGCCCGCGAAGGGCGTCGCCCGTTCTGGAGCAACGGTCCTTCGGCGACTGTCGAGGGCTTGCGCCGTTTACGGCTCAGTTCTCGCGGGGCTCTTTCGCGCACGTACACCGCCGCCAACGCACACGCGGTCGCGAGCATGACACCGCTGCCGTAGACCCACGAGGCGACGGAACACACCTGCACCAAATCGTCGTCCGAGCAGGAGAGAACCCATTCGGCGGTTTCGTCCTCGCCGTAACGGCGCAAGTCTTCTGCGATCATCTCAGCAGTCGTACCCACCATGAACGCGATCCTATCCCAAGGAACAGAAACCCTTGGGCAGAGCCGGACGCTACGCGCCGCCCGCCTGCCGCCGCTGATCGCCCACGTCGGCCTGCGCGCTCTTTCCGGGCGCTGCGCTCTCCGCGCGGCCCGCGACCGCCCCAGGCGCGGGCTGAGCTCCGTCCGTGGCGCTGGCCGAGGCCGCCGCGTTTTGCTCGCTGGTGTCCGCGTACTCGGGCAGCTCGCGCAAATGCCAGCCCTCGGGGATCGCGTGGTGGTCGTAGTAGTGCTGGAAGATGCCGATGGCGTCTTGCGCGGTCAGCACCTCCGAGGGGCGAACCGACACCTGGTGGTCGCCAAACTGCACGACATCCGACTCTGCTGGCTCCCCGGCCGCGCTCGGGCAACCGACCACATACTGCCGGTACGAGCCGTCCGCCTCACGCCGCTTGATCTCCACAGTCAAACGCGCAGCCGTCCCAGCCGTCTGAATCCACTCCTTCGGATCGATCCTGTTATCTTGGTTTGCCCCTTCTGGAAGCCTGTAGAACCTATAAAACGTGTGGACATCATCGAAACCACCGTCCCTACCAAGACGGTTAATTCCTATGGCGATTTGAGCTGGCACTTCCTCTGGGAATTCGCTCAGCCAGGATGAAATTGTCCCCTTGGTGGTGCCCGACACCTTAGCGTGTGTCGGCTGCCTTCTCGTTGTCGTGGTCAATGTCCTGGTCCTTCGCTTGCCACGTCCATACGCCTGAACGAGGTGACTTGCACGGTCTTCGCTTCGCCGCCCTCCACGACCGTCGCGTAGACAGGTTCGCCTCGTGCGATTTGGTCTCGAAGCGCCTGTTGGTTCGGCGTGAGGCTAGCTGACCCTGATTTTACCTCCACGGCCTCGTAGGTGCCATCGGGCTTCTTGGCCAGCCCATCGGGGTAAGTGTTGACAGGCTGGCCGTCCTTGCCAGTCACCTGGATAGCACGCTTATCAGTGGTGAGCGGTCGCCCAGGGTTTTCCTCTTGGTAGTCCGCAAGTCCTTTCGCCTCGGCGTCTTTGCCGTAGCCTGAGCCGCCCGCGAACTTGCCGTCCGGGGTTCGTGGCTGGCCCCGGTATTCCATGACGGTGACTTGGTGTTTGTCGGCGGCTTGGCCGAGGTCTGCGATTCCTGCGCCCGCCGCGGTGACCCCGGTGGCGATGGCTCCCGCGCTGACCACGTTCGCGGGGACGCCGACGACCGCGCCGACGCCGGTGGCGTCCAGGGCGACGCCGCCGACCTCCCCGCCCACGCCCAGGTCCGCGAGGGCGAGGCCCCCGGCGACCATGAGCACGTCGCCGGGATGCGTGGCGGCGGCGTAGGCCCAAGTGGCGGCGGTGTTGACGGTCTCGGCGGCGACGTTGTAGGCGAGGTTCTCGACCTGCTGGACCGCCATGTCGGCGTAGGCGAGCATCTGTTTGCCGAACGCCTCCGCCTCCGCCACCAAGGGCGCGAGCAGGTGCGCGACCGACGAGGCTTCGGCTTTGAAGTTGTTGACGATGGCCTTGATGTCGTCGATGATGCGCTGCACCTCGGCCTTGCGCCCGTGCAGCCAGTCCCACCCGGCGTGCAAGAGGCTTTCGGGGTTGCCGAGCTTGGACGCGAGGTCATGAATCTTATCTTGCACGTCCTGCACATGGGCGGCGTAGGTCTCCAACTTGCCCGCTATCGAAGAGCATTGCGTCCCGGCGGCTTCTAGGCTGCTGATCGCGGTCGTGAACGCGGCGCCCATCTTCTCAGCCTCGGGGATACGCTGGTCCGCCGCCACATCCTTCGGCCCGGAGAGCGCGGCGGCTGCTGTGTGGCAGGCTTCGGCCATCTGCTTCCACACCCCGGCGGCGGCGCGCATCTGCTCCGGCTTCCCGTTGGGCACGAGCATTCCGATCAGCGACTCTATCGCTTTCAACCACCCCGGAGTGCCTTGCCCGCCCTCGGCGCTCGGCGGCAGGCGCGAGGACTTCGGGGCGGTCGGTGCGGGGAACTCCAACGGGCTCGCTGTGCTCGGCCCCATGCTGGAGGCGTGGTTCGCGTTCGCGTAGTTCGCCGCCGACGCCTGGCAGCCGTCCCCGATCCGCGCCGACCCATTGATCGTGTCCACCACGGCGAGCACAAGGGCTTTCGCCGCCTCGTTGTAGGCGTGGGCCACCTCGACACCGCTCGGGTCGTCGCCGCACATCCCCGACGAACCGCCCAGTTGCCCGACCAGGGCCGCGAGCGCGCCGTTCAGCACCCCGGAGGCATCGACAACCTTCTTGCCCGCGTCATAGAGGGCCTGGGGGTCCGGGGCGAGCGGAGCCAACCTCGCCTACTTCCAGAACCCGGTGTTCGCGCCCATCGCGGCGGTGTAGTTGCCGTGCGCGTTCGCCCCCGACTGGCGCAGATGCGCCAACGCGGCGCGCATCTCGGCGGCTCCCTTCGACCACAGGGCGTGCGCGCGCTGGTATTCCTCGGCAGCGGTCGAGTCCCACAAATGCTTATAGGCCGCCGCCAACTGCTCGGCCTCCGCGATGTCCTCCTCGGCCCGCTTCTCGAAATCCGCGAGGTCATCGACCCGCTCGGCCAACGTCTCGTGATCGACGTGGTACCCCTCGCTCACCAGTTCAACCCCCCACCGCCAGCGCCCTGGATAGTGAGACCGCGCTGATTCGCCTGCTCCTGGGCCTGGTACTCGCGCGCCCCGTCCCCGACCTTCTCGCCCAGAAGATCAAGGCCCTGCTGCACGTCCTTCGCGCCCTGGTCGAACAAAGCGAACGCCTCGCGGAACGACGTGCCCGCCCCGCCCGACCAGCCCCCGTCAAGGAAGGCGGCCATGCGGTTCGAGAGGTTTTCCCGCCGTTCCGCGAACTGCGAAGCCAAACGGCTCGTGCGCACCGCGAGGTCGATAATGTCAGCAGGGATCGCGAACACATGACCGTCGCCCACGATCCGCTCCTCACGTCGTCTACAGAAAAGCCGCCACGTGCGGCCTTTCGCACGATCATCGCAGCCACCCAGAAAGACGTCAACACACGCGCCCGCCACCAGCGACAACGCCCCCAAATCGCCGTAGAGCCACGAACGCACGCCCTGCGAGGTAAAACTCTCCCCTGGGTACCAACCCCACATCGCGTCGGCATCATCGGAGGGCCAAAGACGCTCCCCTCGAGTACGGGTCTGACCCCCGCGAAAGGCGAAGATCGCAGATGAGGGATGCGGGCCACGGAAGCATGCATGAGCCTTTCACGCTGGTGATGTCCTTGCCTGTCGAGCCGCCGAACTACGCAGTCACTACGCAGCGGGTCCGCAAAACCATCTATACCACTACGGGAACAAACGTTCTATAGTCCGTGAAGAGCTTCGAGAAACAGGGGTTTGCCTGCGGATTCAACAGTGAGGCACAACGGCATCTCTCGACAGCAATCGAGCCGACTTCGTTCGGGACGAAGAGGCCGTGGGTTCGAATCCCGCCACCCCGACACTGTTGGTTGAGACAGTACAAGAGGGCTTGAGCAGTAGCGATACTGCTCAAGCCCTCTTGCTTTCTTTTGATATGCCCCCGGTTCTCCGGCACCTCGCGCGATAGGACGCTCGGGCGGCGGCGAGACCGCTTTTCACGCCGCCGCCGCGGCCACCCATCCGATCAGTTGGGCATGAGTGTCGCTCGTGGACGATCCGCTGGGGTGTTCACATCTGTTTGTTTGCTTCTTCCGCCGCTTGAGAACATATTGGACGTGCGTTTATCCGCTCACGCTATAACAGCGAAAAGGGATCGGCATTTCACTTTCCCGAATAACGGCCCAACAATAGTGGTTATGGCAGAAAAAATTCCGGAGACAGCTTGGAATGGAAGATACTACGAGGACTTCGCGGTGGGGGACCGTTACCGGCATCCCCTCGGCCGCACGCTCACCCGCACGGACAATATCTGGCTGACCTTGCTCTCGCAGAACTCCGCCCCGGTGCATTTCGACGCGCATTACGCGGCGCAGACCGAGTTCGGCAAGCCTCTGGTCGACTCGACCATCACGCTCGCGCTGGTCACCGGACAATCTGTCACTGATGTCTCACAACACGTTTTCGCGAACCTCGGATGGGACAGGGTGCGGCTGCCCCATCCCGTGTTCGAAGGCGACACCATCTACTCCGAGTCCGAAGTGCTCAGCGCGAGAGAGTCCGCATCGCGGCCCGAGGTCGGCATCATCGTCGTCCGAACCGTCGGGTTCAAACAAGACGGCACAGTGGTGATCGTCTTCGAGCGCACAATTATGGTGTACAAGCGCGGACACGGCCCCGTCGCCGAAGCGGTCGAGCCGAAATGGGACGAAGCAGCCCTGAAGGTGCTGCGATGAGCGGCCTGATCTCCAACACGAAGACGTGGCTGTTCGTCCCCGGCGACCGCCCGGAACGGTTCGAGAAAGCTGCGACGAGCGGCGCCCACGTCGTGGTCCTCGACTTGGAGGACGCGGTCGCCGCCGAACACAAGGAACCAGCGCGAGCCGCCGTGTCAGACTACTTGGGCGCCGCGGCCCAAGGCCCGGCGCTCGTCGTCCGGGTGAACTCGTCATCCTGCCCCGAAGGGCAAGCCGATTTCGAAGCGTTGCGCGCGCACTTGGCTCCGCGGGGACCGCTGCTCGCGGTCATGACGCCGAAAGCGACCATGTCCGACGTGCGGCTCGCGGTCGAGCGGCTCGGGACCGCTGCGCGCCTTGTCGCGCTCATCGAGAGCGGCCTCGGGGTGGAGCAGTCTTTCGAGCTCGCATCGCACCCGAATGTGCTCCGGTTGGCGTTCGGGGCGCTCGACTACGCGGCGGACGTGGGGGCGCAGCTGGCGCCCGAGTCCATCGCCTTCGCGGAGTCCAGGATCGTCAACGCTTCAGCCGCAGCAGGGGTGGCGAAGCCACTCGCCCGCCCCACCGTGCAACTCGACGACGTGAAGCTCCTGGCCAAGGAGACCGCCCACGCCCGCGTGATGGGCTTCGGCGGAAAGCTCTGCGTGCACCCTCGACAGATCGCACCAGTGGCAGCAGCGTTCGCCCCGACGCGCGATGAGATCGATTGGGCGCAGCGAGTCATCGCCGAGTCCGCGCACGGAGCAGTGCGGGTCGGAGGCGAAATGATCGACGCGCCGCAGATCCTGCGAGCGCGGAACATCCTCGAAGAAGCGAGCACGCCATGAATGCAGTTGTGGGACCCGCAGCTCTCGGCCCGGTTCCCGCAGAGCGGCTCCTGGACCACATCCAGCCAGGCACAGACGTGATCGCGCCGATCCTCGCCGGCGAGCCGGAATCGCTGGTCGACGCGTTGGAAGCGGGAAACGAGCGGCTCTCGCACGTGCGAATCCACAAGATGGACCCCTATCGCGATCGCGCGTACATCCGAGGCCAGTTCCGAGACCGGCTGCGCCATGTGGACTATTACCTTGGCCCTGGCTCGCGGCAGGCGTACTGGGACCGGGCGTGCGACCTGGTCCCGAACCACTTCTCCGAAATGCCCCGCCTTCTTCGCGAGAACACGGGCAACAGGATAGTGATCGCGGGCGCGAGCCTGCCCGACAAGCACGGCTACTTCTCGCTCGGCACGAACGCCGACTACTGCGCCGCGTTCATCGGCGAGGCCCCGTTCTTCCTCGAGGCGAACCACCAGATGCCCCGCACACACGGGCTCAACCAGATCCACATCAGCCAGGTGGCGGGCTGGACCGAGGTGAACCGGCCGCTCTACGAGCGCCACAACATGGGCGACGACCCGCGTGACCGCGCCATAGCAGAACATATCGTGGACAGGATCCCCGATGGCGCGTGCGTGCAGTTCGGCATCGGCAAGACCCCCGACAAAGTGGCCGAACTCCTGTGCGGGCACTGCGGCCTTGGCGTGCACACCGAAGTGTTCTCCGACGGGCTCATGCGGCTCGTTCGGTCCGGCGCCGCGACCGGGGAGGGCAAACGTCAGCAGCGGGGCAAGCACGTCACCACGTTCTGCCTCGGGTCTCGCGAGCTCTATGACTGGTTGGACGACAATCCCGCAGTCATGTTGATGCCCGTCGACCTGACCAACGACCCGAGGCGCATCGCAGAGGAGCGCAATGTGGTGTCGATCAACGCCACAACGGAAGTGGACCTCATGGGCCAAGCCGCGAGCGAGACGATCGCAGGGCGGTACTGGTCCTCGTCCGGCGGCCAGACGGACTTCGCCCGAGGCGCGATGTACTCCGAGGGCGGGCAGGCGTTCTTGGTGACGCATGCCGCGACATCGGCCGGGCGGAGTCGGATTCGCGTCCAGTTGACCCCGGGAAGCGTGGTCACCACGCTCAAAAACACTGTCGACCACGTCGTCACGGAGCACGGGGTGGCCCGGCTGCGCGGCAAGAGCCTCCGCGAGCGGGCCAAGGCGCTCATCGCCATCGCAGCTCCCGAGCACCGCGAGGAACTGACGCGCGGCGCCGAGGCGGCCGGGCTGATGTGAAAGAAAGCCCGGACCGCGAAGCGTCGCACCGCGCGCTTGAGACTGCCCCCGGGGCAACGCGCGAAGACTGCCATCAGGACGCGGGCCGCCCTCATGCCATGGCTGGGCGACACCCGCCGCCTGGATGACGCAGAGCGCGCCGGGAAGGGTTCGCTTGGCTCGGCCGACCCCAGTATGGGGGCGCTCATGCCCATGCCCTCTCGGCGGCGCACCGTCGTCTGAGATCTCTCGGACCGCGGCCGGTGTGCGGCCACTTCGGCACGCAGCAGCTCCGCTGCTCCCTCGATCATGCCGACGTTCCCAACGTTTGCGAGAGTCGGCAGAAACCTTCTCGAGCGACGCGTCTCCCCTGCCAAGATCACCCCATGCCAACCAACGATTTCTCCGACGTCGTTCGGGACGAGGATGCCGCGGGTTCGAATCCCGCCACCCCGGCGCTGTTGGTTGAGACAATGAAAATGCCCGGGTCTGCCGAAACGCCGACCAGGGCGTTTTGCTTTCTTCTGCCTGCTCGTGGCCTGCTTCTCCGGGCTGGCTTCTCGAGGCCGTGCCGCGCCCTGGTTGCAGCGCCCAGGCTGACGGCGTAGCATAACAGCCTGACTTTGTTGCGGCTTTGACGTGCGCATGATCAGGTGCGCGTATACTTGGCGAGCAACAACGCCGCGACCGTTGGGTCTTATGGGTGGTTTCGAAACCGTTCTGCTCGAACGCGCTGAGCGAGATGGGGCGGCCCCGTTTGGGACTGGCTGTCGTTTTTGCCGTGACAACTGAATCGCCCCATGCCCGGATCAATGGAAAGGAACAGACATGAAACCCGGAATCCACCCCGAATCACGCTACGTCGTCTTCCAGGACGCGAACACTGGAACTCAATTCATCACCCGCTCGACTGCGAACAGCGACCGAAAGACCGAGTGGAGCGACGGCAACAGCTACCCTTTGATCGTTGTGGACGTCACTTCGGATTCGCATCCGTTCTGGACCGGCTCGCAGCGCATGCTGGACAGCCAAGGCCGAATCGAGAAGTTCAACCGCAAGTACGGAAACCGCTCCCGCAAAGGAGCCTGATTGCCATAAGGCCGAGCGGCGGCGCCCACAATCCAGGGGGCTCCCTCTGCGCGGAGACCCGCTTGGGCGGTGCGCTGTTGGCTCGAATCCCGCCATATCGGCGCCCTTGCCTGAACACAGCGCTCTTGCTTGACAATGACATTGTCGCATGACTGCGACGGGCAAAAGAGGCTGGTCCGTGATTCTCACGGACCAGCCTCTTTTGCCCGTCGTGTCTGCCGCTCCTCGAGAGGCTCACGCACACAGCAGTGTTAGTTGAGGCCTTGCACGCGGCTCTTGGCGTCAGGGCCTTCGCATGTGAGCGTCCCAGAGCCTTGTTTCTGGTCGATTTGTTTCCCGAGCGCGCTGATGGAACACGAATACTGGATCGAGTTCAAACCGGGAAGTTTGACACCGCCCGCGCCGATCTCCACCGAGGAAGGGTCAAAGGCGGCGGTGAGGAAACTGTTGTCGCTGCCACCGTCAAGGGTCACCTGCTTCTTCCACGGCAGGGGCACGACTTCGACAGCGACATAGTCGCTTGCCTCAGTAGCGCTCACAGGAGTGTCTTTCGGGGGGACTTTTTTCAAATAAGAGACTCTGACTTTGCCCTCCCCTTGGGCGGTGACCTCGTACGTCACCACAGAGGCCGAGGATCCCGGCCCGCCCTTGCTGCACGCGGCCGATCCGCCAATCAGGAGCACTGAGCACACCAGAGAGCCCAGAGTCTTCGATGAGGTCTTGAACATAATGCTGTTTTCCTTTCCGACAGAAATCGCGTGACCGCGGCTCGCTGAGCTTGGACGGTTCCGACAGAGCGATTTCCCACAAATACCTGCCGTCGATTTGGAATTTTCCCTGCAATATCACATACGGAGAGCATCGTACGCCCCTCGTGCGCTCACAGGGAAGACCCGGCTGCCCCAAGGCTTGCTCAGAGCGGAAAACTTGCGCGCCGGCCCGCTCGAGGCGAATGCCGAGACCTCGCTGCGCAGCGAGAGAGAAACACGTATCCGACGGCGGCCTTCGCTCAGCCGCGCCCGGTGAAAAATAAGGTCCGTGGAAAAACGACAGCAGAGCGCCGCGCATGGGCCCGATGAGCATCAACGCATGCAACCGGTCGCACGGGAGCGGCCCCACCCTGCTGCGCCTCGGCCGCGCCGTCGCCTTGGGCGGGGCCGGACCTAGCCTCTTGAGGGATCGGCTTTGCCTGCGAGTTCTCGTCCGAAGAGGGCCGCGCGCAGGGCGCCCTCCCATTCGCTGGTGTCGCCGTGGCTTTCCTTGTAGCCAAGTTCGGCCAGCGCCTCGTCTATCTCCTGGTATTCGGCCTCAGTCAAATACGAGTGCCGTAATTCCAACTGGCGGTCCTCGCAGATCCGCTTGATCGCCAAGAGGATCGCGATCGCTGTGTCAGACATAGGTTCCAACATAGGGGGCTGCCCCGGCCTTTGTCAGCGGTCTCATGGCGTCGCGATGCTCACACACGCTCGGCGAGGTGACTCGGCCATGTTCGGGGCCGCAAACACAAACGCGGCGCGGGCACTGTGTGTTGCACGCATTAGAATGCGCTGATGAGCTGCTCGTTCAGACGTTGAAACGGAATTCCACGACATCGCCGTCGGCCATGACGTAGTCCTTGCCTTCCATGCGGACCTTGCCGGCCGCTTTGGCCGCCGCGTGGGACCCGGCGGCCACCAAATCGTCAAAACCCACCACCTCGGCCTTGATAAAGCCCTTCTCGAAGTCGGTGTGGATCACTCCGGCGGCTTTCGGCGCGGTGTCCCCCTGCCGGATAGTCCAAGCCCGTGCCTCTTTGGGGCCCGCGGTGAGGTACGTCTGCAGCCCGAGAGTGCGGAACCCTTCACGGGCGAGCGCGTCCAAGCCCGGCTCGTTTTGCCCGATGGATTCCAGCAGCTCGGCCTTGGACTCCTCGTCCAACTCTAAAAGCTCAGACTCGATCTTCGCGTCGAGGAACACGGCCTCGTTCGGCGCGACGCAGGCTTTGAGCTCGGCGATGCGGGTTTGGTCGGTCAGCACCGCCTCGTCCACGTTGAAGACGTAAAGGAAGGGCTTCGTGGTGAGCAGCGAGAGCTCTTTGAGAAGTTCGAGGTCTATTTTGTCCCGCGCCGAGAAGAGCGTCTTGCCCTCCGCGAGGACCGCTGCGGCTTGTTCGGCGGCGGCGAGCGTCTCGCTGAGGTCTTTCTTGTTCTTCGCCTCTTTCGAGAGCCTCGGCAAAGCCTTGTCGACGGTGGCGATGTCGGCGAGCACGAGTTCGGTCTCGATGGTCTCAATGTCCGACTTCGGGTCCACCCTGCCGTCCACATGGACGACGTCCGGGTCGGCGAACGCGCGGACCACTTGGCAGATCGCGTCGGCCTCGCGGATGTTCGCGAGGAACTTGTTGCCGAGCCCTGCGCCCTCGCTCGCGCCGGCGACCAGGCCCGCGATGTCCACGAAGGTCACCGAGGCGGGAACGGTCCGCTCTGAGCCGAAAATTTCCGCGAGCACGTCGAGGCGCTTGTCCGGCAGCGACACCACGCCGACGTTCGGCTCGATAGTGGCGAACGGGTAGTTCGCGGCGAGCACGCCCGCTCGGGTCAATGCGTTGAACAGAGTGGATTTGCCGACGTTCGGCAGCCCGACGATGCCAAGAGTTACGCTCACAAGGCGTTGACTTTACCCTGGCCGCTGGGTTCGACACACCAGAGCGAGCGCCCGAATGCACACGAATCCGACAAGAACCGGTACCTTTACAGGGTGCCCGTGAGATCGACCGAGAGGCCAGAAGCCCCCCTGCCGAAGCGCTCAGCGCTGGGCGGGTTGCCCGGTGTGCCCTGGTGGGGCGCAGTCGCCATTGCTGTCGGATGCACCGCTCTCGGCGCGGCCGGTGACATTCTCACGTCGGCGCCCTCGGTCACTGGCGCGTTCAACTGGCTCTACGCGATCGGCTGCGTGCTCGCGGCGCTCGTGGTGGCGAACGCGGGACTGTTCACGGCGGCCGTGCAGCCCTCGTTGATCCTGTTCGTCGCCGTGCCTTTGACGACGTGGCTCATCTCCCCGGGGCAGCAGGCTTCGACCAAGGCCGTCGTTTTGATCGCCCTCCCGCTCATCAGCCGGTTCCCGTGGATGGCGTGGGTTTCCGGGGTGGTGCTGGCGATCTGCCTCGTCCGATGGGCGCTTTGGCGCCTCGCCGCGCGCCGTGAGAGCGTCGCCGCGCGACGGGCGAAGACCAAGGCGACGAAGCCGTCCGGCGAACGCCGCGCGGCGTCCTCCGTTGCGCCGCCGCGCCGGCACAAGGGCTCGCCGGACGTCCCCGCGCGAAAGCCCGGCTTCGCCGACAGGCCAGAACCCAGGGACCTTCCGCTCGGCCCGCGCCGTCGGATAGAACTCCCCCCCGAGCGCAGAACTGCCGCCCGAAAGATCAGCGGCCAGGCGCGACCGAGGATCGACCCGCGCGGCCTCGAATCCCTGCGGCACGCCCCCGTCCGAGACGTGCCTCCCCTGCCGAACGGGGCGCGCTACCGCCAGGAGCCGCCGACCAGGAACGGTTCGTCGCCTTCCCGAAACGCCAGGCACGTCCTGCCGCCCGCACGGGTGCCCGCGCCGCCTGAGCCGAGGCAGGCCCCACGCAGACGGCGCTACGACTACGAAGACTGAAGCGCGCCCAAAGGGCTCGTTCAGCACAGGCATGAAGAATTATCTGCGGCTCGCCCGAACACCCGTGGGCAGGCTGAAGACAACTGTCTCTTGGGCGGTGACCACTTGCCGCACCTCGCAGAAACCGTGCCCGGCGAGCATCTCCAGCACGCCCTCCACAAGGATCTCCGGCACAGAGGCTCCCGAGGAGACGCCGACCGAACTGATTCCGTCCAGCCATGCCGGATCGATGTCTTTGGCGTAGTCCACGAGCTGCGCGGCCTTGGCCCCGGCCCCGAGGGCGACCTCCACGAGCCGCACCGAGTTCGACGAGTTGCGCGAGCCGACGACGATGACCAGGTCGCAGTCCGGAGCCATCGCCTTCACCGCGACCTGCCGGTTCTGGGTGGCGTAGCAGATGTCGTCGCTCGGCGGGTCTTGCAGATGCGGGAAGCGTTCGCGCAGCCTGGTGACGATTTGCATCGTCTCGTCCACGCTGAGGGTGGTCTGCGAGACCCAGACGAGTTTCGCGCCGTCACGGATCCGCACCCTCCCGACCGCTTCGACGCTGTCGACGAGCTGGACGTGCTCGGGAGCCTCCCCCGAAGTCCCTTCGACTTCCTCGTGGCCCTCGTGGCCGATGAGCAGGATGTCGTAGTCGTCGCGCGCGAAGCGTTTGACCTCTTGGTGCACTTTGGTGACCAGGGGGCAGGTGGCGTCGATCGTGCGCAGGCCGCGCTCGGACGCGAGGTCCCGGACCGCGGGCGAGATGCCGTGCGCGGAAAAGACCAGCAACTCCCCGTCCGGCACTTCGTCGGCCTCGTTGACGAAGACCACGCCCCGCTCGGCGAGGGTTTCCACCACATGCCGGTTGTGCACGATCTCCTTGCGGACGTACACCGGGGCGCCGTAACGAGCCAACGCCTCCTCGACGGCCTGCACGGCTCGGTCCACACCTGCGCAATAACCACGGGGCGAAGCCAGAAACACGACTTTCTGGTCCGTCGACAAAACAGCCACGCCTTCATGATACCGAGCCTGGCGCCCCTGTCCTCCCTGTGGCACTATGGGCGTATGAGTGGTGAAAGGGAGCCCAATCGCCCCCCAGTACTGGTCCGATTCGCTATTGGCGCGTTGGCGAAAAGTTACGAAGACTTCCGGTCGTGGACCGGGCAGGTGCAAGAAGACATCTCCCGACTCCCCGACGAGATCAAGAAAATTCCCGTGAACCTGGCCTCGCTGCCGGTCCAAGCGGTGACGAACGCGGTTTCGTCCGCGCTGCGGCTGCAACAGAATTTCAACTCGTTGGTCATCAAGGGCGACGAGACTTTGGACCTCATCTTCCAAAAGCCAGAGGAAAAACCCTCGTGGGCCACGTTCGACGAGGACGAAGACGACGAGATCCCGCCTCCGGCACTGGCCGACGCGGAGCAAGTCGCGACGGTCGCCCCGATCACGCGGCCAAGGCCCTCATCCGCGGCGAAACCCGGCGAGCAGCCCAAGCCGGAGCAAACCAGGCAACGCGCCACGCCCACGTCGCGGGCTAACGCGAAACCCGCTTCGGCCAAACCCGCCACGAGCAAGCCCACCGCCACGAAGCCTACGAGCGCAAAGCCGAAGACAGAGAAACCGGCTTCGTCCAAGCCGCCGGCCCGGTCGAAGCCCGCGGCGTCCAAGACCACCGCGAAGAAGCCGCCGGCTCCGAAAAGCTCCACCGCGCGCACATCCGAGCCCAAGCTGTCCGAACCGAAATCTCAAGCGCCGACAACAGCCCCCGCGAGCCGGGGAAACCGTCCCGAGTTGGTCGAATACCTCGAGTACGAGACGCTCTCCTTGGCGCAGTTGCGGGCGCGGGCGCGAAACCTCAGCGTCCCCGAGCTGCGCGAGCTGCTGTCCTTCGAACGGGACAACGACAACCGCCCCCCGTTCATCACCTTGTTGGAGAACCGGATCACCACGTCGGAGGCATGAGAGAACTCCGGCGAGCCTCGGCCAGCATGACAGAACATCCCATCGTGGCCGCACGGCCAAAAAATTCGTCGGGAATCCGCGCATGACAGCTTCCCCGAACAAAAGTGCCACCCTGGGCGAGGCTGCGGCAAACGGCGAGGACAATCCGTGGCCGGTGAAGACCGTGGCAATGAAGATCGCCGGTTGGATCGATCGGCTCGGAGCCGTCTGGATCACCGGGCAAATCGCCGAATTGAGCGCCCGGCATGGCGCCAGAGCCGCTTTTGTCACGCTGCGCGACACCGCCGAAAACGCCTCCTTGCAGATCATGTGCCCCATGGGGCTGCTCAAAGGGAACCCTGAGATCAAGGAGGGCGCAGAGGTCGTGGTGCACGGCAAACTCTCCTTCTACACCGCTCGAGGAACGCTCGCGATCTGGGCGGACACGATCCGCGCGGTGGGCGTCGGCGAACTTTTGGCCCGCATCGAACGATTGCGAAAACAATTCGCCGCCGAAGGCCTCAGCGACCCGAGGCGCAAACGTCCGTTGCCGTTCCTGCCCGGCGGCGTCGGCCTCATCACCGGCCGGGCCAGCGCCGCCCAGCAAGACGTGCTGTCCATCGCGAAGGCCCGCTGGCCTCAGGTGCGGTTTCACCTGCGAGAAGTCGCCGTGCAAGGACCTGGCTCGGCGCAGGCGGTGATCGCCGCGCTCAAAGAGCTGCAGGCGTCCTCAGAAGTCGAAGTGATCGTCCTCGCCCGAGGCGGCGGCAGCGTCGAGGACCTGCTGACGTTCTCGGAGGAGTCGCTTTGCCGAGCTGTGGCGGCGTGCCCTGTGCCCGTGGTGAGCGCGATCGGGCACGAAACGGACCGCCCGCTCAGCGACGATGTGGCCGACGTGCGCGCCGCGACTCCAACGGACGCGGCGAAACGCGTGGTCCCAGATGTGGCGGTGGAGCGCAGCAGGCTCCATGAGATGCGAGGCCGCTCCGCCGCCGCGCTGCGCGGCTGGGTGGAGCGCGAGCAGGCCCGGATCGCCTCGCTCGCGGCCCGGCCGGCCCTCTCAGACCCGCACGCCATGCTCCGCGCTCGGGCCGAAGGCCTGCGTGGCGCCAGAGACACGCTGCGGCGTTCCGTTCAGCGCCAAATCGAGCACGAGCGCCACGCGGTCGCCGCATCAGCCGCACGGCTCGCCGCGCTCGGACCAGCTGCGACGCTCGCGCGGGGGTACGCCTTGGTGCAGGGAGCGGATGGCGAGCTCGTTCGCGACCCCGCGCAGACCAAACCCGGCGACCGCCTGCGCATTCGCCTCGCGGACGGACTGCTCGGCGCGATGACCACGAAGGAGATCCCGTGACTGAAACCCGTCCGACCCAAGAACTCGGCTATGAAGAGGCCCGGGAGGAACTCGTCGACGTGGTGCGCCAGCTCGAACAGGGCGGGCTCAGCCTGGATGTGTCCGTGGCGCTGTGGGAGCGCGGCGAAGCACTGGTCAAACGCTGCGAAGAGCACCTTGACGGCGCCTCCAAGCGGGTGGAAGCGGTCTTGAACGAAGCGGAAGAGGCAGCCGCTGACCCGGAATCAGAAGAACCGCATCACTGAACCCTGTGGCCGGTTATTCGTGTTCGGCGTGGGCGATCGGAGCTGCGACCACTGCGGCGGCGAGGCGCTCGAACGCGCCGTCGTCGCCGTTCGTGGCGCAAAGCGCGATTCTTGAGCGGCCATCATCCCAAATCCACGCCTTGTTCGGACCTTGTCCCACGACCGCCCAATGCGCTGCGCCGGTGTCGCGCGCGCCTTTGTCCTCGCTCTTCGCCAAGCCCAGCCAGGAGATCACATCGGCAACAGCCGCGTCGGTCTGGGTGAGCCGGTAGGCGCGGCCGGCCGGGCTCAGATAGTTCACCGAGATCTGCTCGGACCGCAGGCCGGCGTTTTTCATATTCACTCTATTGATCTCGCCTCGGTCCACCGCGATGGTGCGCCACTGCTCGGGCGCGACCGGCGTGCGGACGGGAAACGGGAAGAACCGCGCGGCCTCTTCGAGCGATCGCTTCGCGTCCACATTTTTGATCTCGCTCACGGCCTTCGCGGGCCCGGAGAAACCGGAAGGGGAAAAGCTGCATTGCCCCGCGAGCCCCGCGACGAGGAGGCAGCCGAGCACCAGCGGCGCGAGCGACAGCAGCATGTCTCGCTGGTCGTGCAGCAACCGGTGCTTCTTCTGCGTGCTCATCTGTCTAGTCTGCCAGGGGCTCCGGTCGCGCGCCAATTCCCAAGCCGCAAGCTGCGCGGGACGCGCAAAGCCTTCACCGCCAACGCCCTGACGAGAGAAATCGCTTATGTGGCTTGACTGACCGATGACATGTGGAAATCGGGTATCCGCAACGGCGGGGTTGCTGTGCGCTGGAAGTAGTCTTTCCATTCCCTTGGCAGACTCCGCTCGGACGCTCCCGCTTGGCTGGCCCGGCGCAGGAGGTCGAGCGGGCTCTCGTTGAAGCGGAAGTTGTTCACCTCGCCCACCACCTTGCCGTCCTCCACGAGGTACACCCCGTCGCGCGTGAGGCCCGTGAGCAACAACGTCGCCGGGTCGAGCATGCGGATGTACCACAGGGTGGTGAGCAACAGGCCTCGCTCGGTCTGCGCCACCAGATCCTCGGTGCTGCCCTGCCCTCCGGTCAGGACGAGGTTGTCCGCCGGCACCGCGACCGGCTGCCCGAACTTCGCGGCCAGCGCCCTCGGGTACACGAGGCGCTCGATGACGCCGTCCTTGATCCAGTCGACGCGGCTGATGTCCAGGCCGTTGTCGAAAACAGACAGATGATCCCCCGACTCCGCAGTCGCCACAAAGGGCGCGCATGCGAGGCCCGGTTCTGCCGGGTCGCTGTAGAGGGACAGGCCCAGCGAGCCGAGCCGCTCCCCCACGCGGGTGCCGCCCGCGCGGGAGAACGGGCTGTGGCCCTCCTGCGCCGAACGCCCTTCCATGCACCAGTACAAGTAGATGAGCAGGTCGGCGACTGGACCGGGCGGCAGGATGGTCTCGTAGCGCCCTGCGGGCAGATCGATCTTCTTGCTCGACCACGAGATCCTGTTCGACAATTCCGCGAGCAGCCCGTCTGTGTCGAAGTCGGCGAAGTCCTCGGTGCTCCGGCCCGCCCAAACGCTGGCCGCTCCTTGTTTCGCGTTGATTTCGACCGAGCCTTGGGGCTGGGCGAACCTCTTGCGCAGCCCCGTGGACGATCCAAGGAAAGTGGTGGTGAGCTCGTGGTGCGCGAAACCGTACAACGTCGCCCCGCCCCGGCCCGCCGACGACTGCGGCACGGAGCCGAAGCCCTTCGGCAGGTCTCGGACGAGGCCCGAAAAGACTTCGACGTCCGTGGTCGGAGCTGGGCTGCCCCAATCCCCGTCGACGGCGCCGTCGACAAACGGGAGAGCTCCCTCTGCCGCGGGCAATGACCGCGCGGCGGCTTCGCTGCCCGCGACGAGTTCGGCGAGCTCGTCCGGGTCGGCGACGGTGGCGGTGCGCGTCCCGACGGACTCGCCGACCACCGAGACCACGGACACCGAACGGGAAAAGGACACGCCGTTCGTCGTCATGGTGCTGTTCGCCCAGCGCAACGAGGCTTCGCTCTTCTCCTGCACGATGACGGCGGTCTGGTCGGCCTTCGCGATGGAGAGCGCCGCGTCCACAAGATTTTGCGCGCTTGGCGCTTGCCTGCTCATGCCTTCCCTTCCTGCGCGGTGTTGAGCACTCTGACTTGCCGGAACAAGGCAGAGGGGCAGCCGTGGCTGACCGCTGCGACTTGTCCTGGTTGCGCTTTGCCGCAGTTGAACGCGCCCCCCAAAACCCAGGTGCTCTCGCCGCCGACGGCCTCCATGGAGCCCCAGAAGTCCGTGGTGGTCGCTTGGTACGCCACATCCCGCAGCTGGCCGGCGAGCTTGCCGCCTTCGATCCGCCAGAACCGCTGCCCGGTGAATTGGAAGTTGTAGCGCTGCATGTCGATGGACCACGACTTGTCGCCCTCGATATAGATCCCTTTCTCGACCGCGCCGATGAGCTCCTGCGTGCTGCGGTCGGTCTGCCGGTCCGGTTCAAGAGATATGTTCGCCATCCGTTGGATCGGCACGTGGTGCGCAGAATCGGCGTACGAGCAGCCGTTGGAGCGGTCAAGGCCGAGGCGGAGCGCGAATGCCCGGTCGAGCTGGTAACCGACCAGCAAGCCGTCTTTGACGATGTCCCAACGCCCGGTGGCCACGCCCTCATCGTCCCAGCCGACGGTCGCGAGGCCGTGCGCAATGTTCCGGTCGGCCGTGACGTGCATGATCGGGCTGCCGTATTGGAGCGCTCCGAGTTTGTCCGGGGTCGCGAACGACGTGCCCGCGTAAGCCGCTTCGTAGCCGATGGCCCGGTCGTACTCCGTGGCGTGGCCGATGGACTCGTGGATGGTGAGCCAAAGGTTGGAAGGCGCGATCACCAGGTCGGTCGGCCCCGCTGCGACGCTTGGGGCTTTGGCCTTCTCGGCGAGCAGCTGCGGCATGCGGGCCAATTCGTCCGCCCAGTCCCAACTGCCCCGCTCGTCCAGGTACTCCCAGCCTCGGCCGACCGGCGGGGCGAGGGTGCGCATCGTCTCGAACACGCCTGCTGCTTGGTCGACGGTGGTCGCCTCGAGCTGCGGATGCAGTCGGACGCGCTGCTGGGTGACGCGAGACCCTGCCAGGTCGGCGTAGAAGCTCTGCTCTTTGACCGTCAGGACGTGCGCTGTCGCGTGCGCCACGGGATCCGCGGCGAGAAGGCGCCCGCAATAGTCAGCGAGCAGCGCCACTTTCTCCGCTGTCGGCACGGAGAACGGGTCGCGTTCGTACTCGCCCACCCAGACGGCGTCCGGATAGACGGGCTCGTCCGCGAGCTGGACTCGTTCCACGGCGAGCGGGGCGAGCGAGCGAGCGATGAGGACGGCCTGCTTGGCGACGAGGACAGCGGACTCCGCGGTCATGCTCACGCTGGACGCGAAACCCCACACGCCGTCCACGAGGACCCGCACCGCGAACCCCGAACGGGTCGCGCTCGTGACGCTCTGCGGTTTCGCGTCGCGCAGGCTGATCGACTCCTCGGCGAGCCGATGCACCCGCAGATCCGCGTGGCTCGCCCCGAGCGATCTGGCCTCGGACAGCGCCGCGTCGGCGAGCTGCCCGAGCGGCAAGGCTAAGAAATCCGAATCGACGGAAGGCATATGAGCGAGCCTACAGCCCCTTATGCGCGGACGTCGCCCATCAGGTCGGCAATTTTGGCCACCGTCTCGGCGCGTTTGGGGTCACGGCTGCACAAGGTCGCCGACACGATGGAATAGCCGCTCAGCCTCGCCTCAGAGGCGCAGCCCCAGTATGTCGAACCGCCTTGGAGGTTCTCCCATCTCGCTTTGCTGGAGGTGAGCTCGTGCACCTTGGGCAGCCACGGGGTGACCGTGCCCAGTTTGCTCTTCGAAGAGATCATCCGGTTGTCGCATCTGGAGAAATTTCTGGTCATGCCGTCATAGGCGCTCCGAGCTGCCGCTTCGCCGGGGTATTGCACCATGATCTCTTCTATCCAGACATCGCTCACCGTGTCGACGAACGGGGGGTGGGCGCTCTTCGCGTCGGCGAGGACAAGCCTTCGGAACTTCGTCCAGGACTGCCCCCACTGGTCGGCGTAGCCCGCTTCTCCCACCAGCTGGCATTCGGCGGGCATGACCGACCACTCCGAGGAGTCGGGCTTGTCGTGCCAAGAGAGCTCAGTGACCTCAGGTTTGAGGAACTGGTTGAGCGTCGGCGACAACGGCAGAACCGGATCGTCCAGGCCCGCTCGCTCCGCGACGGCAGGCTTCGGGCCCTGTGACTGCTGAGCTGGCCCGCATCCTGGGGTGAGCGCGGCCAGCAAAACGAGAGCAAGCACAGCGGCACGCGGTCTCATGACTGACGCTCACCTCCTCAGGGGAATGCCTGGGGGCGGTCACATGCCGCCCCGCCGCATCAGGTAGAGCCGATGCTAGCAGCAAACCGCACGCTCCGCAGAGGGGTCTACTACACTTCCGATCTATGACTTCCCCTTCTGGCACGCATCATCACGAGGTTCCCGCCCACCCGGTCTCGCCAGACCGCAACCTCGCGATGGAACTCGCCCGCGCCACCGAGGCCGGCGCTCTCGCCGCGGGGCGTTGGGTGGGGAGAGGCCAGAAAGAGGCTGGCGACGGGGCGGCTGTCAACGCCATCCGCCAATTGCTGGCGACCGTGTCCATGCGCGGCGTCGTCGTGATCGGCGAGGGCGAGAAGGACAACGCCCCGATGCTCTACAACGGCGAAGAGGTCGGCGACGGCGACGGCCCCGACTGCGACGTCGCCGTGGACCCTGTGGACGGCACCACGCTCATGAGCAAGGGGATGCCCGGGGCCATCGCCGTCCTCGCCGTGGCCGACCGGGGCGCGATGTTCGACCCCTCTGCTGTTTTCTACATGCGCAAGATCGCGACCGGCCCCGAAGCCGCCGACGTCATCGACATCACCGCGTCCACGGCCGAGAACATCGCCCGGGTCGCCAAGGCGAAAGGGGTCGAGCCGTCGGACGTCACCGTGGTCGTCCTCGACCGGCCCCGCCACCACGATCTGATCGGTGAGATCCGAGAGACCGGCGCGCGGATCCGCCTGATCTCTGACGGCGATGTGGCGGGCGCGATCGCGGCTGCCCGGCCTGGCTCGGGCACGGACATTTTGATGGGGATCGGCGGGACGCCGGAAGGCATCATCGCCGCCGCCGCGATCCGCTGCCTCGGCGGCGCGTTCCAAGCCGTCCTCGCACCGACCGACGAAGCCGAGCGCCAGAAGGCCGTCGACGCTGGGCACGACCTCAACCGAGTCCTGCACGCCACAGACCTCGTCGCGGGCGACAACATCTTCTTCGCCGCCACCGGGGTCACCGACGGGGACCTTTTGCGCGGGGTCCGCTACCACGGCTCCCGCGCCACGACGCAGACCATTGTCATGCGCTCGACCTCCGGCACGGTCCGGATCATCGACGCGGACCACCGGATCACGAAGCTCAAAGAGTACAGCGACCTCGTTTAGCGAGGGTCCTGCGACGGCGCGTCCTCGTTCAAGGTGAACCACGGGGCGGGCTCGGGCGAGAGCGGCACGTCGTAATGCGTGAGCATCCATTGCGCGATCTCATGGAAAAGCGGGGCGGCCGTCTGGTGGCCGGACCCGTCCGCGCCCCTGGGCGGCGCGTCCATGTACAGGCCCACGACAAACCTCGGGTTGTCTGCTGGGGCGATGCCGGCGAAGGTGATGTTGTTGTGGAAGTCCTCGTAGTAGCACCCGCAGTCCGGGTTCACCTGCTGGCCGGTTCCGGTCTTGCCGCTGATCTGATACCCGGCGACGCGAGCGGTGGAGCCGGTCCCCTGCTGATAGCCCATGGGGTCTTTCTGGGTGATCGCGCGGAACATGTCGCGCACAGTCCGCGCCGACTCCGGCCGGACGACCTGGACCCCGGCAGGCCGAGGCTCCAGACGGCCTGCGATGGAGCGGATGATCCGGGGCGGCATCCGCAACCCGTCGTTCGCGATGGCCTGGTACATGTCGGTCATCTGCAACAGGGTCATCGACAAGCCTTGGCCGATCGGCAGGTTCGCGAAGGTGGAGCCGGACCATTGGTCGCGCGGCGGGACTTGTCCTTCGCTCTCCCCCGGCAGGCCGACATCGGTGCGCTGCCCGAGGCCGAACTTGTTGACCAAGTCCATGAATCGGTCTTCCCCGAGACGCTGCGCCAGCATGAGCGTGCCGATATTGGACGAGAAGCCGAAGATGCCGGTCGTGGTGTAGTGCAGAGTGCCGTGGCCGAGGAAGTCGTGGATCGTCGCCCCGCCCATCTGGAGCAGGCCCGGCACAGGGATCACCTCGTCCGGGGTCGAGAGACCGTATTCGATGACTCCCGAAGCAGTGATGACCTTGTTCACAGAGCCGGGCTCGAACGGGCTGGAAACAGCAAGATTCCCCAAGCTGTCTGGATTGGCGTTGCCAAGGCCGAGCGCGGGGTTGAACGTCGAATCATTGGCCATGGCCAGCACTTCGCCGGTTTTCGCGTCCAGCACCACCGCGCTCACATGTTTCGCGCCCGATTTCACGAGCGCCTCTTGGAGCCGCTCCTGCACGTAGTACTGCGTGTCCGCGTCGATGGTGAGCTGCACGTCCGAGCCGTTCACGGCAGGACGGCGGTCTCTCCAGCTCCCTGGAATGACGCCGCCGTCGCTGGTCCGGTCATAGGTCACTGCGCCGTCATGGCCCGCGAGCTCAGAGTCCAAACTCGCTTCCAGCCCGATCTGGCCGTGGCCTTCGTCGCCGGTCGAGCCGACGAGATTGGCCCCGAGGGAATCGTTCGGGTAGACGCGGACGTTCTGCGGCTCTGAACCGACGTCCGGGAAACGCTCGGAGATCTTCTCCGCGACTTGCGGGTCCACCTGTTTGGCGAGATAAACGAAGGACTTGTCGGACCGCAAATTGGCCAAGAGCTCCGTCTCGCCCACCGAACCGCCGAGCGCGTCGTGTACGCCCTTGGCGATCTGCGCCAGCTTGTCCTGCGCCGCAGGAGCGGTCGCAGGGTGCGCGGCGTGTTCTTTCTCGAATTTCGCTTGGATCCGCTGCGGTTGGAACGTGAGCTTGCGCAACTGGACGGTGAACGCGAGCTTGCGACCGTTGCGGTCGGTGATGACGCCGCGCACGGCGGGGTCGACGATGGTGACCGAACGCTGGTTCGCGGCCTCCGAGTTGTAATGATCGGCCCAAATCGTCTGGATGAAGACCAGTTGCACCGCCACCGCGCCGAGCGCGAGGTACGTCACTGCGAGCCCGACCCTGCGGCGAGCGGTGAACCAGTGCAGCGGGCCGCGCAATTTGGCGAGCGGCGCGCGGGCCGCGGCGAACGCGGTTCGGCGGGCTCGGTCACTCATGCGATTCCTGTTCGGGTTGGTCCATGTGCTGTGATTGGGCCGGTGTGTTTGGCAGGGATGCTACTGGGTCGGGGGCCTGGAGCGGGGGAGGCGCGGGGTCCAGCGGCGCAGGGCTCCCTGCTTGCGGCGCAGGCGCGGCGGGAAGCCCTGGGAACATATCGGAGGGCTGCGCAGTCGAAGCTTGGTTCGCCGTCTGCGACAGCGGCGACACCGGGTTGACCGGCGGAAGCGAAGAAACCTGCGGGTCGGCGGAGCCGGGCTGCGTCTGCTCGGGCGCTTCGGCCTGCGGGGCCTGGTCGGGGGAATCGGGCGCGATCTGCGACGGGCGGACCCGTTCCACGGAGTCGTCCAACTCGGTGGGGGCAGGTGCGGCGGGCGGAGGAGCTGCCTCGTGCGACGTTCCGGAGTTGTTCGGAACGGGCGGCTGCCTCTTGGACGGATCGCCTGGTTTCGAGGGCTCGCCGTCGAGCGGCACTTCTGGCGCTCCCTCTGCGGGCTTGAGGTCGCCGACGACTTGCACAGAGCCGTCCGGTTGCGGCACGAACTTTGCGACGTCCCTGGCGGGCACCATGCCGAGCTCCCCGGCCCGCCGAGCGAGCTCGGTCACTGACTGGCCACGCTCCATATCGCGCTCAAGCCGCTCCTGCTCCTGTTGGAGCTCGCGGTTGTGCCCGCGCATCGCGGAAAGGGTCGAAGCGTCCTCTGTGGACCTGGTCGCGAGCCAGAGCGTCGCGACCAGCCCCACGGCTAAAAGCCCCATAACGCCAATCACAAAAGGCACCCGGCGCAGCAGTTCTCTGGACGGAACGGCGATCATCCACCAGAGCTTCTCCCCGTCCGGCAGCGACGGCAGGGCCGAGCGGGCGAATCCCTTCGAAGCGTTGCGGCTCGCTTGCCGACGGCTCGACTCCACAATCGGGCGCCGTTCGCTGCCGTGGCCCATGCGCATATCGCGGCGCCGCAAGGCGCGAGCGGCTGCTTTTGAACGCTGCCGCGTCGCGGGGGCGGCACTCGCCTTTGCTCCGTTGCGCGTCACCGGTCCACCTCTGCGTGGGGAATCCTTTCGACACCGCGAAGCCGAACCGACGCGGCGCGGGAGTTCTGCGCGATCTCCTCGTCGCTCGCCAATTCTGCTCCACGGGTGAGCGAGACGAATTCCGCCGCGAAACCAGGGAGTTCGACCGGGAGTCCGATCGGCGTCCGAGAAGTCGTCGCTCGGGCGAATGCTTCTTTCACGATCCGGTCCTCAAGCGACTGGTAGGCGAGAACGACGATGCGGCCACTAGGCGCAAGGGCGGCGAGGGCCTTCGGCAACGCCGCCCTGAGGCTGCCGAGCTCGTCGTTCACTTCGACTCGGAGCGCTTGGAATGTGCGCTTCGCCGGATGCCCTCCAGTGCGTTTCGCCTTCGCGGGGATCGCGTCGTCGATGAGCCGGACAAGCTCGGCGCTGCTGGAGAGCGGGGCCGTGGACCTCCTGCGGACTATCGCGGCCGCGATCCTGGAGGCGAACCGCTCCTCGCCGTATGTTCTCAGGACGCGGGCCAGCTCGCGCTCCTCGTATGTGGCCAGAACTTCCGCTGCGGTGAGCTCCGCCGAGGAGTCCATGCGCATGTCGAGCGGGGCCTCTTTCGAGTAGGCGAAACCTCGCTGGGCTTGGTCGAGCTGCATCGAGGACACCCCGAGGTCGAGCAAATAACCGTTCGCGGCCTCGTCGCCGAGCGCGTGCTCCACTTCGTCAAAGCGAGCGTGGACGAAACGAACACGATCAGCCAACGCGCCGAGGCGAGCGCGGGCCACCTCGATCGCCTTCTCGTCGCGATCAACACCGACCACCCGCAACGCTGGGAAGCGCTCCAGAAGCGCCTTCGTGTGGCCGCCAAGGCCGAGTGTGGCGTCCACGAGGACTGGATTGGGCGCGCTCAGCGCTGGGGCCAGGAGCTGCACGACCCGGTGCAGCAGGACAGGAACGTGTTGCGGCTCTTGCGCTGACATCAGGCCTCCTCTGGACAACGAGCCGCCTCGTCTTCGACGGCCAGCCGAATGCCGATCTGGCGCCGGGGAAGCGCGCCAGATCGGCATTCGGCTGGCCGTCGAAGACGAGAGCATGGCCGCCATGCCTACAAAATCCCGTCGAGAGAAGCGTCTTGCGCCTGCACGTAGCCCTCTTCGTTCTCCTCGGCGTACCGCTGCCAAGCCTCTGCGTCCCAGATCTCCAAAAAATCGATTGCCCCGTTGACCACGCAATCCCTGCGCAAACCGGCGTATCTGCGATGGTCGGTCGACAGGACGACACGGCCCTGCGCGTCTGGACGCTGCTCGTCCGCGCCTGCGGCGAAATTACGCACAAACGCCCTCGCTTGCGGATTCGACCTGGACGCGGCGGCGGCTTTCCTGGCCAGTTCGGCGAAATGATCCCTCGGGTACACCGCGAGGCTGCGGTCCGGACCTTTCGTCACCACGAGCCCCCCTGCGAGCGCTTCGCGGAATTTCGCGGGGAGCGTGAGCCTGCCTTTGTCGTCGAGCCGAGGAGCGTAAGTGCCGAGAAACATGGCCTCACCTCAGCTCCTTACCCGTACCGACCACGTCAGGTTTTCCTGGACGTAGCCACCACACTACCCCACTTTCCCCCACTTTCCAACACATTTGGCCACACAAAAGGAAAAAGACAAGAAAAAACCCGGATCAGGAGGTGGAAACGACCTGATCCGGGTTTTTTGCGCCGGGTGGGTGGAAGTGGGGGGCCGCTACTCGCGCTCGAACCGTCTGCGGAAACGGTTCTCCATGCGCTCGCTCAGACCTGCCTTGCGATTCCCTCCGGAGGCCTGACGAGCCTGCGCGCCCCGAGGCCGGTTCTCACCGCCGACCGCGCCAGAGTCTCCCGAGGACCAAAGCCAGCGGATGCCAGCGATGAACATGATGACGAATCCGACCAGGCTCAGGATGGGGAAAGAGCCGGGGAAACGGAACGGAAGAACCACTCCAAGAACGAGAAGCACCAGGCCGACCGAGAAGAGGACCACGGCTTGGAGGCCGGTCCTGCTCGACGGAGCCCGAAGACCCTTGCCCCAGGACGCGGACGCGAACTTGGGGTCCTCTGCGTACAAGGCGCTCTCGATCTCGTCGAGCACCCGCTGCTCATGTTCAGAGAGTGGCATAGCATCCCTCCTCAGGTCTTCGCTTCGCCAAGGCGATCAGCACTCGGTAGGGAGGGTCCGCTTACTTGAACACCTCTTGCAGAAATCATACGCCCCCTTCCGCCGGACGTCACGCGGGCTCGGCCAGAAATTTGAGCCCCTCAGCAGCTCACGCGGTCTTGCGCTCCCGCTCGGATTGGACTGCTCCGCAACCGGCCCCTGCCCGCAAGAAATCTTCCACATCGCAGAGGAACTCGCCGACCTGGCGGACAAAACCATGCAGTTGCTCCTCGTCCGGAACGTCCGCCGTCCCGGCCTGAGCCAGTGCCCTCATCTTCGAGGTCCGATGAAAATGTTGCGCCCACAGCTCGAAACCGGGGACTTTCGCAAGCCGAGCCCAAGCATTGCGGTCCGCCCGCCTGCCTCCTGGCTGTTCGACTGAGACGAGCAGGGCTCCGGCGCCGCCGAGCGCCGCCTGATAGGCCCGCAAGAACCGCTCCAGCGGGTCTCCCGGCTCCATCGCTGCGAACAAGCGGGCGTCAGCCCTGCGCAGCAGTTCCCCGCAAAGCCCCGGCTTGCTGCCCCGGACAAACGTCATGGCCCCGTGCTTGAAGGTTCTTGTGATCTTCATCGTTCCTCACTTCCGGGTGGGTGAAACCAAAAACCAGGCCTCACAGTTATGGTGGTGACATCAGGCCTGTCGCGGCGACGTTCGCCGCGGCGGGCCAATCACTTGAGAAGATTGTGCACAAGGGCACTGACAAAAAGGTGGCGTTCGTTGGATAACCTCACTGGGCTGGAGGTGCGCGACCTATCGGCGACAGTTTTCCTGGCAAGGCTCCATGACGCGCTCACCCTGTACATCACCGCTATGGGGTACTCGCCCGATGTGATCTCCTACCGGGCCCAGCCTTGGCGCGATGACACGCAGCGACCAGGCTGGCAGGCTGTCGGCGCGTTCACGCCCGGACGAAGCGCGAACGGCGGCGACGAACTCATTGGGTTCGCATACGCCTACACAGGAAGCCCGAACCTGCCCTGGCACCAACATGTCGCGAGAGCCGCGCATCGGTTTGGGCAAGGCGGCCGGTTGGCCACCGGCATGCTGGACGACTACGTGGAACTCACCGAGATACATGTCCGCCCCGGATTGCAGGGGCTCGGCGTCGGCGAGACATTGCTGCGCCGTCTGATGTCGGGCAGAACCGAGTCGCATGTGCTGCTTTCAACCCCAGAGGTCGCTTTGGAGGCAAACCGCGCGTGGCGGCTCTACCGCAAACTGGGCTTTGTCGACGTCATCCGCCAGATGCGGTTCCCAGGGGACGCGCGGCCATTCGGGATTCTCGGCCGGTCGCTGCCCCTTGAGCGGGTCGCCGAGCCAGGGGCGCCGATCAGCTGAAGGACAGTTCCCTCACCGAACGCTCCTCGTTCACCAAACTCTCGTCGTCGCCCGGCTCTCGCACGCTTGGCTTCTTCTTGCGCCAAAACGTGGCGGCGGCAAGGAACGACACCACGGCGCCAAAGAGCATCGCCGGAACCGAGTACATCTGCTGGTCGCCGTTCAAACCGAACATGAAGAGGAGCGCAGCGGAGCAAAACACCACCACGGACCGCACTGTCGAGGAACCGTTCACGACGAAAACGGCAGAGATGGCCAGCGGCCAGCTGAAGTACCAGGGGAACGAGGCTGCCGTGAACTCGATCGTGGCAATCATGGCCAAAACGGCTCCCACCAGTGCCCGAGTGCCAACAGTCTGACTGGTGTCGCCCGCGAACTGCTGTCGGATGAAACGCTCCGCTTTGCCGGAGAGGCCGGGACGGCTGGATTCGGTCACTGACGCTTCTTGCACAGACCAGAGCGGTTCGCGCCAGAGCCACCAGAAGGCCGCCAAAGCCGCCGCCAAGGCGACCGTGAAGACGCTCCGAGTCGTGTCGAGGACGCTCTGGATGTTCCAGTCGAAGAGCTGGCCGATCGTGATGGTCAACAGCTGCGCCACGGCAGTGGGCGCGGCCAACCAGTTCACGACGACTAGGGTGTCGGAGATCTGATCGCTCCAGCCAAGGTCGACGCCCGCGACGAATGTGAAGAGGGCGAACAAGCCGACAGTGATGGCGACGACCTTGGCGACCACTTTGGCGTACTCCCCCAAAGCCGACAGAGGCCGAGCGCTCATGGTGAGGCTGTTCTGACGCGCGATTTGCGCCAACCAGATCCAACCGACGAACGGCAGCGCCAAACCAGCGGTCGCCTTGACGCACGCGGCAGTCACCACGAGCGCGACGCCGCAGTGCTGCTGGCCGCGCAAGGTCAAAACCAGGCCAGAGGTCAACAGGCCGACCATCAGCATCTCGTTGTGGGCGCCGCCGATGACGTTCACCACCATGAGCGGGTTGAGCAGCACCAGCCAGACAGCGGCCTCGGGCTTCTTGCCGAAGTGCTTGGACAGAGCCACAACCGCCCAGAAGGTCAGCGCCACCCCTGGCAGCATGATGATCCTGGTGAGGATCACGCCTGGGACAATGTGGTTGCCCACAACGGTGGTGAGCAGCTTCATGATGAGCATGAACAGCGGGCCGTACGGGGAACCGGTGGTGGACCACACCTCCGCGACGTTGTCCGCGTAGATCCCGGGGTTCATCACCGGGCCGTCGCTGTACGGGTTGTGCCCGTCGCGGAGCAGCGCGCCTTGGGCGAGGTAGGAGTACGGGTCGCGGGTGTAGAGCGGCGCGGCCACGAGGAGCGGGGCCACCCAGGAAGCCATGGCGCGGACGAGCCAGCGCATTCCGACAACGCCCGCAAGGACCAACCGGCCCGCGCGGACCCAGGCCAAGATGACGAGGCAGAGCCCGAGCCAGCCGAGGTACGTCGAGATGTCCCGGCCGTGGCCGAAGCGCATCCAAGAAAGATGCGTCTCCTCAAGGGCCTGGTCATGCTTGAGGCCTCCGGCGACCGCGACGCTGATGAACGCCAGCAGGCAGGCGCCAAGAGCGCCGAGGGCGATCGTCCAGCCCTTGCTGAGCGCGGCCGCAGAACTCGCCTCGTCGGATTCCGTCTCGCTGCCCGGCTTCAATGCCGCAGAGAGGACGCTCTGCGCCTCATCTCCTATCATTGGGATAGCCAACAGCTGCTCCTCTCCTCAATTCCTGAAAAAGCACATCCACCCGTTGTCACATCGAGCTTGACTGGGTCGGATAATACCCGATCTTGGGGCGCCGCGCTAGATTCCGGCGCGTCGCTCAGCTGAGCAGCGAAGCCGTCAATTCGACCAGCCCTGCCTTTGCCGCAGCAGGCATGCGCACAGCCTCCAATCCGGCAGCAGCCCTGGCGCGGAGGAGTTCGATGCGCTCGCGGACTTGGGCGCGAACGCCGAGCGAATCGATGATTTTCACCGCTTCGGCCACCGAAGCGTCATCATCGCCGCGGCCGAAAGCAGAGCGTAACGCCTGCTCCTGGTTTTTTCCGACTTCGCACGCCGAGCGCAGCGCAAGCGCCATGAGCACAGTCCGCTTGCCCTCGCGCACGTCGTCCCCGGCAGGCTTGCCGGTGACAGCAGGATCGCCGAAAACGCCGAGCAGGTCGTCGTGGAGTTGGAACGCGACGCCGACATCGTCCCCGAAGCTCCGGTAAAACGTGAGCAACGACTCATTGGCGCAAGCAAGGACGCCGCCGAGCTCCAAAGGCCGCGCAACTGTGTACGAGGCTGTCTTCCAGCGGATGACCCGCGTGGCGGCCTCTTCGCTCTCATCGTCCCCGGCTTGCGCCAAAACGTCGAGGCACTGGCCGCCGATCACCTCGGCGCGCATCGCAGACCAAACCTTGCGAAAAGCGGTCCGGTCCGCCCCGGCAACCGCGTCGAGCCCTTCCGCGGCCAAATCGTCCGCCCAGACGAAAGCGAGCTCGCCAGCGAGGATGGCGAGCGCCTCGCCGTGCCGGGCCGCGTCGCCCGACCATCCCTCCCTGCTGTGTTCCGCTTCGAATCTGCGGTGCAGCGAGGGTTCCCCGCGCCGCAGGTCCGACTGGTCGATGATGTCGTCATGCACGAGCAAACCCGCTTGGAGCAGTTCCAGGGCCGCGCAGACGCGCTGCACCGCGCCAGCGTCCGGTCCTGCCGCGTCCCCGCCCGCGCCGAGCCAGCCAAGCCAGGCGAACGCGGGCCGCACCCGTTTGCCCGAGCCGAGCACGAGCGCCGACAGCCCTTCGACCACCTCCGCGAATTGCGGCCCGAGGCGGTCGGCCTCACGGCGCCGGTCGGCCAGAAACTCCACGAGGCGCTGTTCGGCGAAGGATTGGACGAAACCCAACGATTGCGGCACGTTCCGCGAAAGGGGCGGGGGCTCCTCCCACGAGCCGTCAGACCGATGGGCGGTTGTCATCGCGCATTACCTCCAAGGCCAGCCTGTCAGCATGCTTCTCGCTGCCTGCATCCTTATACACTGAACGAGTGAGCACAGTTTCTCTCGGCGAAAAAGTCACCGCATCCCGGTCCATCCTGCCAGGAACGGACTCGCTCGCCCAGAGCCCACTGGCGGAGACCGGCGATTCGGTGGTCGACGAGTGGCGGCGCATCAAACGAACGCGCACACCGTTCTCGGTCGAGTTCTACCCGCCCCGCAACGAGTCGGAGGAAGCGGGGTTGTGGCGGGCGGCCCGCGTGTTCGAGCGGTTCGGCGCGGCGTTCGCCACCGTCACGTACGGGGCGGGCGGGAAAACTCGCGAGCAGACCGTCCGGCTGACCGGGGAGCTGGCCCGAGAGACGACGCTGCCCATCGTCGGCCATTTGACCATCGTGGACCACACGCTCGACGATCTTCGCTCGATCGTCGCCGGATTCGCCGACCAAGGCGTGCGCAATATCCTCGCGCTGCGCGGCGACCCGCCCGGCGACGATCCTTTCGCCGAGTGGGTCAAACACCCCGACGGCCTCGAATACGCCGAAGACCTCGTGCGGCTGATCCACACGCTGGGGAGGTTCCACGTGGGCGTGGCCTCGTTCCCCCGCGGGCACTACCGGGCCGTCGACCTCGAACACGACACCAAGTACTTGGTGCAGAAACTTCGGGCGGGGGCCGAATACTCGATCACACAAATCTTCTTCGACGTGGACGACTACTTGCGTCTTCGGGACCGGGTGGTCGCTTACGACGCGGAACAAGGGCGCAAACCGATCATCCCCGGGGTCATGCCGATCACTTCGTTGAAGACATTGCGGCGAGTCGTCTTCCTGTCCGGGGAGACCATCCCCCCAGCACTGGAGGAGCGGCTCGCGAGAGCGGCGGGCAAAGGCGAGCACGAGGACCGCAAGGCGGTGCGCGACATCGGCATCCAACTCGCCACCGAGATGTGCGAGCGGCTAGTCCGTGAAGGCGTGGACTGCTTGCATTTCAACACGATGAACTTCAGCAAGGCGACCGTGGAGGTCCTCAGCAACTTGGGCTATACCTTCAAGGCATGACCCGATCCCCCGTCGGCCCTGACCCATTGGTCGGGACTGTCCTCGAAGGACGCTACCAGGTGGGCGAACAAATCGGCTCCGGTGGCATGTGCGTGGTGTACCGGGGGTTTGACCGGCGTTTAGAGCGGCCCGTCGCGATCAAGTTCGCCGCGGACCACTTGCTGGACAGCTCAGGCAGGCTCGACGACCCGAGGATCGCGGAACGGTTCGACTTCGAAGCTCGCGCTGTGGCCCGCCTCTGCGACCCCGCGCTGGTCGCCGTCTTCGACCAAGGCTCCACAGGAGGGCGCCCGTATCTGGTGCTCGAATTCATCGCGGGGGGCACGGCCCGACAGCTGCTGGCTGAGCGCGGCCCGATGCCGCCCTACGCCGCCGCGGCGCTTTTGGAGCCAGTCTTGCGCGCGCTCGGCACTGCGCACAGGATCGGTCTCGTGCACGGGGATGTGAAACCGGAGAACATCTTGATCTCCGAAGAGGGCGAAGTGAAAATAACCGATTTCGGCTCCGCCGCTTGGAGCGAGCGCAACGGCTCCCAGCCCAGTCCTTTGGAGGCTTTTGGCACCGCCGCGTACCTCGCCCCCGAACAGGCGCGCAGCGGCGCCGGGGAAGGACTGCGCGCTGCGAGCGACATCTACTCGGCCGGTGTGGTGCTGTACGAGCTTTTGACCGGAGCGCTGCCGTTCGCGGGCGCGGATGCTGCCGAATTGGCCGAGGCCCGGTTGCGCCACGACGTTCCTCCGCCCAGCCGCGCTGTCGACGGAGTGCCGTTGCAGTTCGACAATATTGTGTTGCGCGCCACCGAACGCGATCCCGCAGCCCGATACCCGGACGCAGACAGCATGCTGCGCGACCTCGACCGAGTCCGGGCCGAGCTGGGCTTGCCCCGTTACAGCGTGCCTGCGCCAACTGCTGCGCCGAGCCTGACCGGCGCTCACGCCACAGCGCCGACCACGGCACAGCAATCGACCGTCGACCTCGGCTCCGTCATACCCGCGACAGGCGGCGAGACCGATCCGGTCCGGACGATCGTGGAAAACATCGGCTCCCCCATTTCGGAGACGACCGGTTGGCGGGAGGTCGCCGTCGGGTTCATCGTCGTCCTGCTGCTCGGCGTCGTCTCGATGATCTGCGGTTATTTCTTCGCGGCGTTCCTTGAGCAGCAGCTCGGCTAGACGCTGCGCCGAGCAAAACCCACAGCAGGGCAGAACACGGATGGCCGCAAAACCCCGAGCAGACATCTGCGGCGCTTGCCAGCAGGCTTGCGATCATCGGCTCGCCGATGCGAAAAGGGCCGCCTTCATGATGTGCGGGCGACGCGGCGGAGCGCCGCGCCGGCAAAAGCTATGACCGGAGCATTTCCGCGACGAGGAAGGCGAGCTCCAGGGACTGCTCCGTGTTCAGGCGGGGATCGCAGGCGGTCTCATAAGAACCGGCGAGGTCGGCGTCGGAGATCTCTTTCGCACCGCCCACGCATTCGGTGACGTTGTCGCCGGTGAGCTCGATGTGGATGCCGCCGGGGTGGGTTCCTGCTTTGCGGTGCACCTCGAAAAAGCCTTGAACCTCGTCCACGACCTGGTCGAAGTGCCGGGTCTTGTAGCCGCTCGGGGACTCGTAGGTGTTGCCGTGCATGGGGTCGCACTGCCAGATCACTTGGTGCCCGGTGGCTTGCACCTTCTCGATGATCGGCGGCAAGAGCGTGCGCACCTTGCCGCTGCCCATGCGGGACACCAGGGTGAGCCGGCCAGGCTGGCGGTTCGGGTCGAGCCTGCGCACATACTCAGCCGCCTGCTCCGGCGTGGTGCTCGGCCCGATCTTGAGCCCGATCGGATTGTTGATGAGCTCCATGAGGCCGATGTGCGCGCCGTCGAGCTGACGGGTGCGGTCGCCAACCCACAGGAAGTGCGCGGACAAGTCGTAGAGCGCGGGCTCCCCGTCGGGGCTCTTCGAGCTTTTCGCCAGCCGGAGCATCGCGCGCTCGTAGTCCAGGACCAGGGCTTCGTGGGAGGCGAAGATCTGCGCGGACTCCAACTCGCGGTCGCTGACCCCGCACGCTGCCATGAACTTCAAACCTCGGTCGATCTCCCTGGCCACGACCTCGTAGCGAGCGCCCGCCGGAGACTGGCGGACGAATTCTCGGTTCCAGTCGTGGATGCGGTGCAAATCCGCCTCGCCCGCCGCGGTCAGGGCGCGAACCAGGTTCATCGCGGCTGACGCGTTCGCGTAGGCGCGGACCAGCCGGGAGGGGTCGTGTTGGCGCACGCGCTCCTCTGGGAAGAAGCCGTTGACCATGTCCCCCCGGTACGAGGGCAGCCCTTGGCTGTCCAAGTCCGAGCTGCGCGGCTTGGCGTACTGGCCGGCGACCCGTGCCAGTTTGACCACGGGGACGCTCGCCGCGTACGTGAGGACCACGGCCATCTGCAGCAATGTGCGGATATTGCCTTTGATGTGCGGCTCGGTGTTCGCGACGAACGTCTCAGCGCAGTCGCCGCCCTGCAGGAGGAAAGCCTCGCCGCGGGCGACGCTGGCCAATTGGTCGGCGAGGGAGTCGACTTCGCTCGCCACGCAAATGGGGGGGACGGACTCGAGCACTTTGCGCATTTGCGCGGCGTGTTCCGGGTCCCACGAAGGTTGCTGCGCCGCAGGCCTGCCCAGCGCGTCGTCCAGACGCGCGCGCAAATCAGAGGAAAGCGGCGGCAAGTCCGGCAGCTCATCGATGGGAACGTCGACCGTCCAGTTCATGCCGTCCAGAGTAACCTTCGCCAAGCTTGAGACCAAAATGATTCCTCTCGCAACCAAGCCGAGCCGAAAACGTGCGCTGACGGCGGGTCAGGAGCCTTGGAGGGTTTCATAGCGCGCGCGGCAGTGCCGCGCGTCGACGAGGGCGTCATGCGCGCCTTCGGGCACTGGCGGCAATGGCGGGCTGCCCCGCTCTTCCCAAAGCTGGCGCACATCGCGGGTATAGCGGGGCAACGCCCTCGGCAACGCGGGCATAGCGCCCCAAAGCTGGCAGAGCACCACATGGTCGTACGCCCCCATCCACGCCCAGAGTTCGATCGGCCCTTCGCCTTCCGCTGTCAAGAATTCCAGCAGTTCCTCGCGCAGTTTCGCACGAGAAACCCAGAGCGGGGAGGAAAGCGGCGGCAGCTGCGCGAGCACGTTCTCGCGCACCCATTTGCCTGCTTTGCTCGCGTCGAATCCGGTGGACACGCGGTAGAATTCTCTGCCGTCCTCGGCGACGACGCCAATGGAGACAAGGTCGATCGTGACGCCGTCCTCGATGAATTCGGTGTCGTAGAAGAACCTCGGCATCAGGCTGCGGAAGGAGCGGTCGCGGGCCCCGAGCCGCTCGCGCCGCGGCCCTTCTTCTTCCGACTGGCGTACTCGTCCACGTACTCTTGGCCGCTCAAACGCATGATCTCGTACATGATCTCGTCCGCGATGGAACGTTCGACGTAGTGATTCCCCACGAAATCATAGAACCGGGAGAAATCCAAAGGCTTGCCGATTCGGACCGTCACCGGATGGGGATGGAATTTCGCGCTGTCGGGGGCCAAGACCTTGTCCGTCCCGATCACCCCGACCGGGATCACCGGGACCTTGGATTCGAGCGCGATTCGCGCGACGCCGGTCTTGCCCTTGTACAACCGCCCGTCCGGAGAACGA
Source organism: Segniliparus rotundus DSM 44985 (assembly GCF_000092825.1). Classification (NCBI taxonomy): domain Bacteria; kingdom Bacillati; phylum Actinomycetota; class Actinomycetes; order Mycobacteriales; family Segniliparaceae; genus Segniliparus; species Segniliparus rotundus. The sequence continues at coordinate 1,045,667 of NC_014168.1, read as the reverse complement.
GTGCCTTCGGGGAAAATCGCAGCCAGATTTCCCTTGGCCAGGACTTTCTTCAAGGATTCCAGCGCGGCTCGGGAAGCGTCTCCGCCGCTGCGGTCGAGCGGCACCTGCCCTGCCGAGGAGAAGAACCAGCGTTGGAACGCGCCTTTGAACCCTGTGCCGGTGAAATATTCGCTCTTGGCCACATGCGTCACCTTGCGCGGGACCGCGAGCGGAACAAAGAGCCAGTCCGTGGCCGAAAGGTGGTTGTACGCGATGAGGGCCGCACCAGAACTCGGTATGTTCTCCGCCCCTTCGACCGTGCTTGGGCACAACACCTGCAACAGAGGGCCGATGAACACGTACTTGAAGGCCCGGTACCAAAGCGTGCGCCCGGTGTAGTCCTTCGTCAGCGCTTTGTGCACCGGCTGATTCGCAGCGGGGTTGGAAGAAGTGCTCGTGGCCACAAAGACCACTCTACCTATGGCTCCTCGCAACGCTCGCGAGGAGTCAGACGAGCGATTCGACGCGTTTCTTGAGCTCTTTGAGCGCCGTGTCAATGATCGCCCGTTCGGCTTTGCGGCGGAACAGCCCCAGCATGGGTATGCGCAGGTCGACCGAGAGCTCGTACGTCGCCTTCGTGCCCTCGGGGTTCGGCTCAAGGATGTACGCGCCCTCCTGAGAGCGCATGATGGTGCTCTCCAACAGGGTCCAGCGCACCGAGCGGCCATCCCGCGCCCAGGTGTACCGCAACTCGTAGGTGTCTTTGAGAAGTTCCGCGTCGAGCACGAACCGTGCCCGCACAGGAGTCCCTCGCTCATCGCGCTCAAGGATTTCGACGGACTGCGCGGCGTCCACCCAATCCGGGTACCGGTCGAGGTCGGCGATCACCGCCATCACGTCCTCGGGTTTCGCGTCAATGACAATCGATTGCCGGGTGTGATCTGCCATACGGCAAACCTACCCTTCAGCCTGGAACGAGGGAGCATGGCCCGGCAGCTTCCCCGCCTCGCAGCGGTCTTTCAGCTCGAAACTCATCGCTTTGCCAGCAAGCCTGAGTTTGCGGACCAGTCGACGCAGCTCACTGGGGCCGAGCGAGGCGGATGGCTCGCCATGGAGGAAGAAGTGCAGCAAAGCCCCGTCCAATTCTGGTTTGAGCCAGACTTCCATAGTGCCTTTGACCTCGCCGTCCACGAGCCATCGGACACCTTTCTCACCCCGTGCCTCACGGACTTCAAGGTCGAGCCCCGGCCACCAGCGCCGCCACTGGCTCGCGTCTTCGAGACCTTTCCCGACGCTCGCAGGCGATGCTGCGACAAAGGTTTGATCGGCGATCTGAACGCTATGCATAGTGGCAGGAACGCTAGCAGGCCTCAACTGAGGCGCAGCAGCTCGGCAAGGGTTTGCGCTGAAGCGTCCCAGCTCCATGACTCTTGCACCCAGGCCCGGCCCGCGACTCCCATTTTGCTCGCGCAGAGTTTGTCGGAGAGCAATCGCACAGCGGCGTTGGCGACGTCCGGCACCGCGCGCCCTGAGACCACTGTGCCGGTCTCGCCCTCGCGGACGGTTTCCGGCGCTCCCCCGGAGTCTCCTGCGATCACCGGGAGGCCTACGGCGGAAGCTTCGAGGAACACGATGCCGAGCCCTTCGACGTCAAGTCCCCGGCCGCGGGTGCGGCAGGGCATGGCGAACACGTCGGCCATGGCGTACCAGGCCGGAAGCTCTTCCTCCTGCACCCGCCCGACGAAACGAACCCGGTCTGCCACGCCGTGCTGTTCGGCGAGCCGGCGCAAATGCTTCTCGCAGGGACCGCTGCCCACGATCACCAACAACGCGTCCGGGACTTCACGAAGAATCCGGGGCATTGCCCCGATGAGCACGTCTTGCCCTTTGCGCGGCACCAACCGCGCGAGACAGAGCAGGACCGGAGCCTCACCGACGCGGTGCTGTTCCCGCATCGCCTCACGCGCCTGCGGGTCTGGTTGGAAGCGCTCGGCGTCGACGCCAGGGGCGAGCCGCACGAAATCGACGCCCGGCCCGAAGGCGCGACGCACCCGACGAAGGGCGTACTGGCTCACATATGTGACCGTGTCCACGGTGGAGCCGATACGTCGGAGCGCCTGACGGGCTCCGGGGGTCATCGACCAGCCCACCTCGTGCCCGTGCGTGCTTGCCACGACCCGTTGGGCTCCTGCCGCCCGCACCGCGTTCGCAAGCAAAGCGAAGGGAGCCGCCGCGCCGAACCACACCGACTCCACCCCGTGTTCGCGGACCAGCTCTTGGCTTCGACGGGCAGTCCAAGGGCTCGGCAGCAGCAGCGAACGCGGATGGCGCACGATGGGGAACGGCTGCGCCGCGTCGAAGCGCCGCTGCTCCTCGTCATTTTTCCACGACGCGGTGTAGACCACGAGGGAATCTGCGGGCAACCGTGTGGCAAGGGCGTGCACGTATGACTGGATCCCTCCCGGTCTGGGCGGAAAGTCATTCGTGATTAAAAGAGCCTTGGACACCCGGTCAGCCTAAATCACACTGACCGGGCAACAGCACAAGCCGCATGCTCAGCGGTGAGTCGCCCAGCGCTCAGCCGATGCGGACGAACGCGTGCACCGGGCCCGCCGCGTCGATTGGCGCGACCGTCACAGGCTGGCCGTACGTCGGCGCGTGGACGACCATCCCGTTGCCGATGTACAGCGCGACGTGCGAAACGCCTGAGTAGTAGGTCACAAGGTCGCCGGGCTGCAAGTCGCCCCGGCCGATATGCCTGCCGAGCCCGTCCTGGGCCTGGCTGGAGTGCGGCATGGAGCGGCCGACCTGCTGGTAGGACCACATCACAAGGCCAGAGCAGTCGAACACGCCAGGGCCGGAGCCACCCCAGACGTATGGCCGGCCGACTCGGCTGAGCGCGGCCTGCACGGCCCGCCCTTTCGAACTCTCGGCGGCCTGTTCCTCGGGAGCGTCGGAGGACTCCGGGGGACGCGGCGCGGCCTCTTGCTTCTTCTGCGCGTCCGGCGGAACGGCGTCCTCAGCCTCTGGCGGAAGCACCTGTGCGGGCGGGGCGGCAGATTCGGGCTGCGGGGCGGCGCCCTCCATCGGGTTGACGCTGAAGTCGTGCAACTGCTGCGGAGTCAGCTTCGTGTACTGGTCTTTGATGGCGGCGATTTGCTGTTGCAGCTGGGCCTCTTTCGCCTGCAGCTCGGCACGTTTGGCCAGAGCGCGCTGCTCGGCGGCTTTCGCCGCGTCGAGAGCCTGGGCGGTGTCGGCCGCAGCTTGCTGCGCCTTCACGTGGGCGGCCTTGTAGCAGGTCACTTTGTCCTGCACATCCGCGGCAATGACCTTGATGTCCGACATCTGGTCAAGAAGCTGTCCAGGCGATTTGCTCACCAGCAGGGCGTAGACCTCGTTGAGGCGAACACCGTTGTAGGCGGTCTCGACGAACATGTCCACAACGCCCTGGTACTGCTCGACGACTGCTTTGGTCTGCTCTTGCTTGGCCTGATCCTCGGCCAGGCGGGTCTGCGCTTGCGCCCGCGCGGCATGCGCCGCGTTCAGGTCGGTCATGGCCTGATACTGGGCTTCTTCGGTTTGCTCCGACTGACGGGCCAGGGCTCGCAGCTGTGCGACCGGGTCGTTGGGGTCCGACCAGGCGTTCGCCATCGAGAGAGCTATGGCGACGACAGCGCCGAGAAGCGCCGAGGGCAGTCGCCTGGCGAGCCGCTGCGAGATGAGAGCGCGGCTCAACGCGGCTCTTCGCGGGAGAGCCCCGCTTGCCGAGTCCAGCACCTACTACCTCCAGTGATTGGATCTCTACTGCCGAGTCCGGAGACTGGCCGTGACACGGCATGACGGATCTTTTCTCCGTCGCGAGATAACATTTTGGTGTACGTCGTGAATCAGAATACGAAAAGGCGGCTTCCCTGTCCAATCCAAGCGGCCCGTGTCGTCTATGGCAAAGAGGTTACAGGAACTGCCCCACAAGACGGAAAAGCACAAAACAACGAGGGCGTTTTGCGCCGGGCGCCCTCAGAGGGACGAAGAAAAACTCACCCACCGCCGCAGCAGCTCCCCGGCCGCGCCGTTCGCGAGCGCCTCGCTCGCTTCCTGCAGGCTTACGCCCACCCCGGCGCGGTCCAGCCTCCGGCCTCGGGCCACCGCGACAGCCACGGCCGCGTTCCAGCGGACCACATCCCGGATCGCGTCCACGTCCCACTCGCCCGTATGCTGTCGCTCCCCAAGTCCCAGGACCGCTGTGACCAACGACGCGGCTTCCGTCACGTTCCGCCCGCCGCGCAACTGCCCGATCTGCGCCCTGGGCACACCGAAATCCGCCGCGTCGAGCGAAAGCCTGACAACCCGCCCGCCGTCCGCGAACCACACGTCGTTGCCGCCGGTGGTCGTGAGCTCATCAAGACCGTCCGCCCCTCGGACAACAGCCACCCGGTCGCCCCGACGGGCGAAAACCTCGGCCATCGCCTCGGCAAGCGACGACCACGAGCAGCCGATGAGGCCGAACCGGGGTCGGGCGGGGTTGGCGAGCGGGCCCAGGACGTTGAACACCGTGGGCACACGGAGCTCCCGGCGGACCGGGGCGAGCTCGCGCATGGAGGGGTGGTAGCGCTGGGCGAAGCAAAAACCAATGCCGGTCTGCGCGACACAGCGCGCCAGGTCTTCGGGGCCGAGATCGACCCGCACTCCGAGCTTTTCCAGCGCGTCCGCCGAGCCAGACGCGGACGAAGCGGCGCGCGAGCCGTGTTTGACCACCGGCACGCCGCACGCCGCGGTGACCAATGCGGCGAGGGTGGAGATGTTCGCGGTGTCGAGGCCGTCGCCGCCGGTTCCGACGATGTCGACGCAGGGATGTTGCACCGCCAACGGGACCGAGCGCTCGCGCATCGCCTCGGCGAGGCCCTCGAGCTCGTCGGCGCTGGGGCCTTTCATCGTCAAAGCGGTGGCAAACGCGGCGATCTGCGTCGGGGCCACGGCGCCGGACATGATCTCGCCCATCGCCCATTGCGCGCGCTCGGCGGAAAGCTCGTTGCCGGCGAAGAGCTCACGCAGAAGCGCGGGCCACGACGGAGCGGACTGGTCATCGGGCGGCACAGCGTGATCGTAGCGGGGGCGCGCCGCCGCTTGCGGAGCCGCCTAGTATGAGCGAATGCTCATTGCCTTCGAAATCTTCGCGGCCCTCGCGGCCCTCTTGCACATCGTGATCTTCCTCATGGAGAGCGTGCTGTGGACCAAGCCCGCAGTGTACCGCCGGTTTGGCCTGCAGTCCGCGGAGCAAGCCGCCGCGACAAAATCCTTGGCGTACAACCAGGGGTTCTACAACTTGTTCCTCGCCATCGGGATCTTTGTCGGGATCGCGATCGGCGGGGAGAGCGGCGAAGCCCTGACCCTGTTCGCATTGTCGTGCATCGTGGCAGCGGCGCTCGTCTTGGTCTCCGCGGGGCTCTCTTACCTGCGCGCGGCTGCCACACAGGCGACGTTCGCGGTCATCGCGCTGGTCCTTTGGGCGCTTCTCCCGGCGTGAGAAGTCGCCGGGAACTTTTCCTCGGCGCTACCCGACCCCGAGAGCGCCAGAGCTACTACGAGGTGTCATACTGAACCACATGACGAGCGCGGCAGCCCCTTCGCACGCGGCCATCGCGAGCCGAGTTCACTCGCTCAACAGGCCCAACATGGTCAGTGTCGGCACTATTGTGTGGCTTTCCAGCGAGCTGATGTTCTTCGCGGGACTTTTCGCCATGTACTTCGTGACCCGCGCGGGACAAGCCCCCGCCCTCGACGGGCACAAGAACTGGCCGCCGGAGCCGACGCACCTCAACCTCTTCCTTGCCATCCCGGTCACCACAGTCCTCGTCTTGTCCTCGTTCACCTGCCAGTGGGGCGTGTTCGCCGCCGAACGCGGCGATGTGTTCGGGTTGCGCCGGTGGTACACCATCACGCTCCTCATGGGGACGTTCTTCGTCATGGGGCAAGGCTTCGAGTACACCAATCTCTACGCCGAAGGCACCCGGCTTGACTCCAGCGCGTACGGGTCCGTCTTCTTCATCACCACTGGTTTCCACGGGTTGCACGTCATCGGCGGTCTCGTGGCCTTTGTCTTGCTCTTGGTGCGAACCAAGATGAGCAAGTTCACGCCAGCCCAGGCGACCTCCGCGATCGTGGTGTCCTACTACTGGCACTTCGTCGACGTCGTCTGGATCGCACTGTTCGCCACGATTTATTTCGTGCAGTAGAGGTAGTAGGAAAAGTGAAACTGTTCCACCAGCATTCTTCCGACGGCGACGCGCCGCGCAAGGCGGGCAAGTTCCGCCGCCGCGCCCGAACCGCCGCTGTCCTCTTCAGCGGTCTTGTCGCCGCCGGCTTCGCGACAACCCTCTTGACCCCGCATGCCCAGGTGGCCAAGGCCGACGAGAAAGACCTCTCGCTCATCCGCGACGGCAAGCAGCTGTACGAGACCTCGTGCATCACATGCCACGGGGCGAACCTGGAGGGCATCGCAGGCCAGGGGCCGAGCCTCATCGGCGTCGGCAATGCCGCCGTCTACTTCCAGGTCTCGTCCGGCCGCATGCCCGCAGCTCGCAACGAGGCGCAGATCCGGCGCAAGCAGAGCGACTGGGACGAGAAGCAAATCGAGGCGGTCGGGGCGTACATCGACTCGTACGGCGAAGGCCCGTCTGTGGTGTACGAGAAAAACCCGGACGGAAGCGTCAAACTCGACGCGGACGGCAACAAGGTTCTCGCGCAGGAGTCCTTGCGGGGCAAAGACCCGGACTCGGTCGCTCGAGGCGGGGAGCTGTTCCGGATGAACTGCGCGTCGTGCCACAACTACACCGGACGTGGCGGGGCGCTCTCCTCCGGCAAGTTCGCGCCGCCGCTGGACGCGCCGAACGAGCAGCAGATCTACGCGGCCATGCTCACCGGACCGCAAAACATGCCCAAGTTCTCCGACGGGCAGCTCTCACCTGAGGCCAAGAAAGACATCATCGCTTACATCAAGACCGCCACGGAGACGAACGCCCAGGGCGGGTACTCCCTCGGCGGCTTCGGGCCGGTTTCCGAGGGCGCGGCCATGGCCTTCGTCGGCGTGGTCGCGATCCTCGGCCTCGCGATGTGGATTGGATCTCGCACATGAGCAACGAATCACTCACCCCAGACCCCACCCCGGAAGAGCTCAGCACCATGAGCCGCGACGAGCTCGTCACCCTCGGGCTCGCCCAAGACGGGGTGCGTCTTATCCACCGCCAGGAGCGTTGGGCAGTGCCTGGCACCAGGGCCGAGAAGCGCGCCGAGCGGCTTGTGGCCTTCTGGCTCATCCTGGGCGGCCTCGCCGCCATCGCTTTGCTCGCGGTCTTCCTGTTCGGGCACTGGGAGTACGCCGGCCCCGGCGAATCCGGGTACTGGGCGTACACCTGGGAAACCCCGCTGATCGGACTCACGATGGGTGTGTCGATCCTCGCCATCGGGGTGGCCGCCATCGTCTACACGAAACGGTTCATCCCAGAAGAGATCGCCGTGCAAGACCGCCACGACGGCGGCTCGAAGCCTTTGGACAAACTCACCTTCGGCGCGCTCTTGAACGACTCGTTGGAAACTTCCACCCTCCCCCGCCGCACCATGATCAAGCGCGCTTTGATCTTCAGCGCAAGCGTGTTCGGCGCTGCCGCGGGCGTCTTCTTCATCGGCGGCGCGATCCGCAACCCTTGGGCCAAAGGAAACGACTCGGACCTCTGGCACACCGGGTGGACGCCGCGCAAGGGCGAAGAGCACGAGACCATCTACCTGCGCCGTTACACGCCGCAGGACATCTACTCGGTCGAGCTCGTCAAACCCGAGGACCTCGCCTCCGGCGGCATGGAGACCGTCTTCCCGTGGCGGGAGTCCGACGGAAAGGGCGAGACCGAAGAGTCCCGCGAGCGGCTTTTCGAGTCGTTCCACGGGATCCGCAACCCGGTGATGCTCATCCGCCTGCGCCCGGAGGACGCGGCGCGCGTCGTCAAGCGCAAGGGTCAGGAGAACTTCAACTTCGGCGAGTACTACGCCTACACCAAGGTGTGCTCGCACGTCGGCTGCCCGACCTCGCTGTACGAACAGCAGACCAACCGCATCCTGTGCCCGTGCCACCAGTCGCAGTTCGACGCTTTGCACTACGCGAAGCCGATCTTCGGCCCAGCGGCGCGCGCGCTCGCCCAGCTGCCCATCACCGTGAACGAGGAGGGCTACCTCATCGCGAACGGCGACTACATCGAACCTGTCGGACCGGCGTTCTGGGAGCGTAAATCATGACCACCACCGCCCAAACCGTTGTGAACCCCGCTGTGAAATTCCCCAAACAGCTGGAAGAGGCGGACAAGCGCTACCACCTGTCTGCGGGCATGCGCCGACAGATCAACAAGGTCTTCCCGACCCACTGGTCCTTCATGCTCGGCGAGATCGCCCTGTACAGCTTCGTCATCCTGATCCTCTCCGGGGTCTACCTGACGCTCTTCTTCAAGCCCTCGATGGCCGAGACCGTGTACCACGGCGTGTACCAGCCGCTGTCCGGGGTTCGGATGACCGAGGCGTTCGCCAGCACGCTCGACCTGTCCTTCGAAGTGCGCGGCGGCCTTTTCATGCGTCAGATCCACCACTGGGCGGCGCTCCTGTTCCTGGCGTCGATGGCCGTGCACATGATGCGCATCTTCTTCACCGGCGCGTTCCGCCGCCCGCGTGAGGCGAACTGGTTCATCGGCTGCGCCCTGTTCTTCATCTCGATGTTCGAGGGCTACTTCGGGTACGGCCTGCCGGACGACCTGCTGTCCGGCACCGGCATCCGGGCCGCGATGTCCGGCATCGTGCTCGGCCTCCCGGTCATCGGCACCTGGGTCCACTGGGGCCTGTACGGCGGCGACTTCCCCGGCAACATCATCATCCCGAGGCTGTACATTCTGCACGTTCTTGTCTTCCCAGGGATTATCTTGGCGCTCATCGGGGTGCATTTGGCGCTGGTCTGGTACCAGAAGCACACGCAGTTCCCCGGCCCTGGCCGCACCGAGAACAACGTGGTCGGCGTGCGCATCCTCCCGGTCTTCGCCTTGAAGGCAGGCGCGTTCTTCGCCCTCGTCTTCGGCGTGCTGGCCATCATGAGCGGCATTTTCCAGATCAACCCGGTGTGGACGCTCGGGCCGTACAACCCGGCGCAGGTGTCCGCAGGCTCTCAGCCTGACTGGTATTTGGGCTGGACGGACGGCATGCTGCGCATCTTCCCAGCCTGGGAGACCTACATCGGCGGGCACACCATCCCGCAGGCCGCGTGGGCCGCGATCTCCCTCGGCGCGTTCGTCACCCCGATGGTGATCTGGCCGATCATGGAGCGCAAGTTCACCGGCGACGACGCGCACCACAACATCCTGCAACGCCCGCGCGACACTCCGGTGCGAACCGGCGTGGGCGCGATGATGTTCACGGTGTTCGTCATCCTCACAGCGGCGTGCGGCAACGACATCATCGCCTTGAAGTTCGACATTTCGCTGAACGCGACGACCTGGTTCTTCCGGATCGCCCTGGTCGTCGGCCCGATCATCGCCTACTACGCCACGTACCGGTTCTGCCTGGGCCTGCAACGCAGCGACCGGGCCGTCCTGGAGCACGGCATCGAGACCGGCATTCTGCGCCGCCTCCCGCACGGCGAGTACATCGAGGTCCACCAGCCGCTCGGCCCGGTCGACGATCACGGCCACCCGTTGCCGCTGGAGTACCAGGGCGCGACCGTCCCGAAGAAGATGAACCAGCTCGGCAGCAGCGGCGCACCGGGCAAGGGTTCCTTCTTGACCCCGGACCCTGCCTCGGAGAACGAGGCGCTGACCGCGGCAGAGCACGAGTCCGAGCACCGCGCTCTCGAAGCCATCCGGAAGATCCAGGAGGAGAACGCCAACGGGCACAACGGGCGTCCCTCCCCCGCCGAGGTCGGGGCGGGACGGCACAGCAGCGAGCACTGATCCTCCGCACACTATGAGAGGCCCGGTCGAGCATTCGACCGGGCCTCTCATAGTGTGCGGAGGAAGATGTGTCTTGACGGGGCCAATGCCCATCAGGAAAGCCCTCACGGCCGACCAGACCGCTGCGCAGAGTTTCCACTGGCGCAGAGAAGGGGGACCCGGACTGCGGGGCCCTTAGATGCGCGCGCGAAGAGAAGCCATCCCCAAGGCACAGGCAAGGAGCAATATCTGCCTCCCCAGGCGAAACACGCCAAGACAAGAGGGGGTGGTCCGCAGCGTCAGTGCCGTAGTCGGCCGCAACGGCGCTGCAGCCCCCATGCGCAACGATGCGGCCGGACATCACGACACCGAGTAGGCGAACCGCTCTTCCTGCTGTGCTCGCTTCTACGCGAGCGCGATTCCTTCTTCAGACACCACCTGTGCCAGCTGAGACGAACGCTGCTCGACGCAACGGATGAGAACGCCAGGGGGCACAACACTGCGAGCCAAAGGCAGCTCTGGGCGAGTGACCGCTCGGAAGATGCGAGCTGAGATTCGACGGCGAACGGATTCGACGCGACTGAGCTCGCTCAGTGCTTCTCGGGGCCTCGGTGGTATTCGAAGACCAAACCTGCGACAGTGGCGATGACGCACGCGGCACCAGCGGCCAAGAGCCAGAACAAGTCCATCGCGAGCGCGACCGCCACAATGCCCGCGCTGCCGGCGATGAGGATGGGCCACCAGCTGCCAGGGCTGAAAAAGCCCAACTCGCCTGCGCCCTCGGCGACCTCTGCGTCCACCCTGTCCTCAGGGCGCAGTTCGATACGCCGGGCGATGAACCGCAGGAAGGTGCCGGTGATCAAGGTGAGCCCGCCGGTGAGCGTGATCGCAGTGACCCCGACCCACTCCATGCCCACGCGACTGTAGGCGGTGACGACGCCGTAGACCACAGCCATGAAAAAGAAGAACCCGGTGAGGAGTTCGAATAACCGCGCTTCGACTTTCATGGTTGTCTCCTACTGGGCCTTGCTGCTGTTCGGGTGCTCGGCCACGCGGACCGGGTCCGGCCTGGTGGTCTTCGCGAGCGGGGCTTCGCCGATGGAGGCGAGCGCGTCCGCGTTGGACTTCCCAGCCTTGCGGGCTTCGAGGTATTTCGCGAATTTTTGCGGGGTGACCGCGCGGACCTCGAAGTTCATCATCGAATGGTAGGTGCCGCACAGCTCGGCGCACCGACCGACGAAAGCGCCCTCGTGGTCGATCTTCGTGATCTGGAAGACGTTGTCGGTCTCGTTCTCCTTGGGGTTCGGGAAAACATCCCGCTTGAACAGGAAGTCGATCACCCAGAAAGAGTGCACCACGTCTCTGGAGGCCAGCCGGAACTCGACGATCTTGTCGGTCGGCAGCACCAACACCGGGGTCTCCGTGTCGGTGCCGACCGTCTCGATCTTGTCGAAGGCGAGGTAGCTGAGGTCTTCCGCGGCTCGGCCGTTCACCGGCAGAGGCCATTTCTTGCCCTCGCCCTCTTCCCCTTCGCCCTCGCGGTAGCCCTTACCGCCGACCGTGTTGTCGAGATGGCCGTCGTAGGAAGCCAGCGGCCCGACGTTCTCGACTTTGTTGTAGCCGAACTTCCAGTTCCACCGGAACGCGGTGACGTCGACGACTACGTTGGGGTTGGAAACCTTTTTCTCAATGTAGTTCTGTGTGACCACCGTGTAGTAGAAAAGGCCCGCGACAATGACAGTCGGGAGGATGGTGCAGATGATCTCCAACACGGCGTTGTAGCCGGTCTGGCGGGGAAACTCGGGGGCTCCTGGTTTCAAGCGGGACTTGCGGTCGAAGAACATGGTCCAGAACATCGCGACCCAGACGATGACGCCGACGACGAGGGCGGCCACGCACGACCAGGCCCAGAAATCGCCCATGGCCCGCGCTTGCGGGGTGACGCCGTGGGGCCAGCCGAAACGAAAATCGTCCCGCACCGAGCAGCCTGAGAGCCCAAAGGCGGACAGGCTGAGCAGCACCGGCCATCGCAGGCGGCGAAAGTCCAGCTGAGGGCGGAGTTCGGGCTTCAACTCTCTACCTTTCTGTCTCCGACTGGGGGTCTGAGCGCTCTTCATCACGGGTACTGTCTACTACGCAGCGTAGACCATGCGTGTCCAAGTTCAGAAGTCAGGGTCGAGTCCGTAGACTGCGTGGGTCCGATCAGCCGACCAGCGAGCGCGAAGGAGTGTGACCCGCCCATGTGTGGACTCTTGGGGGCGATCACCCGCGAACGGGCCGCGGCGGCCCTGTGCGGCCCGTTGGAGGACGCGGCGACGCTGATGCGGCACCGTGGCCCCGACGACCCCGGAGTCTGGCACGACGAGGACGTCGCGTTCGCCTTCAACCGGCTCTCCATCATCGACGTGGACCACTCCCACCAACCGCTGCGCTGGGGACCGCCGCAGGCCCCCGAGCGGTACGCGTTGATCTTCAACGGGGAGATCTACAACTACCGGCAGCTGCGCGAGCAACTCGCCGCAGAGCATGACGCGGTGTTCTCGACCCACGGCGACGGCGAGGCCATCGTCGCGGCGTGGCACTACTGGGGGGCCGACGCGCTGCCCAAGCTCCGCGGCATGTTCGCCTTCGCGATCTGGGACACCGCCGAGCGCGAGCTGGTGCTCGCCCGCGACCCGTTCGGGATCAAACCGCTCTTTTACGCGGCGGGCTCCGAGGCCCTGGTGTTCGGGAGCGAGAAAAAGAGCGTGGCGGCCCTCGCCCAGTCGGCAGGTTTCGGCCTGGAGCTCGACCGCAGGGCGCTCGCGCACTACCTGGCCTTGCAGTACGTCCCCGAGCCCGAGAGCCTGCACCGCGAAGTGCGTCGGCTCGAATCCGGAACCCACGCGATCATGCGCCCCGGCGAGGAGCCTCGGTTCGGCAGGCACTTCCGGCCCGACTTCAGCGCGCCAGGGGCCAAAGACCCGGCCGCCGAGATCCTCAGCGCCTTGGAGGACTCCGTCGCGGCCCACATGGTCTCCGACCCGGACATCACAGTCGGGGCGTTCCTCTCGGGCGGCGTCGACTCCACCGCCATCGCGGCGCTCGCGATGCGCCACAACCCGAACCTGATGACTTTCACCACTGGTTTCTCCCGCGAGGGCTATTCAGAGATCGATGTGGCCGCGGAATCGGCGCGCGCCATCGGGGCGAAGCACATCGTGAAGGTGGTCGAAGAGGACGAGTTCATCGCCGCCCTGCCAGAAATCGTCTGGTACCTCGACGACCCGGTGGCCGACCCCGCGCTCGTGCCGCTGTACTTCTTGGCGAAGGAGGCCCGCAAGCACGTCAAGGTGGTCCTGTCCGGCGAAGGCGCGGACGAGCTGTTCGGCGGTTACACCATTTACCGCGAGCCCTTGTCGCTTCGACCGCTCACCGGCCTGCCCGCCCCGGTCCGGCTCGGCCTTCGGCGGCTCTCGGCCAAGATCCCCGACGGGGTGCGGGGCAAAGGCCTGCTGTGGCGCGGCTCCATGACGTTGGAGGAGCGCTACTACGGCAACGCGCGCAACTTCGGCGACGACGAGCTGCGGGCGCTCATCCCATGGCGCGGAGCAGACGGCGCCCCGTCGCAATCGACGACGGGCTGGGGGCACACCGACGTGACGGCGTCGGTGTACGCCCAATCTGAGGGCTGGGACCCCGTGGCCCGGATGCAGCACCTCGATCTTTTCACCTGGTTGCGCGGGGACATTCTGGTCAAAGCGGATAAAATGACGATGGCCAACTCGCTCGAGCTTCGAGTGCCGTTCCTCGATCCCGAGGTCTTCGCAGTGGCCACGCGGCTGCGCCGCCAGGACAAAATCCACGACGGGACGACGAAATTCGCATTGCGCCAAGCGCTCGCCGAGGTCGTGCCCGCGCATGTGCTGCACCGGGCGAAGCTCGGCTTCCCGGTGCCGATCCGGGTGTGGCTCGCCTCCGGTCAGCTCTCGGAGTTCGTCCGAGACCAGTTCGAGATGTCGCAGGCTGGCCATTTGGTGGACCTCGGTTTCGCGAGAAGCCTCCTAGCCCGGCACCAAGCTGGCGAGGGCGATCATTCCCGCAAGATCTGGACGGTGCTGGTGTTCGTCCTCTGGCACGCCATTTTCGTGGAAGGCCGGATCACACCCGCCATTCCGGAGCCGCACTACCCGGTCAGGATTTAGGGCGAACAGCACCGGGCCCAGCGAAGATCGGACCTGTGAGCACCGAACAAGGAGCAACGCCGTCAACCGCCCCCGCTTTGGGCGGCTCGGCGGAAGAAAAGGCGGCTGAGAAAAAGACGGCTCAGTTGAAGCTGTCGCCGCACGCGCAGGAACCCGTGGCGTTCGGGTTGTCAATGGTGAAGCCCTGCTTCTGGATCGTGTCGACGAAGTCGATGGAAGCGCCCGACAGGTACGGGGCGCTCATCCGGTCGACGACCAAACGCACGCCGTCGAACTCGCTGACGAGGTCGCCGTCAAGAGAACGGTCGTCGAAGAAGAGCTGGTAGCGAAGACCTGCGCAGCCGCCGGGTTGCACCGAGATGCGCAGCGCGAGGTCGTCGCGGCCCTCCTGCTCCAAGAGCGCTTTGGCCTTCACGGCCGCGCTGTCGGTGAGCACAACCTCGTGCTCGCGCGCCTCAGCCTGCAAGTCGGCAGTCATAGGTTCTCCTTCGTGTCATCCGTGTCGCCCTGAAAGTCTTGATCCCACAATACTCCGAACACGACGACAACGCTAAGGTCTAGCCTTGATGCTCGTGAAACTACCGTGGACCCGACATGCCGACGAAGACCGCCCCGAAGCCGGCCTTCCCGAGCCGAACCAGTCCGAACAGACCATTGCCCCCCCAGGCAAGACTCCTGGAAAAGGCCGCCCCACCCCCAAACGCAAGGAAGCGGCGGGCGGGCGGCGGGGCCCTGTGCCTCCTGCCCCGCTGACCGGGGCCGAGGCGCGGGCCCGGCGCAAAGCGCTCGCCGGGCCGAAGCTGAGCCGCGCAGAGCGCAAAGCGCAGAGCGCCCAGCGGCGCGAGAAGCAATCCCAGGCCAGGGAGCGGATGATGGCGGGCGACGAAGCGTACCTGCTCGCCCGCGACAAAGGTCCGGTGCGCGCGTACGTGCGCGATGTGGTCGACTCCCGGCGCAGCCTCGCGGGCGCGTTCATGCCCATCGCGTTCGTGATGATCGGGGCTTCGCTCCTCGCCCCGCAATACCAAGTTTTGGCCACGCCCGCGATGCTCGTCCTGCTCGTGGCCATGGTCGTCGAGGGCGTGTGGCTCGGACGCAAAGTCAACAACATGGTCCTCGCGAAATTCCCCGACACCGCTGAGACAGGCTTCGGCCTGGCCTGGTACGCCTTCACCCGCTCGACGCAGATGCGTCGGATGCGCGTGCCCAAACCTCGGGTGACGCCCAAAGACAAAGGCGCGGTGTGAGCCTCGTCTTCCCGCCGTCGCCGAGCACCCGGCCGGTGGAGCGCCCCCGGCGACGGGGACGGCTGGACGACTTGTTGCGCTGGTACGAGTCCTGCCTCACGGGAGGCGCGCTCGCGGAGCCGGCGAACACCCGGCTGCTGCGCGGCGGCGCGGAAGCTGGGCGGCCGAGTTCGGGGGCCCCGGACGACGTGCGCGAGGTCCGATGGTCCACAAGCGCCACAAGCACGAGCGCCTTCGAGTTCGGCCGAGGAGTCGTCGACCGAGAAGCGGACTGCGGGACCGGTCTGCTGTTGCTCGCGGACTCGCCGCGAGCCTGGACGCCTGCGACAGCGGCCATCGCGGCGATGACCGACATAGAGCCCGTGAGTGCCGTCGGCTGGGGCCGATGCGGCGAGGAACGCCATTGGGTGGCGCAAGTGTCCGCCGTGCGCGATGAGCGGTACCGGCTCTTCGGCGCGGCGCGGGCGCCGGAGCGGCTCATCGAGCTTGTCGACCAAGAGATCGCGGTGACGGCGGGCTTCTGCGTGCAAGCTGCGCTGCGCCGCACACCGCTGCTCTTGGACGGCGAAGTCTCCACTGCGGGCGCGCTCATCGCCGAACGGCTGCTCCCCGGCGCGCGGGCCTGGTGGCAGGCGGCGCATCGAACAGCGACCCCGGCGCACGAGCAAGGGTTGTCCCGGCTCGGTCTCGCCCCGACGTTCGCGCTGGAACTGCCCGCAGACGGTCTCGGACCGATCTTGGCGTTGCAGGCGCTGCGCACCGCGATCCGCACGGCAGAATAAGGCGCCCCGCTCAGCCGACGTCGTTCAGGACGGGGACCACACCGTGCTCATCCAATGATGCGCGTCGGCGAACTGGCCGCGTTGAATGCCGGTGAGCGTGTCCCGCAACGCCATGGTGACCTGGCCCGGCTGGCCGTTGCCGATGGCGAACTCGCCCTCCGCGCTGCGTATCTCGCCGATCGGCGTGACCACGGCGGCAGTGCCGCAGGCGAACATCTCGGTCATCTCCCCGGAGCGCGACTTTTCCCGAAGCTCCTCGAAACTCACTCGGCGCTCCTCCACGGCATAGCCCGCGTCGAGCGCCAATTGCAGGATGGAGTCCCTGGTGACGCCCTCGAGAATGGTTCCGGTGGTGGCCGGGGTGACCAGTTTCGCCTGCGCCCCTGAGCCGAAGACGAGGAAAAGGTTCATCCCGGCGCCCTCTTCGAGGTACTTGCGCTCTGTCGCGTCCAAGAAGATCACCTGGTCGCACTCGTGCGCCGCCGCTTGCATCTGGCCGAGCATGGCTCCCGCGTAGTTGCCGCCGCATTTCGCGTCCCCCGTGCCGCCGGGGGCGGCACGGGTGTACTCAGAGCTCACCCAAATCTTCGTCGGCTTGACGCCGCCTTTGAAGTACGGCCCGGCCGGGCAGGCGATCACAAGGAAGCGGTAGGAGTTCGCGATGTGCAAACCGAGCGCGAACTCATCGGCGAAGGCGAACGGGCGAAGGTAGAGCGAGTGCTCCGAACCAGCGGGGGGAACCCACTGGTGGTCGAGCGCGATGAGCTGGCGGATGGCTTCGAGGAAAAGCTCCTCGGGCAGCTCCGGGATCGCGATGCGGCGCGCGGAGCGCTGAAAACGCCGCGCGTTGGCCTCCGGGCGGAACACGGCGACCGAGCCGTCCGGCTGGCGGTACGCCTTGAGCCCCTCGAAAATCTCTTCGGCGTAATGGAACACGCGCGCAGAAGGTTCCAGGCTGACCGGACCGTACGGGAGCGCCCTGGCGTCATGCCAGCCCTCGCCGCGCGTGTAGGAGATGGAAATCATGTGATCGGTGAACTTGGTCCCGAACCCAGGGTCGGCGAGCACGGCTTCCCGCTCCGCGGCCGCAAGAGGGGCGGGGTTGCGCGACACTGCGAAACCGGATGCCAGAGTCATAAGCGGACATCTTATCCGGCCCCTGCCGTCAGCCGCCATACGGTGACGCTTCGGGCTGTGAACATTTCCAATCTGGGCAATCGAGATACTTCCCGCCGCCGGGGCGCCGCGGTACGGTGCGGCGCATGACCACCGCCGCGAGCGCGCCGCCAGGACTGGCAGGAGCAGAGCCCGACGAGTTGGAGCCGGAGCGAAAAACCCAGGCCGCCGCACGGCTGGCCCCGACCTTCAGACAAGCGCTCGGCGTGGCGGTCGCGGCAGGGCTCGGCTACGGGTTCGACTCCTACGCCGTGAACATTTACGGCCTGGTGCTGCCCAAGATCCAACAGACGCTGCGCATCACCGAGGCCCAAGCCGGATACATCGGGTCCGTCTTTCTCGTCGGCTACACCATCGGGACCATAGGGTTCGGCTTCGCCGCCGACCGTTGGGGGCGCAAAAGCACGCTCGGAGCCTCCATCCTCCTGTACGGCGCCACCACCGCCCTCGCCGGGCTCACCACGAACCTCGCCGCGTTCACCGGGCTGCGATTCTTGACCGGAGTCGGGGGCGCGGGAGAGCTCGCGGTCGGCGCTCCTTACACCGCAGAGGTTTGGCCAGCGAAAACCCGTGCCATCGGGGTGGGCGGGGTGATCTTCTCGCTCTTTTCGCTCGGCTACGTGCTCGCCGCGTCGGCCGCGCTCCTGCTAGTGCCGCGTTTCGGCTGGCAGTCCGTGTTCATCGTCGCGATTGTGCCCGCGGTCCTGCTGTTCCTCGCGCGCCGAGGCGTCGTGGAGTCGCACCGCTATGTCGAGGTCCAGAGCACAACGCGGCAGGGGGCGGCGCAGCAGCGGCTGTGGCGGGCGCCCTTGCGTCGCAGGCTCGTCGCCGGATGGCTCATTTACACGGCCAACGCGGTCGGCTACTGGGGGATGACACTCTTTCTGACCACCTACATTGTGAAGAAATTCCACGCCGCCCCGACCGACGCGATCCGCTACGCGCTCTGGTTCTTCCTCTTGCAAGCGGTGTTCGTGTTCCTTGGGACCGCTCTGGCGGACTGGGTCGGACGGCGGCCCTCCGCGATCCTCGCCGCCGCGGTCGAGATCGTCTCGACCGTGCTCGGGGCGACTTCCGGCTCGCTCGGCGAGTATCTGCCCTTCGGCGCGGTCTCCATCGCCACGCTCGGATGGCTTTGGGGCGTCGGGGACACGTATATCGCCGAGCTGTTCCCCACCGCGCTGCGCGGCGCCGGGTTCGGGATCGCGGTCGGCGGGGGGCGAATCGCGTCCATCGCCGCGCCCGCCGCAGTCGGCTGGGCCATCGCGCAGTACGGGCCGCAGACGCCCTACCTGGCGCTGGGCGGGCTCTGGGCGCTCACCGTGCTCGGCTACCTGCTCGGGCCGGAGACGAAAGGCAAAGAACTCGAAGAACTCGCCGACGCCGCCTTCGCGCAAGGCCCAGGCCATGCCCGGTGAGTCGCTCACGATGCTTTCAGTTTTGTGTGCCACACTGTGCGGACTATGCTGTTTTTCTTAGGGAAGCGGCTGGCGGGAGCAGTTGTCCTCCTAGTTTTCGCGACGTTCTTGACGTTCGTGTTGGCTTCGGAGACATTCGATCCGATGGCTGCTTACAAGCAGCGCAACCCCCCGCCGCCCGCGGAGGCGATCCACGCCAAGGAGCATGAGCTGCGGCTCGACAAACCCGTGCTGGAGCGCTACGCGCTCTGGCTCGGCGACATCGGCCACGCCAGCTTCGGCAACACTGTCGCCGACACCCCAGTGGCCCCGGAGCTCGGGCACCGCATCGGCGTGACCCTGCGCCTCGTGCTCCTCGGAGCGCTCCTCGGCACCTTCTTCGGCGTGCTGCTCGGCGTGGCCTCGGCCGTGCGGCAGTACAAGTTCACGGACCGGGCCACCACCTTCGCGGCATTCGTCGTCCTTTCCGCCCCGGCTTTCCTCGTGGCGACGATCTTCAAGCTCCTCGCGCTGACCGCGAACTCGCTCATCGGGCGACAAGTCTTCCTGTACACCGGCGAGCAGTCCGCCACCGCGCCGCAGGGCTTCTGGGCGGGCTTCGCGGACTCAGGCCAGCACCTGGTGCTGCCGACCCTCACGCTCGCGGTCATCGAGGCCGCGATGTTCAGCCGTTACCAGCGCAACGCGATGCTCGACGTGCTCGGCAGCGACTTTCTGCGCACCGCGCGGGCGAAAGGGCTGACCAAAACGAAAGCCTTGTTCAAGCATGGCCTTCGCACCGCGCTCATCCCGATGACCACGCTCTTCGCTTTCGGTTTCGGCGGGCTGATCGCCGGAGCCACCTTCACCGAGCAGATCTTCGGCTGGAACGGCGTCGGCCGTTGGCTCATCGACGGGATCGGGAGCCAGGACACGAACATCGTCACCGCCGTCACCTTCTTCGCCGCCGTGGTCATTCTTCTCGCGGGACTCGTGGCCGATGTGGCGCAAGGCGTTCTCGACCCACGAGTGCGGGTGTCATGAAGAAACCGCCAGCCCAGGCAGCGGCGCAACCGCAAAAACCGCTCACCCGCGCCGCGCTCATCCGCGGCCGTTTCTTGTCGAACCGGCTCGCCGTCGCGGGCCTCGGCGTCCTCGTGCTCCTCTACCTCGCCGCCTTCCTCATCCCGCCCTTCTTGGCGTGGGACTACCAGGTCATCGACTACGGGCACGCGCTGGAGCCCCCCGGGGCGCGGCACTGGTTCGGCACGAACTCCATCGGCCAAGACGTGCTGGCGCAAACACTGCGCGGCCTGCAGAAATCCCTCACCATCGGCCTTCTGGTCGCCGTCATCGCCGCCGTCATCGCCGCCTTCGTGGGCTCGGTCGCGGGCTATCTCGGCGGGTGGGCGGAGCGGGCGATCAGTTGGGGGGTGGACCTTCTGCTCGTCCTGCCGGGCTTTCTCATCATCGCCGTCGCGAGCCCGTTGTTCCTCGGGCACAGCTGGCTCTTTTTGGTGTTGCTGCTCGCGATGTTCAGCTGGATGCTCTCCGCGCGCGTCGTCCGGGCCTTGACCATCAGCCTCAAGCAGCGTGAGTTCGTGATCGCGGCCCAGTACATGGGGGCCTCCCCCGCCAAGGTCGTCTTCTCGCACATCCTGCCGAACGTCGCGTCCTTCCTCATTATCGACACCACGCTGACCGTTGGCTCCGCGATCATGTCCGAGACGGGGCTCTCGTTTTTCGGCTTCGGCGTGCAACCCCCGGACATCTCGCTCGGCACGCTCATCGCCGAAGGCAGCTTCGCGGCGCTCCCCTTCCCATGGCTTTTCGCCTTCGCGGGCGGCGCGCTCGTGCTCACCGTGCTCGCGGCGAACTTCGCAGGCGACGGATTGCGCGACGCGTTCGACCCCGGCGCGCAGGCGGGGACACAGCAATGAACCGGACCGCCTCTCCGTTGCTGCAGGTCAGCAATCTCACCATCGCCATTGGCGCAACCGCTGTGGTGCGGGGGGTGGACTTCGCCGTTGACGAAGGCGAGGCGGTGGCTGTGGTCGGCGAGTCCGGCTCCGGCAAGTCCATCACCGCGCTCTCTGTGCTCGGCCTGTTGCCGGATTCGGCGAAAGCGACGGGGTCGATCCGGTTCCAAGGCGAAGAACTGCTCGGACAGTCGGACAAACAGCTCTCGAGAATCCGAGGGTCCGAGATCAGCATGGTCTTCCAAGACCCGCTCTCCTCCTTGACGCCCGTGTACACGGTCGGCGAGCAAATCAGCGAAGCGCTGCTTGTGCACGCGGGACGCAACGGGGCGGCGCGTCTGACGAAGCAACGCGCGTGGAGCAGGGCGGTGGAGCTGCTCGACCTGGTCGGCGTGCCAGATCCGCCGCAGCGGGCCAAAGCGTTCCCGCACCAGCTCTCCGGCGGGCAGCGCCAGCGCGTGATGATCGCGATGGCCATCGCGAACGACCCGAAGCTCATCATCGCGGACGAGCCCACCACCGCGCTCGACGTCACCGTGCAGGCGAGGATTTTGCGTCTGCTGCGCACAGCGCAGGAGATCACCGGGGCGGCGGTCATCCTCATCACCCACGACCTGGGCGTGGTCGCGGAGTTCGCAGACCGGGCATTGGTCATGTACGCGGGCAGGGTTGTGGAGTCCGCGCCGCTCGAACCGCTCTTCACCAGCCCCCGGATGCCGTACACCCTCGGGCTGCTCGGGGCGGTGCCCCGGATCGACGCGCCTGTCGGCTCCCGCCTCGTGCCCGTCCCCGGCACGCCTCCCCTGCCGTCTGAACTCCCGCCCGGCTGCTCCTTCGCGCCGCGCTGCCCCGTGAAGATCGACCGCTGCGACGAGGCGGAGCCGCCGCTCGCGGCAGTGGCGGAAAACCAGGCCGCCGCATGCGTGCGCTCGGACGATCTCATCGGCGCGGACGCGGCGTCGGTGTACCAGGTGCCGCCGTGGAACGAGGCTCCGGCGAAGCTCGAGCGACCTGCGGTCGTCGTGTCCGTGCAGGATCTGCGACGGACCTATCCGGTCACCAAAGGCCTGGTGTTCAAACGCCAGGTCGGCGAAGTGAACGCCGTTGCCGGAGTGAGCTTCCAGGTGCGCGAAGGCGAAGCGCTCGGCCTCGTCGGCGAGTCCGGTTGCGGCAAAACGACCACGATCATGGAGCTCATGGCCCTGCAGGCTCCGCAAGCCGGGCGGATCGAGGTCCTCGGGCACGATGTGGCTGCGCTCTCTCCGCACGAGCGCCGCGAACTGCGCCAGAACATACAGATCGTTTTCCAGGACTCGATGGCGGCTTTGGACCCTCGGCTTCCGGCTGCCGACATCCTCGCGGAACCGCTTCGTTTGTTCGGCATGCCCGAACCGCAACGTCGGGCGCGCGTGGCGGAACTGATCGACCTCGTCGGGCTCGACCAAGGGCACCTCGGCCGTTTCCCCGCGCAGTTCTCCGGCGGCCAGCGCCAACGGCTCTGCATCGCCAGGGCGCTCGCCTTGGCGCCGAAGATCCTCGTGCTCGACGAGCCGGTCTCCGCGCTCGACGTCTCCATCCAGGCGGGGGTGCTGAACCTGCTCTCGGACCTGCGCGCTGAGCTCGGCCTGTCCTACCTGTTCGTCTCCCACGACCTCGCCCTGGTCAAACAGGTCTGCGACCAGGTCGCCGTGATGCGGGCAGGCGAGATCGTCGAGCAAGGGCCGGTCGCCGAGGTCTTTGCGGACCCGAAGCATGAGTACACCCGCGAGCTGATGGCCTCCGTCCCCGTCCCCGACCCCGCAGCGGCGAAAGCGAGGCGCGCTTCATGAGACCTGTCGGCCGCCGCGCCATGCTGCTCGGACTCACCGGACTGCCGCTCCTCGCCTCCTGCGGTTTGGAGCTGACACGGCCGAAGCTCAGCGAAGACCCGACCCGCAAAGCCGACCCCGCCGCGCTGCGCCAAGGCGGCGTGCTGCGCTGGCCGTTGGACATGTTTCCGGTCAACTTCAATTACAACCAGGCGGACATGACCGGCTACACCGCAGCTGTCATCGGCGCGCTGATGCCGAGCAGCCACACGTCCGACCCGCACGGCAAAATCCGGGTCAACACCGACTACTTCACCGCGATCGAGCTGCGCGAAGACGCGAGGCAAACCGTCGTGTACACCATCAACCCGAAAGCCCATTGGTCCGACGGCTCCCCGATCACCTGGGAAGACCTCAAAGCGCAATGGCAGGCGCAGAGCGGCAACAACCCGGACTACCAGGTCTCCTCCACCACCGGATACCGGGACATCGCAGCCGTGGAGCGCGGCACGGATGACCGACAAGCAGTGGTGTCGTTCCAACGGAACTACGCGGACTGGCGCAGTCTTTTCTCGTACCTGTACCCGAAATCGACCAATGACGACACCGCAGCTTTCAACAAAGGGTGGATCCTCAACCTGTCCGGATTCGCCCAGACCCCGATCACGGCGGGGCCGTTCAAGATCGGCTCGTCCGACGCGGGACAGAAACGGCTCACCGTGGTCGCCGACCCGCACTGGTGGGGAGGCGCACCGAGGCTGGACAGCATCGTCTTTCTCGAACTCGCGCCCGACGCCCAAATCGGGGCCCTGCAAAACGATGAAATAGATTTCGCCTCGCTCGGCTCTTCGGCGCCGAACCTCGCCATTGCCGAAAACACCCGCAGCCTGGACATCCGCACCGGCCCGAACCAATTCCTGGGGAATCTGACGTTCAACGGGAAGCCCGGAGGGGTCTGCGCGGACATGCGCCTGCGCCGCGCAGTGGCCATGGGGGTGGACCGGGAACGCCTCGTGAGCACGCTTCTCGGCGCTGTGGTCGCGAAACCGGAAGCCTCCTACAACCTCGTCTTCATCAAGGGCTCCGAAGGCTACGAGGACCACCGCGCGGCGCTGCCCTACGACCCGGAGGCCGCCGCGGCCGAGCTGGACCGGCTCGGCTGGACGCAGCGGGGCCCGTTCCGGGCGAAAGAAGGCAGGCAGCTCTCGCTGCGCCTGGTCATCCCGGCGCAGTCCCCCTCGTCCACGAACAACGCGAAAATCTTGCAGCAGATGCTCGCGGAGATCGGGGTCGAACTCGTCATCGTGCCGGTGGCGGTCAACGGTTTCTTCCGCGACTACATCAACGCGGGGAACTTCGACCTCACCCTTTTCAGCTGGGGCCACACGCCGTACCCCACCGACATCGGATCCATCTTCGGCCTGTACCCGAAGGCGGACGGGACGTTGGACACCCAGCAGAACTACGGGCAGATCGGCAGCCCCGAGATCAACGACCTGATCGCGCGGATGCAACAAGAGCTGGACGTGGAAAAGATGCTCCGGATCGGCAACCAGATCGACGTCAAGATCGCGGAAATCGTCCATTCGATGTCGCTCTCCCAAGCGCCGGCGAACATCGCCGCGCGATCCGAGCTGCGCAACTTCGGCCCGGTCGGGATCGGGGACGTCGATTACACCGCCATCGGATACATACACTGAGCTGCGAGGAAGCGGGCTCGGCAGCCGACGGGGCGCACCTCCTCGCCGCCAGGGCAGCAAGAGTGCTAAAATGGAATAGTTCCAAATTAGGACACCCAAAGAAAGGACCGTCTGATGTCCAAAATCATCACCAGCCCCCTCAGCGAAGAAAACAAAAAGACCACCGCGGCCGCGCTGCAGGACGCGCTCGTGAACCTCATCGACCTCTCCCTGATCGGCAAGCAGGCCCACTGGAACGTTGTGGGATCGAATTTCCGCTCCGTCCACCTGCAGCTCGACGAGCTCATCGACCTGGCCCGAGGCTTCTCCGATGATGTCGCCGAGCGGATTTCCGCCATCGGCGCGAACGCGAACGGCCTCGCGAGCACCATCGTCTCGTCCGCGAAGACCAAAGGCTTCGCCACCGATTTCACCTCGACCTCGGAGATCGTCGGCGGCATCGTGGACAACCTCAAAATTGTCATCGACGTGGTGCGCGAAGGGATCGACGCGACCGAAGGCTCCGACCCGGTGAGCCAGGACTTGCTCATCGCCGTGGCGGACGGTCTGGAGAAGCAGCACTGGATGTGGCAGGCCCAAGAGGCGTAAGCCCAACAGAGCGGCCGATGTCCGCCGGTTCAGCGGCGGACATCGGCCCCCTCGGCTGGTGCGCGCCTTCCGAGTTCGCGCCCAGTTTGCTCGCGCCGTGCTCCAAGTGCCACAGCGACGGCACAAAAAGCGGCCACACGGCCATGGCGCACCACACCGCCGCGCCTGCCCACAGGTAGCACGAGATCCCCGCGAAATCGGCCAACGGCAACGCCGCCACTTGCCCGAGCGGCATGGCGATCCAAGAGCCGAGCGCGTCAAAAGAAGCAACCCTGGACAGTTTCTCCTCGGGAACGTGCTCCTGCATGGAGGTGTCCCAAGCGACGCCGAACACGCTGAACAAGGCCCCGGCGAAAAAACTCGCGGCCAAAAGCCAGTCCAAACCCGCCCCCAGCGCCATCGGGACCAGCGGCAGCGGGGTGAGCACGAGGCAGAGCTGCCCGAGGCGCATGAGCTTCACGATGTGCAGCCGGTACATGACAAGGTTCCCGACGAGGAACCCCATCGCCTCCGAGGCGAGCACCAAACCCCATCCCTGGGCCCCGAAGCTCCGTTCGGCGAGCACCGGGCCAAGCACGTCCCACGCCCCGGCCTGCACGAAGACGAGCCCGGCGAAGCCGACCACCACCGTCCAAATCCACGTGTGCGTGCGAAATTCCCCATAGCCCTCACGAAGCTCGGCGAACACCCCGCCCGGATGTTCTGGCCCGGCTTTGGGCAGCCGCAGCTGCGCCAGGCAGCACGCCGCGACGAGAAAACACCCCGCGTCGAGGACGAGCGCCCAACCTCCCCCGGCAGTGACCACGAGAAGCCCGCCGAGACTCGGGCCGAGGATCGTCGCCACTTGCCGGGTGGAGCCGAGGAGCGCGTTCGCCTTTCTCACCTGGCCTTCGGGGGCCACTTGGCCGATCATCCCGTAGAGGCCCGGACCGGTGAGCGCGGTGAGCGCCCCGTTGAGCGCCTCGGTCGCCATGATGGCGACGAGGTCAAAGTGCCCCGTGATGAGGATCGTCGCGGCGACCGCCTGGGTGGCGGCAGCCCCGAGATGCCCCACAAGCACGACCCGGTCCCTGGGGTAGCGGTCGGAGAGCACGCCGCCGAAGAGGACGAGCAGGATGAGCGCGAAGCTGCGCGCGGCGAGCACCAGACCGAGGTCGCCGCTGCGATGGGAGGCCTCAAGGACGGCGAAGGCGAGCGCGATCGGGGCGGCGTTGCTGCCGAAGAGCGAGGCCGAACGCGCCGCGAAGAACCAACGGAACTTCACATTCCTTGCGTTAAAAAGCCCTGAAATGCGCAAATAATCCTCATTGCCTTATCTCGCTACGCAACGAGTACGCAGCGGCCTACAACGGCCCGGTCATGCGCTGTGACCGAGGGCGTGGAGTTGAGGAGCGAGGATCGCGCTCATGGCATCTCGGCTTGACTCGTCGGCATCGGGCCACAGATGGCCGTAGGTGTCCAGTGTGGTCTTGGCGCTAGCATGACGCAAGCGAGTTTGTACGGTCTTGATGTCCGCCCCGCTAGCGATCAGATACGAAGCGTTGTAGTGGCGCAGATCGTGGAACGTGAACGTCTCTGGAAGATCAACCTTGCCAGACTCTCGAAGCTCCCGTATAGCCTGCTCAATGTACCGTGGTGCTACAGGGTCGCCGTTGTCGTGCGTCACCAAGTGCGTGTGATCCCCCGGCAGGATCGTCGTTGAGAGCAGCGTCACGAACTCTTGCGACACGGGGACGGGCGTGTTGCTCATCTCCGACTTTAACGGCTCATCTGGCCACTGCCGAACCGGATTGAACACGCGCTTAAAGAAATCCATATCCGTGCGCAACGCAGCGCCAGCCTCAGCGATTCTCAGTCCGACGAACGCACCGAGGAGCACAGCGGTTTTCAAGTGCCGAGGCAACTCGCCGTA
Source organism: Segniliparus rotundus DSM 44985 (assembly GCF_000092825.1). NCBI lineage: Bacteria > Bacillati > Actinomycetota > Actinomycetes > Mycobacteriales > Segniliparaceae > Segniliparus > Segniliparus rotundus. Next base: position 1,018,962 of record NC_014168.1, on the reverse strand, counting down.
GAGCGCCCATAGCGTTTCTGTGCTTATGACGTAGCACTTCTGTTTTCCACGGGGAGGGGCGGTCTTCCGAGAGAATGGGTTCTCCACCAGTTTCCTGTCATGCACTGCATCGCCGAAGATCTGCCTGCCTCTGCGGTGCAAAGAGTAGATGTAGCTATCTGCCAACCCCTCTTTCCTCAAATTGGTGATCCAGATTTTGACATCTGACGGCAGGATACTTCCTAGAACTCTGTGGCCGAATTCTTCATTGATTCTATTGATATGCACCTTGGCGGCTTTGACTGATGCATCTCGGTGGCCAGAATAGCCCTTTAACCACCGCTCGCACCACTGTTCCACTGTGATCTTCGCATCTTGCGCGGAAACATGGGTGCCTTGAACGAGGCTGGCGACTTGCTTGTCGAGCCAGACTTGCGCATCGGCCTTGCGGTCGAACGCCTTGGTCAGCTCTTGGCCATAATCGTCCACATAGCGGGCGCGCCAGCGTTTGCCCTTGCCGTGCAGTTTCGACGGCACTTTCTTACCGGTCTTCTTCCCCGTGGCCGGATCGACCTCGTAGACGGTCTTCGTCCAGAGGTCTTCGACGTTGGCGCGGCGGTTGCGGCGGACGGGCGTGTTGGCGTTCGGTGTAGTCATGTTCGGCTTGCCTTTCATGCTGGCTGTTGAATGCTCGCCGTTCATGGCCAGCGTTCTTCCGAGGGGGGTTCGGCGAAGTTGGCAGCGTTCCAAAGGTTGTCGAGCAGTGTTCGCCGTTCCTCAAGGCGAAGCCGATGTTTGCGATCCGCGTCCTTCAGGCGTTCGTCGTCGTCTGTGCTTGGTATCCAGCCGAATACGTGAAGTCCGATTTCACGGCCATGTTCTTCGGACGCTTCGCTCCATGCTTTCATTTTTTCCTCAGCCCCTTTGATCGAGGCCACTGCGTCTTTTACAGCTTCTTGGAAGGCGCTGAACGCGACGTGCTCGTTTATCCATGAGTCCGACGCTTCGCTGTCTTGGGCCTGGAGCACTTCCAGCGGCACCCTGAGCGCGGAAGCGAACGCGGTCGCCTCGGAGAATTTCAACGAGCGGGCGCCCTGCTCGATCCGCACGATGGTCTGCTGAGGCAAGTTCAAGCCGCGTTGCGCCAGTTCGTCCACTAGTGCTGTCTGCGACATTCCGCAGGCGGTGCGCAGGGCTTTGATTCGCCGTCCGACCAGCGCGTCAAAGTCGTCAATTTCCCACGGGTAGACGGTTTCCTCGCTCATCCTACCAACGATACGGCACTTGCTGTTGAAAAGCAACTACTTCGTGCTGTACAGTGATCTGCTGTCGGCATCCAACAACACAAGGAGGAACATGACCGGCGAGCAGATAACCCCGACCCCGTACCGCTCGGACGAACTGTTGACCACGCGACAAGTCAGCGAGCGGTTCGGAATCCCGATGTCCACGCTGAGGTGGGCACGTCACGCGAACAACCCGGACTTTCCGCCGTCGTTCGCGCTGTCGAAACGGCGGATCGTCTACCGCTTGAGCAGCTGCATTAAGTGGTTGGAGCAGCGTGAGGCGGCGACTCGGAAGGGGGGTGGTGCTGTGGCGTGAGCGAGTTTGCTGGATGGCCGCGCGCCCTGCTCTGAGGACGTTCTTGGCGGGATTGCCTCACAGCGGGGCGCGCGGTCGGAAAGCCGCATCAATGCAGATGAAAACAACTTTCTTCGAGACCTTAAGAGAGGACTCTTCCCTATGGTAACACTTGCTTTTCCCGATGATGGCCCTCACGGGGGCGCTGATTGGCGGGCGACCCGATCCGGGCTGGACCGCCGCCGCGACGCCGCGTGCCGGCTCGCTCCGTTCGAGTGCGGGTGTTCGGACCCGTGGCGGTGCCGTTGCGGCAGGGGTTCGGGCGAGCCGGACGGGCGTGTGGTCGACGTGGCCGTGCGGGCGTTCGAGCATTTGGAGTCGCACGGGCTGCCGCCGATGGTCGCGCGGGAGGACAAGCCCCTTCTGCGCGGGATGTGGTGGCAGAAAGGCCCGCGCCGGGGCATGGCCGAGCGTGTCGCGAAGTGGTGCGGGATCGAACGCGGATGAGCATGGAAGGAATCGAGGGGGTCGGCGCGGGCATCGCGCCGACCCCCGATCAGCCTGTGCAAGAGCAGCGGATGGACGGCGAGGACGAGGAACGCGAGCGGCCTGTGCCCGCGCGTCCGTTGCGTGTGGTGACCGCCGCCGAGATACGCGCTGAGAAGTTGCGGTGGCTGTTCGAGGGGTGGATTCTCGCGGGGGCGGTGAACGTGATCGCGGGCCGGGAGGGCATCGGGAAGTCGACCGTCGCCCTGGACTTCGCGGCGAGGGTGACCAACGGCGTGTGCGGCGAGCCGCGAAGCGTGATCTTCCTGGGCGTGGAGGACGATCTCGCCAGCGTCGTGAAGCCCCGGCTGATGGCCGCTGGCGCCGACCTGGACAGGGTGCTCTTCCCCTCGGTGGAGAAGACCGGGGCACCGCTTCAGTCCGCCATCGACCTGGTAGGGCTGCGCGGGCTGATCGAGGAGCGCGGCGTGGCGCTGATGGTGCTCGACCCCGCCACCGTCCTGGCCGGGGGGCGGCTGGACGGCAACGACGAGATGCGGGTGCGCGGCTACCTCGAACCGCTCATCCGCCTGGCGCAGGACACCGGCTGCGCGATCCTCGGCATACGCCACTTCGGCAAGCGGGAGAGCAACGACACCGGGAAGCTGATGCTGGGCTCCATCGCCTTCTCCACAGTGCCCCGCTCGGTGATCGCCGTCGCCGTCCACGGGGAGACCGAGCGGCTGGTGCTCACCAACACCAAAGCCAACAACGTCAAAGGGAAACTCTCCCTCTCCGCCGAGATCGTCGCCGCCGTCATCGAGACCGACGACGGGCCGATGGAAGTCGGACGCGTGCGCTGGCACGGCGGAACCGACCTGGACGCGCGAGACCTCCTCGCCGGGGACGAGGACAGCGAGGAGCGCGCAGAGGCCAAGGACTGGCTTTGGGACTACCTCAAAAAGGCCGGTGCGCCGGTCCTCAGGCAAGAGGTGGTGACCCAGGCCCACAAGGTCAAAATCAACGAGACGGCGCTCAAACGCGCGGCCAAAGCCATCCACGTCGTCTCCGACACACAAGGCTTCCCCCGAGTCGCGTATTGGAGCCTCCCCCAGTCGGGCCACCCGAAAGCGTCCGTGCCGCGCGCGGGCGGTGGCCCGACTGGACCGACTGGCGCTGAGCAGGGAAAACACGCCCTCCCCAGTTGGGTCAACGACCCGACTGGGGACCCGACTGCACAAACAACCTCCGAGCAGGGAGAACAAGTCGAATTCGAGGCCCTGGAAGCCCAGTCGGTCCAGTCAGGCCACGAGCACGGCGGCACGACCACGCAAGACTCCGGAACCGGGTTCGTCGCCTGTGCCGTATGCGGCAAGCCCGTCGAAGGCAACACCGTGACCCACGTCAAATGCGCGCTCAAAAAAGCAAACGGCAACACTGGGCAAGACCACTCGGGCGACGAGGACCACGACTATTGCGCGGTCTGCAACAAAGAGCTTGTCCGACGCATCGACCGGAGACTCGGCCTCTGCCAGTGGCACCAGCCAATCACAGCCGAGCGCAGAGAAGCGTTCAACAAACGCGCCAGCCGCGCGAACTCTAGACGCACGGGCTAACCCCCTGGGGGAGGCCCCCGCGCCAAGATCCCGGCACCATACCCGGCGCGAGGCGAACGGGAGGGCCGCGAGCTGACCCCTAGGGAAGCGGGCCATCGAGCATCGGCGGTGGGGCATGTTCTAGCACGAAGCCTTTCCTATGCCCGGTCTGGCATCATTGGCCTATGAGCGGGAAGGACAGTCCAAGAGCAGCTGATTTGGTGGAACGTCCCAGCTGGTGGGAAGTTCTCCTGGGCTTGAAGCTGCTCGTCGCGTACGTGATCCTCGGCGTCGTCGGGACAGGATTGATCGCCGGGCTTCTCTGGCTGGCCACGGCACCGCCTTCTACTAGGCAGGACCAGTCGACCACCGTCTTCGGGGTGGTCGCCTATGCGGTCATGGTCTTTTGGGTGCTCTTCTACTTGATCCGGTCTGCGACGTTGACCCTGGCGGTAGCTCTCACGGTGTACGGGGTGGAAGCGCCCGACTGGAAGAAGTCCATCGGGGCGAAGCATTATCGCACGGCCTTCTCCGGGTTGAAGTGGGCCGCTTTGGGTTTGGCCGGCATCACGATCCAGAAGATCGTGAACGTCGCCGGAGCGGCGAGGCATCACAACCACGACGAGTACCGGCTGAAATTATTCGCAGCCGTGGGAATGGTGGTCTTCTGCGCGTTGCTGTCGGTCTTCTTCGCCAAATGCACGGACGTGGCCGCTGACCTAAAACATGCTCCACGAGACGCGTATTGGCCCGCCGCCAGGGCCTCGATCCGCAAAACCCGATGGATGTTCGCCACGCCGTTCACACGTTGGCTGAAGCTGTCGAAGACAGGCTACAGAGGGCTTCGCGGCACCGTGGTCAGACTGAATACCCGTGATGTCTGGTTCTCGTCCATGCTCGTGGTGGTGCTGCTCCAACCACCGATCACTTTCCTTGCCTGGTTCGTGATCCTCATATTCCTCCCCTGAACCCCGATGGCCCGTCGAGCAGCCTGGAATCACCGCTGTGGTCGCGGACCACAGCCACGCCCGTTCGGGTGGCGGCGGGTAGCGTGTCGAACATGCCTGAGCACGAGCCACCGCTGGACGCAGAGCCTTCCGGATGTGATCAAGTGCCGAAGTCGGTTGTGCTGGCCTCGTGGGCTGCGTCCCTCCCGGTGGTGGTACTCGTCTCGGGATGGCTCATTGGCCGCTTCGGGCCGATCTCGGGATGGCGGAACCGGCTCGTCTTCTTTTCCGTCCCGATAAGCATCTTCCTCGCCGTGGTCTCCCTCGCGCTGACCATCGCAGCTTGGGGAGACGCCAAGAGCCCGCAGGCGAAACGGCGAGTGAGGATCGCTCTGGCGATCTCATTGTTGTTCGTGCTGGGATGCTGCGGCCTCTTCGCCGTCTACATGAGCGCGATGAGCGAACTGCAAAAGCAGTACGACAAACCCAACTGACCTAGGCGTATACGCGCACAGGTCAATAAACATTCACCCCCCGAGGGGGGAGAGAGCCCTCCAAACAGCCCGGAACCAATCCCGGCGCGAGGCGAACGGGATGTCTGTGACCTGAACGGCGCTAGGATCAGGGGCATGGGAACAGGCGGGACGCTCGAACCATCCGGACTCGGCTCAGACCTCTATCACGCCGTCGTCTACGAGCAGGGCCTCGCCGAAGGCGGCGAGCATATGATCGTCCTCTTCCCCTTGGACACCGACCACTATTACGCGGTGCTCGACGCCGCCCACGCCATCCCCACCACAGCCCGCGACATCACCGAAGCGGACAAGGATCTCGGCACGGACGAGTTCACGCGCATCACCGAATGGGAGCAGGTCCACACCGCCTACGGCCCAGGATGGCGGGCTCTCGTGACCAGCAGGGCGCAGTAAGGGCCAAGACCAACTAGACGGGGCTGGGCCGTGGATTTCGGCCGTTGCGTGTTATCGGTGCCCCTCTCCCATACTCCAGGGCATGAAAGAAATGTCAGAGCGTTCTGGAGTCGATCACACGAGTAGGAGAAGAAGGCCGTCACGGTGGGCTCGGTATGCGAAAAGCCTCTGGCCCAGGCTGAGGGCTCCAGCCGATCTCCGGCCGGAAGAGCGGCTAGGGACCAAGACTCAGCGGCTTTTTCTCCTTATCCGCCCTTGGCTGGTCATTCTTAGCTCTCGGCGGAACCCTCCTGTTCGTGGGAGTTCTCTACGGCGCGGTTACGGCCTTCACAGGATGGGGCCAGCAGCATCGGGGATGGGTCGGAATCGCCTTTGAACTAGGGGCGTTCCTCTTCATGCTAGGGTACCCGATGGGACTGGCTGGAAATTGTTGAGGCCCTGTTCAGCGCGTATGGCTTAGAACGTCCCGGAACGGGATCCTGGGATTTCTGGAACGCCCGAGCTTGATTGAACTGCGAGAATGGGCGTGAAAACCCTGGAAACACGGCCTTCCAGCCGATGCGGGCAGCTACGCTTTCGTCATCGCGGGAATGTGAAGCGATATCGCACCAGCCGGAGAGCCGGGGCACGTCCCGCTTCTAACACACCGAAGCTAGAGTTACTGGCTATGCCTCGCATTTTGGCCGCCACGATGCTTCTGTTTTTGACCTCGCTGCTGACCTCGTGTGACAGATCGGTTTCGCAGGGTCGCCCCGACTCCCATCAAGAGACGCCCTCGACTGCCGCCGTTCCACAGACACTCGAAGCCGCGACTGCCGCCGCACAGGAGTATGCCGACCGCCGTTCAGCCAACGATCTAGCGGGGGTCTGGCTCTTGTACGACAAGGAAGTTCGCGATGTGATCTCCCAAGCGGATTACGTCAGGTTGAACAGCACTTGCCGCAGCTCGATGCAGGATCTGCCGCTGAAAGCGGTGGGAGTGCGATTGGACGACAGCCAGCACGCGGTTGTCCGCGTTGGGACTATGGGCATTCAAGTGACCTTCAATATGGTGTACGAAGACGGCAAATGGCTTGTCGCGGCGACTGACGAGCTTCGGGCAGAGATCAAAAAGCCTGTCGATCAGATCATCGCTGATCGACGCGCAAGCGGCAAATGCGGCGATTCAGCCACTTCTCAGACCGGCGCGACTCCCTCTAGTCCGCCGTCAACCCCAACCCAATAAGGTATTTCGCCTTCGATCGCTACAACCGCGTCGTCGCCTCAGGGCTTCGTTATACCGAGCACTCACTGCGTCGTTTCTGCTTGCCGCCTCCTGACCGCACCTGCCCGCGAACCCTCCGAGACCACCCGCCACCCCCGACTGTCGCCTTAGACTCCACAGGGCAGTACCAGGAATGCCGGGGACCGCTCAGTTGCGCGGAAGAGGGGGCCAGGTTGTGTTTCACCTACTTCGATGTCGCCGTTCGATCCTGCGGTGATTGTGCGCCATCCAGAGGTGCCGTGCTCGGCTCGTTCTGCCCGCGCGGCTGCGCGGTTCTTCCGCCAAGTGCCTGGCAGAGCCATGAGCGGCGGCTACCTTGAGAGCATTCACCCGGAGCGGGTGGGCGGCGCGGACCCGGAGCGGGTGCAGGAGGCGTTGTTCGAGGCTGTCCGCAGATTAGGTGGCAGGGTGGGCGAGCTCGATAAGTTCACCCTTCCTCCGCAGAGGAAACGCTTCTTAAACCATCTCGACGGCAAGGACGCAGAGCGGTTCGCCCGAATCCTTTACGAGGAGCTGGGCAAAGCGGGACTGCTGGCCTGAGCGGTGCCGACCGCGTGAGTCTTGATGCTGTTCGCTGGGCTGGAAGCAGGATCTAGCTGCGTGAACGGGCGTTGTGCGCGATCCGCTGTGTTTTGTGTTTTTCTGCTATTTCTAAATATAGCGGTTTGTGCTATGCATGAAGGGGCGCGTAGTGCGCGATGTTCCGAGCCTGCGGGTTCGGTGGCCGACGTTGGCCCGTCGGCCACCGAACTGAGGTCATGGCCTCACCGCAGATTGCGGAACATCAGGATGACCTTGCTTGCGAAAGCAAGGACCATCCCGATGATGGCCATGATGATTGCAATTTCAAGTACTTGAATCATCTCGGCGTCACCTCCTCGGGTTAGCGCGCCCCAGAGCCTTTCTGGGGCGCGCTAACCATATACACGTCGAGACAGAGCGCGCCAGGGTCGAAATCCATATGGATTTCAACCCTTGACATCTGCAAATCGGCACATTCGCTGGTGCGAAGTGTCGGCTGCCTGCGGGTCAGAACGAGTCCTGCTCGCCCTTTGGAAACGAGCCCTGTCGGCGTGTCGCCTGTCTGCTGTCGGCGTGTCGGCTCTCGGAGCTAGGCGATCAGAGCGAGCATGGCCGTCCCGCGCACGACCACGAGGGGTTATGGCGAGCACTAGGACCAGTCACAGGGCTTACCGCCGCAAACGCGCGAAGACCCTGCGTGAGCAAGACACCTGCTCTTGGTGCGGGCAGTGGATCGACCCCGATGTGAGATACCCGGACCCTATGAGCGGCAGCGCAGACCATGTGGTGCCGGTCAGCTTGGGCGGCGACAACCTCGGAGAGCTCAGAGCCATGCACCTCGGGTGCAACCTAGAGCGAGGCAACGGCACCCGTAGGTCGCAGCCTGAGCGGCACGGGCGGCAGTGGTAGAGCTGTCGTGCTGACCAGAAGGTTGCTAGGCTTCCCGCATGGCGGGATTCACGATCACCGATTACGATGAGGTCATCCCTGGCCTGGACCCAGGCGACCTTCCGGTCGACGCGAAGCTGATGCGCGAGATCCCAGGATCGGACCGTCCCGACTATGTTCTCGCCTTTTTGCAGAAGCCGCTGAAGTACCGCACCTCTGACACTGCGGTACTCGGGCGGGCTCAAGCGGAGTTCCTGGGCGAGGACGGGGATGGCGCTTTCGTCAGGATCTACGCGGTTGTGGTCGCCAGCAGGATCGCTGGCATGCAGCTTCACGAGGGCATGCGGGCTTTCCCCGTCAACATCGCGCTCGTCATCGACAACACTCTCTCGCAGGACGAGGAGGTCGATTTCAGTAAGCTCAAAGCAGCCGGGATCGTACTGGTGGACGACTGGCAGGACGAGGCCGCACCCGAGCCGAGCCATCGGGACACCACGTCCGAGGAGTCGTCGGAAAAGGTCGAACGGGCGACCAGGGCGACGGTCCTTCCGCTCGTGGTGCTCCTCGGAGGTTGGCTCGTCGCAGTGCTTCTCGGGCGCGCCTCGAACTACGCGTTGAGCGCCACCATCGCGTTCTTCACGCCCCCCGCAACCGTCTTGTCGTCCATCGTGCCCCTGCTTCGGGCTCTCGCTGCCAGGAAACATGCCACGAGCCGGGCGGAGAAGTGGAAGGTCAGGACCACTCTGGCCGTTTCGCTTGCGATCCTGGTGGGCGGCGGCGCGTTCTGCGTGTTCGTCATGGGCGTGCTGATCGCCTGGCAGAACGACCTTGTCAACGGCAGATGACCGGTAGCATCGAGGCGTGAGCGCCGCCGATTCTGCGCCGTCCCTTGGCGACGGGGTGCGGGTCGTCGTCGGCGGACAGACTTGGGACCTGCCGTACTCGGCGTATTTGAGCATCGAGCAGGCCCTGGTCCCGGTCAGCGAGATCCACGAGCCCCGCAAGGCGCGGATCAAGCTCGACGTCGCCAGCACGCCCGCCCTCCTCGTGATGGAATTCGGCGGCGGGAACGCCATGGTCCGCGTCACCCACGCCGGTTTCACCGTGGTCCACACCGTGGTGAAAGTGTTGGACAATGCGCATCCTGGCGTGTGGGAGATCGAGGTGCTCACCACTGGCGAATGGACACGGGTCGAGCAGGCATGAGTCTAACCACGCTATGGGTAGCTCGTGAATATTTATTCACCCCCTGGGGGGAGCCCCCCGGCGAAAACCCCGGAACCTAACCCGGCGCTGTTCCCGGTACCCCCCCGAACGCGCGGAGCCCTGATTGCGTGGGGCGATGTGAGGAGATTCGCGCCACGTTTTCAGGCGAGTTTGGCCCTTGGCGCACTGTGGCGCAAAGGGGTTTGTCGGCGCCAAAGCTCATACTCATGCGTATGAGCGAACACGATGGCAAGGGCCTGGTTTCCCGAGTTTGGCGGCGCAGGGGCATTCTGTGGCCGCGAAAGATTGTCCGCAAGCTCTTCGGGCAAGTCCAGATAGATGCTTCGGCAAGGGTGGGCGTGCGGACGCGGCGGTATTTCGCGTGGCTGACGGCGGGGATGGTTCTGCTCGGCTTGGTCTGCTCGACCGGGGCGTTGGTTCTCATGTTCAGTCTCCTGCTTTCGGGAGCTGGACGCCCTTGGTGGCTGCCCTTGGTGATCGCCGTTTACGCTGCGGGCGGATTCTTCTCTTTCTGGCAGGCTGCACGGGGGTTGAGCGTTTGCCGCAGGCTCGGCGCGGACAACCACCGTCGCCGCGCCGAGGCCGAGGCGCGGTGGCGGAAACGCCATCCCGGCAAGCCTTTCCGGCCGCACTACCTCGTGCATCTCGACGCTGAGGATGTCGCAGCGCTGGACGTGCAGCGCGGGGGCTCCGAATGGCTCGGCGGGTACAGCGTTGATGAGATGACCCGCCCGCAGCTGCGCGTGCTCGCGGCGCAAGCCACCTCCAAGGCTGAGAACAGGGAGCTCTGCGCGACCATCGCCACGTTAGCCCTCGGCGCGCTGGTCACGCCAGTGGCCCTGGTCGCATGGCGGCATTTCGTGAACGGCCCGGACCACATACGACACGGCTGGCTCGGCGTGGCCGAGTTCTTCCTCTATATAGACGGCGCGCCGTTAGCGCTCACCGCGCTGCTCGGCCTGAGCTGGAAGTACAGGCGGAAAGCGGCCCACAACCTGGAGGAGGCCAAAAGTTTCGCCGAATGGGCCGACAAAGCCGCAGAACAACGCCCGCGCCGCAGAACCGGCGCCCGCAGAGCCCTCGGTGCACAAAAACCGATCATTCACAAACGGACACGCCTCGCGCAATCCCTGCCACGACCGGCGCACCAGCCTCGGATCCCAAACACACCAGGGGTAGGGGGTCGGAATCGCTGGGGGCGATGACGCCGACCGCTCGGTCAGCCTTCCTCGCGTGGTGTCAGGTTTTCGGAAATTGTTGCCCATGCCATTGGTCGAAGGACGGCCCAGAGAGGGTGATGGGGCGGCGAGCGGGTCTTGACGCCCCTTTGTTTGGGTCTGTGAGACGAGTTTGTCGCGTCCGCGCTGTCACGCCGGGGTGCCGGGTGCCCGGTTCTTTGCGTTGAGCCATGCCTTTTGGGCTTCGCCTGGGCTGACTCCCAGCGTGGATGAGAGAGGGCCGAGGAGGTGTTCGGGGATTGGTCGCATGGCGCGTTCGAGTTCGCCGTAGCTGCTGGTGGAGATGCCGAGCGTTTTGGCGAGCTGAGGTTGGGTGAGTCCTGCGAGAATACGCAGGTCGGAAAGCTTGCGCTGGGTCTTGGGCACGCTCACCAGGGAGCTGATGGGCCGTTTGAGCACTGAGGCGATTTTGACCAGGGTGTCGATCTGCGGCGTGGTCTTGCCGTTCTCCCAGTCGCGGATGGTTTGGGCTGGGACTTGGGCGAGACGGGCGAGGTCCACAATCTCCAAACCGTTCTTGACGCGGATGCTCGCGAGCAGGTCGGGTCGGAATCCTCTGGTGACTCTGCGGGTCATCGCAGCGGGGCTTGGTCGCTGTCGAGCATGGGAACCGAGTCTTCTGAGCACGGTCCGCTTTGTCACAGAACTTCGTCATAGACCGTTCATCCATACGGTCTCAAATGTTCTTTCCCGCAGAGAGCCCACTCGATCATTTATGGGTGTCCAGAGTTGCCGCCGGATGGTTCTGGCGCTACACTCTTCGCAATACTCGCCAGCAACACCGAGGCAATGGTTCGGTGTGTCTCGGCACGGAATTACTGAAAGGTGCCGGATGGTCGTGTCGCCCCACGCGCCCTTAGAGGCAGTGCGTGGTTGCATCGTGCCCCTGGCCGTGCCGGGGGGCTGGTAGGAGCGTGGCGCGTCATCGCAGGGGCGGTAAGGGGTTCGACCCGTTGGGGCGTAGCAGCGTGCAGCGGTGGCATGACGCGCGTCTGCGGGAGCTGGAAGAGCAGGAGGAGGATCTGCGGGCCGAGGAGCAGCAGCGCGTGGTCGTGGCGCGGGCGACGGCGCACGGTGCCGCTATGGGCCAATCAGTTCCGGCTCGGCCTGCCGCGCCGTCTGCTGATTCGCCGCAGGGGGTCGGGCTCTCGCGCGCCGTGCGGGTTGTGGGGGCTTTAGCGGCGCAGTCCGGTTCTCATCCTGGGGTGGGTTGGGCTGCCGGGGTGTTCCAGGTGTGCGGGCAGGTGGTGTTGTTCGCGACGAGCAACGAGGGGTTGGGCCACATCCCTGCCGGGGTGCGGTGGGATCAGGCCGTGCGGCTGGTGTTCGACCCGTCCGCGCCGCTTGCGGACGCGATGGGCTGGCAGGGGCTCTGTAATCCCGCGCGGATCGTTGCGGGGCACTGCCTGCGCTTGGCCGAGTCCCGCAACGGCGGCGTGCAGCTCTTGGCGGTCGCGAGCAGCGAGCCGATAGGCGACCGTGTGGCGGAGTTCGTCGTAGCGCGGGGCGCCGCGCTCGCGGAGCGCGTGCCCCCGAGCGGGCAAGGCCAGTCGGGCGCGGGCGTGCATCGCGCGGAGGCAGTCTTGCCGGGAACGCTCGCCCAAGCCGCATCTCTGCATCCGTGGCAGCGCTGGAACGCGGCCAAGGCCCTGCTGCGAGACGCGGCCAGGCTGGGCGAGGTGGAGAAGAACTACCCGAAGCTCTCGGAGATGGTGCGCGGGTTCGAGGCCGGGTTCGGGGATTGGGGCTGGATCGGCCCCGTGCGGGAGTGGGCGCGGTTCCTCACTAGGGAAGCCCAGTCGCGCCGTGTCGCAGAGGAACGCCTCGGACCCGTCTCAGGCGGGCTGATGGACGAGGACACCGTGCTCCCCGCTGGCGGGGTCGCCGCCTACGCCGCCCCGTTCTACGCCGCCAGGGTGTGCGCCATCCTCGAAATCCTTTTGAGCGCCCATGCGGCAGACCGGACCCTGGACGCGGAAGAATTGGCCGACACAGCCTACGAGCACTACAGCGTCGCCCAAGACGCCGAATCGACCCGCGACGTCATCGGACGAGGCGCACGCGACGAATCAGAGCAATTGCAAGGAGGCTGGATCTGATGGAATTGGATGTGGACGAGGCGCGGGCGGGCGCGAAAGGGCTCATCGGCGTGGGCCAGTCCCTCGCCGGATTGGTCGGCAAAGTGTCGCTCTCGGAAAGCGTCGGGCAAGCGCTCCCAGGCTCGGACACCGCCACCGAGACCACGCAGGTAGAGCAGACGCTCAAACAACACCTCCAAGCCCAAGCCGACTGGCCCCCCAGAGTCGCCAAAGAAGTCCTCGACGCCGTCGCCACCATCACCGGCCAAGACGAGGCCAACGCCGCAGGACTGAAAATCGACACCAGCGGCGACCCACCCGGCCCAGAAGGCAAACCAAACGATGAACAGCCGCCCCCGGCCAATGAAACGCCTCCAGGCGATCAGCCGACACCAGACGGCCCGGTCTCTATCACAGGCCCGAACGGGCAAAAAATGCAGCTCAACCCCGATCAAGTGAAAAACGCGAAGGCCATAGTTGAAGAAGGCAAGAAACTAGGCGTCAGCAAAAAAGGGATCGAAATCGCATTGATGACCGCGCTAGACGAGGGCAAACTCCAGAATTACGGCAGTGTGAAGTTCCCCCAATCGCAACAGTACGCAGATAAGAATCCAGACGGCACACCGATCTTGGGCAGCGATCACAACTCCATCGGCATATTCCAGCAGCAGGTCGGAATATGGGGAGATGATATTCCGAACATGATGGACCCCCACACTGCCGCAGATCGCTTCTTCAAGGGGTACGTGCATCCTGACGGAAAGACCAATGCTGGGCTGAGTTCGGTGAACTATGAGTCAATGACCCCTTGGGCAGCGGCGCAAGCGGTCCAGGGGTCATTTGATTCGTCAGGTTCGAACTATAAGCAATGGTGGCAAGGCGCGGAAGACCTCGCCGGGCAACTGGGTGTCGGATGAATCCAATTTCGCACAAGGACTTTGACTTTTCAGGAGCGCTGAGCTATGCAGTACTTGTCTCGCTTGGCTTGGATGACCGAGTCGTCATTAGCCTGCCCCGAACCAGCAGTTTCGGCGTGGAGCGGCCACGAGTCCATAAGCAAATCACCCCTGTTGAGATTGCCCCCGTCCGACGTGCAGAAAAATGTCAGTTTCCCCGACCCACTGTCAGCGGAGTAGTCCGCAACAATTCCATCGCCCATCCGCCTCACTCCCGTGATGGTGAAGGTCGTTTTCGTCCCTGGATCGCTCGCGCCGTTATGGATAGTCCGAACACCATGCCCGGACTCATCGATGACCACGCCGCCCCCGTGGCCTTCCCAGTCCCCCGTGAACGCTCCTATCTCATTCGAGCTGGCAGCGGGTTCGGCATGAGCTGTAAGGGTGGCCGGGGCGCTCCTCTGGCAAGCCCCAAGCCCAGCCACGAATATCGTCACCACAGCGGCGGCGAAGAAGTTGCGTTTCATGATCGGATCCTCCGTCATAGTCAGGTTGATATGCAGAGTGTACCGATTCCGTCTGGTGTGAAACAGGGAGGCGAGTGATGGCGAGGCCGTCGAAGTCTGAGTTTGAGAAGTGGAACCCTGCGGGGTTGGGCCAGCAGGGGGACGCTTTGCGGTCGATGACGCAAACGGCGCAGAAGGACAGCGACGACGCGGAAGGCCGTGGGAAAGCGTTGGGCGAGCATATACGCGGCACATTCGGCACGGCGTTGGGCGAGCAGATGGGCGTGAACACGAAATCGTTGCGCGCCTTCTCCGAATCTTTGGCCGGGCTGGCCAATGCGTACACAAGCGGGGCGCAAAAACTGGCGCCCGCCGTCCAAGGGCTGCGAGATGTGCTGCAGGACGCGCAAAGCCAGGGCTTCACCGTCAGCGACGACTGGAAGCTCCAAGACACCCAACGCCCGAACATGCACCGCGCGCAAGCCCAAGAACAACTCCAGCCACGGCTCAGCAGCGCTCTGACAGCGCTCGACCAAGCCGACCACGAGACCATGGGCGACATCGCCAAAGCACGCCAAGCCCTCTACGAATCCCCCATGCCGCAGCTCGGCCTCGGACAAACCCCAAACCCGCAACAACCACCAGCGCAACCCGACCAGCCGCAGCCAGACGACAAACAGCATGACCAAGGCCAACCAGGCGACCATGTTCCAGGCGCGAACGCAAAACCAGGCGACCCCGGCTACGTGGTGCCCAAAGCTCCGGGCGATCCAGCGGATTACCCGTCCGAGCCGGGGTGGAAGTCGGATGTGCCCGGCGCGGATAACCCGCCAGGGTACCCGCCCACTGGCCCAGGGGCGCAAAGGGATCAGAACTGGAAAGACTATTTGGCGGGCAAGAACCCCGATGGCTCGCTGCGGCCGAAAGGTGAAATCCCTGCGGCTTACCCGAACCCGGAGTCAGTGAGCGACAAGGGGTTAAAGGTCATCGGCGCTGCCGCAAGGCAACAAGGCACTCGATACGTGTGGGGAGGCGGTGGGCCAAATGGGACGAGTCAACCAGGCACGCGCGACAGCTACACAGACAGGAACGGCGTCTTCCATCAAGGTTTTGGCGACTCACGCCATGATTACGAACATAAGGGCTTCGATTGCAGCGGATTGGCCGAGTATTCGGTCTTCCAGGCGACAGGTTATGACCCCGACCATAATAGCGGAGCCCAGCTCAGCAAGATAACCAGCGGCGCAAACCCTGCCGGGGTGGTTGTGCCACCATCTGAGGCGCAGCCTGGAGACCTTGTTTATTACGGACCGAAAGGGAGTGAACATGTGGCGATCTACATGGGTAACGGCGTGACGGTAGAGACAAATACGTCAGGAACTCCTGTGCATATGCAAACGAGGTCATCCCTTGATGATGGTCGCGGAATAACAGTTGTCCATCTCAAGTAGGTGGTCGGGGGCTACGCGGAGGCTCTTTGAGAGACTTTCTCGATCACACCGGATACGTGATCCGATCCTGATCCGGGATCAGATGATTCCACTTGAATCAAAACATTTTTAGCTCTGGCTATCTCGTCGTGCAGTTTGAGGGCAACGGAGTGTGTTTCGCTACTCGGAAAATTTGAGTGCCACTTCGCAGAAATTCCTGTAACCCCGTCAAGCGCGAACTCGTCGTCAGTCGCGCAAGACTTGAGTCCCCCTGCAATTCGAGAAAAAGCTTCTTCTGCTAGCTGCTCGCTTGGATACGCGACTACTATTAAACGGATATCGACATTCTGAGTAGCATCGTATTCTGTTGACCTGTAAGCAGACCAATCCTTACCCACAGAATAAACCGTTCCAATTGCCAATGCCTTGCCGCATGGCGTAATCGTTGGTTGCTCCTGCGAGTACGGTTTGTTCTCGGCGGGCTTTTGGTAGAAATATTTTGCAGGTTGGTCTGGACTCACGATCCTGTTGACTTCGTCCAAGCTGAGCAACAGTGTGTCGATTTTCTCTGCGGGGAACGCGCTTGGGGCGCTTGGCGCTGTGGTGGGGTCGGCGTGGGCTTGCGGGGCGCTGGCTCCTGTTGTGGTGCGGGCGCATGCGGGAGCGGCGAGCACGGCCAGGGCGAGGAGCGCGGCGGTTCGGGTTCGGGCCATAGTGGGAGTGTACGGCGTGGGGCTGTGCGGAAAGGTTGGGAGTGCGATGGTGGAGTTGCGGCGGCTTCAAGCGATCAAGAAGGCGACGGAGCCTTTGCAGGCTGGCGCGGACGGCGTAGAGGCTCCGGCGTTGCTCCTGTTCTATTTCGACCCCGCCGGGATGGTGGGAATCTCGGTCGGCAACCCGGACACGGCTTCACGGCTGGGGGTGTTCGTGCCGGACAAGCTGCCGCTCGTGAAAGGAGGGTTGGATTTTCGCCGCAACGTCGAACTCGCGGCCACCTTGCATGCGGCGGCTCGCACAGTGCTCGACCCAGCTGGGGAAGTGGCGGTATTGGTTCTGGAAAGCGACGATATCACTCCAGCCGCTGGCTTGCTTGGGAAAGAGCTGCGCGCCCTGCCGTTCACAAGGACGCGGCAAGACCAGCAGGTGACGCTCATCGGTCACGGCCTCGGACGCAAAGCGGTGATCGAAGCGGTGGAAGGATCGCAAGAGAGCTTGGCCGACCGCGCGGTGCTCATACAGAGCCTGAAGAACCCTAGCCCACGCCCGTCGCGCTACGAGGGGACGCAATGGCACCATATCCAGGAACCTCCAGGAGCAGGCCCCTATTGGCGACCCGACGACACGTCCTTACGCGCGGTCGCCGCGCTCATAGCCGGTCACTCGCCCGAAGCGTGACCGCGAGCAATAAGCTTATGAGCGCAACACACAAACTGCTACCAAGGCCGAGCAGGGGAAACGCTCTCAGATCGCCGTAGAGCCGCGAAACCGAGTTAGACAACCAAGAAACCGGACCCCATGAGCGGACGGCCCGTCCCATCATGGCATGCAGCGCAAGCCGTTCACCCCCACCGAGGCCGAGGCGATGGCCAGCGCGATAGAGGCGGCGCTGCGGCCCGTGGCCCAGGAGCGGAAGGCCCACGGCCAAACCGCACCTGGAAAACCGAAGGGGGAGAACGCTTGTGAAGATTCTGCACAAGCGTTACAGCCTGAGCCGAAGTCCCGTGAGGTCGCGGCGCAGGCGGTCGGCTACAGCCACGACACCATCAGCAAAGTCCGCAAGTTCAAGGACTTGGCCGACGACCCCGAAACGCCGGACGAGGTGCGCGAGGCCGCGCGCTGTTCGCTGGGGGAGATGGACACGACCGGATCGGTGGCGGGTCCGCACCACAGGGTGATGCGCGTGTTGGAGGCCGAGAGCGGATGACACTCGATTTGGGGGAATTTTTCCAAGGGGGGCGTTCGCCTATGCCGCCGAGGTGCGGAAGGGCTACCGTGGGGGGTATCCCCCCTGGGTGTTTCCACCAGAGAAATTTCTATTTCCGCAGGTCAGAGCGTTGCGTTGAAATGGGGGGTTGTTATTGTCGTCGTGAGCATTTGGGTTCAGGTGCGGTCTACGCCCATGCCCTCTCAGTGACGTACCGTCGTCTGAGGTCGGTGACAGTGGTGTCGCTCTTCGCCCTGTTGCAGTCCCTATGGGCTGCCTGCTTGTTCGCAAGGACATCAGCCGCCGCCCTGGCTCACGCCCACGATGCCGCCGAGGTACGGGAAGGGTGGTCGTAGAGCATCCCCCGTGAGGCTGATTCAGCGCGTCGATGTTCATCCGGGCCATGCGTGGCTCTCTGCGCTCAATTGTCATCAGGCTAGGTTGAGCGAAGGATGCAGCCTTATAGGCGTATCTCTCTCAGTACGCAACAAGTACGCAGCAGCACCGTAAAACTCTAAGCCAAGACAACGCCACCAACTTGCAAGATTGCAGCTAGACACCCCTCCCCCATAAACACCGTCTCCCACAAACGCCCTGGTAGAACTACCAACGGAACTTCACGGACGACAAAGGCCCCGGTCTGCTGCACGATCTCATAGGGCCATTCTCTCGCGACGGCAAACAGCAGTCGAATGATTTTCCCGTTCATGAACGGCGACGCACGCAAAGACGCCGCTCGGGCACGCCGCCGGTCTCCCTCGGCCCAGGCGCCCCTACATCCCGGGCCGCACCACGCTGAAACTGTCCCGATACATCGCGCGCAGCTCCCCCGCCTGCGGGTCTGCGCTCTCGTCGTAGCCAGCCTGCGCGGGGTCCACACTCGCCACAGAGATGAGGTCGAAACCAGGGTCCAGGGCGGTTTGCGCGACGAGCTCCAAGAGCGCGCTGGCGCGGCGCGCATGGTTC
This sequence comes from Segniliparus rotundus DSM 44985, assembly GCF_000092825.1. Taxonomy (NCBI): domain Bacteria; kingdom Bacillati; phylum Actinomycetota; class Actinomycetes; order Mycobacteriales; family Segniliparaceae; genus Segniliparus; species Segniliparus rotundus. The sequence continues at coordinate 1,000,506 of NC_014168.1, read as the reverse complement.
GCCGACGTGACGACGACCAGTTGCGAGGGTTTGAGCGAACGCAGAATGCTCGCGCTGTTGAGGGCGTTCTGCACTGTGCTCGCAGAGCGGTCCTCTTTGTGGACCCGCGCGGGGTCCACGCCTTGGCCGACAAGCCAGTCCGCCATCGCGTCGGCCTCGGTCAGGCCGTTCTGCGGCTTGCCGCCGGTGACGATGATCGAAGCCTCTGGGTCGGCCAATGCCAGATCCAGCGTTTTCTTCAACCGCTCGAGGAGCACCTGCGGCATGGACCCGTCTGGGCGCAGCCCTGCGCCGAGCGTGACAATCGTCGTCGCCGCGCCGCGCAAGGAGTCCGCCGCTGGCACCTCTTCGCTCAGCGGCGCGGACGCTTGGGACTGGATCGCCGTGAGCATCCGGTCCAGATCGACGCCCCGAGCCGGGTCTGCCGTTTCCAGTTGGCTCTTGTACAGGTCCACGTCGTCCGTGTCGCCGAGGCCTTGCTGGCTGAGGAACGTGGACCAACCCGCGAGGTACATCAACGCGTTCGCGTCCTGCGGCGCGGCCTCGACAATGCCCCGGTAGTCCTGCACCGCTTGCGCCACATTGCCCGCGCTGAGCTCGGCAGACGCGGCCGAGTACAGCGAGCCCTGGTCCTGCTGGGCGATGGCGGGCTCTGGCTGGGGGTCCGAGCACTCGCCGTCGGCGTCGTCGTCCTCGCTGTACTGCGACTGCGGGTCTGCGCACGACGGGTCGACGCCTTGCACAGGGCTTGCCTCAGCGGCGCCCGCGACGGCGAACGCGGACAACAGCAGCGCAAGGGCGCACGCGGCCAAGGACGATGTGCGCCTGACGTGTGTTGCCAAAAATCCTCCTCGGAAATACGGTCACAGAAAGATTACGGTTTTGTGGAGAACCTGTCTACTGGTGCGGAGCGCAGATCGCTTGGCTCGGGCCGCAGAGGAAGATCCGGCAGGTCAATGCTCCGACTGCGAAGTCTCGCCCAACGCCGCCGGAGGCCGGAGCTTGCTCGCGCCGAGCGCGAGGACCATCAAAGTCAACATATGCGGCAAATAGTCGGTGAACTCGTTGGGCAACGCCGAGGTGCACCAGTACAGGCACCAGAGTCCGGCGGCGATCGCCGCTGTCACGAGGCCAGCTACGCGCTGGCCTCGTGACAGCCGAACAGCGGCGAGGGCCGCCAACGCCAAAACAGCGCCGTACAAGAAGGCCCCGACCACCCAGCCAGGGGTGGCCAGGCGCAAACCGTCGGCGTAGCCGAAAAGGGCGCACGCGCCGAGCAAACCGCCAGGGCGCCAGTTCCCGAAGATCATCGCGGCGAGGCCGATGTAGCCCCGGCCCCCGGTCTGCCCTTCGCTGTAGCCGATCTGCCCCGGCGCGACCACGAGCGCCGCACCGCCGAGGCCCGCCATGGCTCCGGAGACCAACAGCGCCGTGTACTGGCACAACCGCACCTTGACGCCGAGCGAGGCGGCAGCGGCGGGATTTTCCCCGCAGCTGCGCAACCGGAGGCCGAACCGGGTCCGCCACAACAGCCAGAAGCTCAACGGAACCAAGGCGAGGCCGCCGACCGTGAGCGCCGAGAGCCCGCTGGCCGCCCCGCCGAGGACGCCGGCGAGATCGCTCACCAGGAACCAATGCCGCTCGGCGAGCGATTGGCACCAGCGCGGCAGAAACGGCACGTCGAACGAGCGCAGCGTCTGCACCGGGGGCGACTCGCGCGGATTCTTCGACAGCGGGAAGAAAACGAGGTTCGCGAGGTATTTGGCGACACCCGCGCCGAGCAAGTTGACCGCCACGCCGGAAACGATGTGGTTCACCCGGAATGTGACGGTGGCGAGCGCGTGCAGCGCTCCCCCCGCCGCGCCGAAAACCGCTGCGGCCAACAGACCGAACAGCGGCCCGAACTGCAACGAGCCCCATGCAGCGCCCCAGGAGCCCAGAATCATCATGCCCTCAAGCCCGATATTGACGACGCCGGAACGCTCCGCCCACAGGCCGCCCAGAGCGGCGAGAGCGATCGGGATGGCGAGGGCCAGCCCGGTTCGGACGACTCCAGGGCTGGTCAGATCATACGCATGGGTCAACGCCGTCGTCACCGAGACCAGCAGCAGCGCCGCGCTGACCGGCAGCGCCCACCGGAACGTTTTTGCGCTCACGCGGCTCCCCCGACAGCGGTCCGCGCGCGGCGCTGGGCCTGCGCCGCCTCGAACCGCCGGGTCAGCTCGTGCGCGATCACCACGGCCAGCACCGCCGTCCCCTGCAAGATCAACACGATTTCTTTCGGCACCGACACCGCGTCCAACGCCACAGCTGACTTGTCCAAAAACGCCCAGAGGAGCGCCCCGGCGACCACGCCGACCGGATGGCCTCGGCCGATCAACGCGACCGCGACCCCGGCGAACCCGTACCCAGCGGTCGAGGTGACCAGGTAGCTGTGGTCGCGGCTGGTGAGCTCCGGCAGCGCGGCGAGCCCGGCGACAGCCCCGGAGAGCGCCATCGCCGCGACGGTCGTCCGTTTCGCGTCCACCCCGCCCGCGCGCGCGGCGGTTCCCGACTCGCCGCTGGCGAGGAGCTCAAAGCCGAACCGCGTGCGTGAGAGCGTCACCCAGTACCCTGCGGCGACGACGAGCGCCAAGAGGGAAAGCCCGAAGATCTTCCCGAAGCCGAAGCTGAAACTGCCGACCGCGCCATCGGGCGGCATCGCCTTGGTGCCGATGTTGTTGCCGTTGAGCACACCCCAACCCTGCTCGCCCGCCATATACGCCACAATCCCGACGGCCACCGCGTTGAGCATGATCGAGCTAATCACCTCGTGCACCCCTCGGAACACTTTCAACAGGGCGGGAATGGCGGCGTACGCCCCGCCGACCGCCATCGCGACCAGCACGACGAGCACGACGCGCGTGCCCGGCGGCGCTGGCAGCTCAGCCCCGGCGACCGCGGCGGTCACCGCGGCCACCCGGTACTGCCCTTCGACGCCGATGTTGAACAAACCCATCGCAAAGCCGAACGAGGCCGCGAACGCGGTGAGCGCGTACGCGGCGGCGGCGTTCACGATGTCGCACAGGACCGCCTGGTCCTGGAGCTGGCGCAGCATCGTCTCCGCCACCAGAACCGGGTTTTTCCCACTGGCCAGAAGGATCGCAGCGGCAAGGGACACGGCCAACAGCGCCGCCGCGGACGGGGCGCGCATGGCGGCGAGCCCCGCCCGCACGCGGCTGCTCATACCGCTCCTCCGGTCATGGCTGCGCCGAGCTCGCCCGCGGTGACCGTCCTCGGGTCCGCCTCAGCGACGATCCGCCCGCTGTGCAGCACGACGATCCGGTCGCACAGCGCGAGCAGCTCGTCGAGGTCCGCGGAGATCAGCAGCACAGCCAGTCCCCCGGCTTTCGCCTCGCGGAGCTTGCCCCAGAGCAAGCTTTGCGCCCCAACGTCCACGCCTCGGGTCGGCTGCGCCGCGACAAGCAGCACAGGATCGCCCGACAACTCCCTGCCCATGATGAACTTCTGCTGGTTGCCGCCGGAAAGCGCGCCGATCGGCGTCGCGACCCCCGGAGCGCGCACGTCGAAAGACACACGGATGTCCTCAGCCTGCGCCTTGGCTTCGCCGATGGCGAGCCATTGCCGACGGGCCAGGCGCGATTGGAACCCAAGGACCCGGTTGCGCCAAAGGCTTTGCCGCAACAGCAGCGAATGCCGGTGCCGGTCCTCGGCGACATACCCGACGCCCGCTGCGCGCCGCCGCAGAACCGAGCGCCCCGCAAGCGCGCGCATATCGCCGGATCGGTCGCGCAACTCCAATGTGCCGCCGCAGGCCTGGCGCATCCCCAGGACCACTTCGGCGAGCGCTGTCTGGCCGTTGCCCTCCACGCCCGCGACGCCGAGGATCTCACCTTCTCGGACGGTCAGATCCACCTCGGCGAGCTCAGGCCGCCCGCCCTCCCCCGCGACCGAGACCCCGGCGAGCCGCAACACCGGCTCGCCCGGCTCCCTGACCGCCTCACGCCTGGCGAGGTCTGGGATCGACCCAACAATAAGTTCGGCCAGCTGACTGTTCGTCACAGTCTTCGGGTCGACGGTGGCGATGGTCCTGCCTCGTCGGATCACCGTCACCATGTCCGCCACGGCCCGCACCTCACCGAGCTTGTGCGAGATGAACAGGAAGGTGTAGCCCTGCGCCCGCATCGCGCGCAGCACCGAGAAAAGCGCGTCCGCCTCAGCGGGGGCGAGCACGGCGGTGGGCTCGTCGAGGATGATGATGCGAGCGCCCCGGTAGAGGACTTTGAGGATCTCCACCCGTTGCCGGTCGGCCACGCCAAGCTCGCTGACGCGCGCGTCGACGTCGACTGCTAAGCCGGAACGCTGCGCGAGGGAGCGCAGGGCCGACCGCGCCTTCGCGCCAATACCATGCAGCGACTCCGCGCCGAGCACAACATTTTCGAGGACAGTGAGGTTCTCCGCGAGCATGAAATGCTGGTGCACCATGCCGATCCCGGCTTGGATGGCCTGCGCCGGGGAGTGGAACGCGACTTCCTCGCCGCGCACTGCGATGGTCCCCTCGTCCGGCTTGACCATGCCGTAGAGGATTTTCATCAACGTGGACTTGCCCGCACCGTTCTCTCCGCAGATCGCGTGCACATGCCCGGTCTGCACGGTGAGCGCGACCGAGTCGTTCGCGACCACGCCGGGGTAACGTTTGACGACGCCGGTGAGCTGGAGCGCGACCGGGCTCATTCGCGCAGTTCCGAACGGGTGGCGGCGACATGGATCTGCCCGGCGACGATGGCTCTGCGATATGCGGCGAGCACCGGCTGGAGCTCGTCGATCCCGCCACCGGAAGTCGCCAGGCCCACCCCGCCGAGCGCGAGGTCGAACCGCTTCGGGAAAGCGGCGAGCTGCCCGAGCGCCACCGCGCGCAAATAATCGAAGACAGCGACGTCCACGCGCTTGACCACGGAGGTGAGGACGCTGAACCGGGCTTCGCCCAAGTTCTGTTGCTCATGCTGGTCGGAGTCGACGCCAATGGCGAGCTTTCCTGCCGCGGCCACCGCCTGGATGACCCCCTTCCCGGAGGCTCCTGCGGCCTGGTAGATCACATCCGCGCCGCGCAACAGTTCGCCGTTCGCGGTGATGCGGCCCTTCGCCGGATCTTGGAACCCAGCGTTGTCGCCCGCCGGGGACAAATATTTGCGCTCGATGGCGATCCTTGGCGCCGCGGCCCGCGCGCCTTGGACGAAACCCGCTTCGAATTTGTGGATGAGCGGGTTGTCCACCCCGCCGACGAACCCGACATGGCAGGTCTTGCTTGTATAGGCGGCGACCACTCCGGCGAGAAAAGAAGCTTGCTCCTCGGCGAATTCGACCGATGTGACATTCGGCCCTGGGACTGCGGCGTCGATGATCGCGAAATGCGTGTCCGGGAACTGCTGCGCGACCGTCTGCAACCCAGGGGCGTACGCGAAGCCGACCGCGATGATCGAGGTGTAGCCGTCTTGTGCCAGGCGGGCCAAGCGGGCCTCTTTGTCCGATTCGGCCTCGCCAGCGCTGGGCGAGCGCTCTGCCCGGTTCTCCGGGCGCAGCCGCAGCTGTTCGACGGCCCGGTCCAGGCCTGCGGCTGCGGCGTCGTTGAACGAGGTGTCGCCCCGCCCGCCGATATCGAACGCGAGCCCCACTTTCAAGCGGCTTCCGTCCGCAGGTTCTTGCGCGACGACCGTTTCGGGCGCATCCAGCTGGGAGGAAGGGGGCGCAGCAAGCGTGCAGGGCGCAGCTCTCCCATCCGCTCCTTGTGGCGCGGGCTTCACACAACTGGACGAGACGAGCACAAGCGACACCGCGACGACGCCGCGCAGAGTCCCCCCGCCTTTCATCTCACGCGTTCGCGATCCACCCGGCCATTTTGCGCGCGTGGCCGGGCGCGGGAGTTGCGGCGCTGACGAGATCGCGAGTCCACTCGCCAGGCTCCTCCAGCCCGTCCACAGCCGCGACCAAGGCTTTCGCCGTCGCCATGTCCCGAACCACATTGTCGCCGAGAACACCGTCTTTGCCGACCAAAGTGACGCGCACACCGGCTTGGCCGATGTTCTGAAGCAGGACATTGCCGGAGCCGCCGTGGGCGGCCAAGAAAGAGCGGACGGATTTCACAGCGGCGGCAGGCGCCTTTTTCACCGCTGTGGCGGGCTTGCGCTTCTTCTCGGGTGCTTTTTTGTCTGTCTCATTTTTTTGGGCGGGCTCAGCCTTGGGGGCCTCCGCTTTCGCGGGCTCAGCCTTGGGAGCCTCCGCTTTCGCGGGCTCAGCTTTGGCGGGCTCCGCTTTGGCGGACTCAGCAGTCTTGGGGGCCTCCGCCTTGGCGGGCTCCGCAGCCGCCGCCGACTTCTTCGCCCCAGGACGCTTCGCAGGCCCCGCAATGCCCAAACCGACAGTCGGCTTCGCCGCAGTGGGAGCAGCAGGAGCCTCCGCTTTCGCGGGCTCAGCCGCCTTGGGAGCCTCCGCTTTCGCGGGCTCAGCCGCCTTGGGAGCCTCCGCCTTCGCGGGCTCAGCCGCCTTGGGAGCCTCCGCCTTCGCGGGCTCAGCGGCCTTGGGAGCCTCCGCCTTGGCAGGCTCCGCAGCCGCCGCCGACTTCTTCGCCCCAGGACGCTTCGCAGGCCCCGCAATGCCCAAACCGACAGTCGGCTTCGCCGCAGTGGGAGCGTCCTTCTTGGCTTCCTCGGCTGGAGTTTCGCTCATGTTGGAGAATGTACCGCATGGGTACCATGAGCGCGATAGAAGTCACTGAGAACGGCGGCCCAGCAGTCCTCGTGGCTGCCGAAACAGCCATTCCAGAACCAGGAGCGGGCCAAGTCCTCGTCAAAGTCGAGGCGGCAGGAGTGAACTTCATCGACACCTACCAGCGCTCCGGCTTGTACCAGGTGCCGTTGCCGTTCACCCCCGGCAATGAGGGCGCGGGGACCGTGGTCTCGGTCGGCGCGGGCGCGACTGAGTTTTCTGTGGGCGAGCGGGTGGCGTGGACCGGCGCTCTCGGCGGATACGCGCAGTACGCGGCAGTGCCGGAGCGCACTATCGTGCGTCTGCCCGAAAGCATCGACTTCGCGACTGCGGCCGCTGCCCTGCTCAAAGGCCTCACCGCGCACTACCTGCTCTGGTCCAGCTACGACGCGCAGCCGGGCGACAGCGTGCTGGTCCACGCCGGAGCGGGCGGGGTCGGCCTCATTCTCACGCAGTGGGCGACGGCGAAAGGAGTCCGCGTCATCACCACAGCGGGCACGCGAGAGAAGGCCGAACTGTCCCGGCAAGCCGGAGCCGCGCATGTGCTGAGCTACGAGGAGGACATCGCGGCAAGGGTGCGCGAACTCACCGGAGGCGAGGGCGCTGCCGCTGTCTATGACGGGGTCGGCAAGACGACATTCGAGGCGAGCCTGGCAGCGACCCGTATCCGGGGCTTCGTCGTGCTTTTCGGAGCGGCGAGCGGCCCCGTGCCCCCGTTCGAACTGCAACGGCTCAACGCTGGCGGCTCGCTGTTCATCACCCGGCCCAACCTCGCGCATCACCTCCGCGACCGGGCAGAGACGAATTGGCGTTCCGGCGCGCTCTTCTCGGCGATCGAGCGCGGCGTGGTGCAGATCAACGTGACCGGGCGCTACCCGTTGGCGGAAGCGGCACGGGCGCACCGCGACCTTGAAGGACGGCAAACAACCGGATCGGTGGTCCTGATCCCCTGAGGAGCGCAAAGCGCTCCCCTGCGGCCCTGAACAAGGCTTTCTCCGCTGACGAGGGCCGGGGGTCCGCCCTCGTCACGCCCCCGGCAAGGGGAGGGAGCGGCCGAATGGAAGGAGGAGAGCCGCTACGAGGAGGGGAGCAAGTGCTCCTCAAAAAAGCGGAACACTCGCTCCCACGCGTCTTCGGCCGATTGATGCTCGTACCCGAAACCAGCGACTCTGGCCAGTGTGCCGACCGGCTCCGGAAATTGATTGGCGAACGAGTGCCCTGCGTCGGGGTACACCTTCACATCGTGCGGAACGCCGTGCCGGGCAAGTGCTCGCTCCAACACGGTCCCGGCCTTCTTGCCGAGAAGGGGATCGCGCCCGCCAAGGCTCGCCACCACCGGGCAGGCGCGTTCGAGCAACTCCTCGAAACCTTTGGGAAGCTTGCCCCGGATCATGTTGGACGGGTAGAACGGCGCGGACACGTCGAACTGCTCGCGAGGGGCGAACAGCAGGGCGAACCCACCGCCGAGGCAGAATCCGGTGATCGCCGTGCGCCCAGTGCACCGGGGATCGGCGGCCAGGGCTGCGCGCAACGCGGCGATGTCGTCGAACGCGCTCCCCCTGCCGGACAGCATCGCGCGAACCGTTCCCACCAAGCATTTGCTCTTGCCGCCTCTCGCGTACAGGTCGGGCAGTGCCACGAGGTATCCCTGATCGGCGACTTTCTGCGCGATTCTGCGCAAATCAGCCACCGGGCCGCTGATGTCATGGATCATGACCACGCCAGGAACGGGGCCGTGCGGCGGGTTGTGCGGGGTGAACAATTCGACGGAGATCGGGCCGGCCGGAGCCTGCACGTCGATGGTGGATGATGCTGACGCCATGCGGCAATGCTCCTTCGAGTGGACCGGCTCCCCGTGTCAGAAGCCACAATACCCCGGCAAGAACCAGCAACGCGGCAGCGGTCATGAGGAAACCTGCGCCGCCAGAACCCGTGCGAACCACTCCGAAAGGACAGGCCGCACCCGACCGCGCCACCATGACGAGCCACGTCATGGGCACTCCTGCGAAACGGACGATCAGCTCCCCTGCCGGCTCCCACAGCACAGCCGCCGCCGCGCCGGAACAACCAAGGACAGTGACCAAGCCTATGACTGGCTCGACCAGGACGTTCGCGATCAAACCGACCAGGCTGACCTCGCCGGTGAGCATGGCGACGACCGGTGCTGTGGCCATATGCGCCGCGGCTGCGGCTGCGAGCATCCCCGCGAGCGCGGGCGGGGCTCCCCGGGCCGCCAACATTTTCTGCCACCGCGGGGCGAGGCGCACGAGCGCGCCAGTTGCGAGGACGGAGAGAACGAACCCGTAGTCCAGTGCCAACGCGGGATCGAAGAGCAGCAACACGACGACGGCCAGGCCGAGGGCATGCGCTGGTTGCGCGCGCCTGCCCGCGTACAACGCGAACAGGGCCAACGCGCCCATCACTGCTGCGCGCAAGACGCTCGGCGATGGCCGCACCAGCAGGACGAGGCCGATCAGCACGGCAAAAGCGACGACCGAAGCCAACCGAGGCCCTGCGCCGAGCACTCGCAGCAGGAGCAGCACCGCGCCGAGCACAATCGCGAAATTCGCGCCGGACACCACCATCAGATGGGTCAGACCCGCGTTTCGGAACTCGTCTTTGAGCTTTCCGGAAATCCGCGAAGTGTCGCCAAACACGACGGCTGGCAGCACCATGGACTCGTCCTCGGGCAGCGTTCGCTCGCAGAGAACGACGAATCGACGGCGCAGCCCCCCGGTCGTCGTGGCCGCCCATGACGCCGGGCCGACCGCTTGCGGCGGGCCGACTGCGGACAACGACGCGGCAGTGAGGTCATGGCGCCGCGGCGGCGACGCCTTCGCCGCAAAGGTGACGCTCTGCCATGGGGCCAGGTTCTCGTACGCTCCCCTCGGGGCGAGCACAACCACAGAAGCCCCGGTCCAGGGCGAGCGCAGCTCACCAGGGATGAGGACGCGATTCCCCCGGATCGGACGGGGATCATCGGTCGTCCACACTGTGACAAGCAGTCCGCCGTGCTCCGGCGCCCCTATGAGCGCACCGCGGGCGAGCTGCGAGAGCGGATGGTCCGCTCTGGCGTGTTCGCGCTCGGCGGCCACCGCAGCGGAGACCGCGAGAAGAGCCAACGTGACAAGGCACCAGCGCGGGAGGCGAGCGTGGAGAGCGGGGAACCGAACAGCCAAAGCCGCAAGAGCGAGCATCGACACGGCGCCGAGCGCCGAGACGGCGGCCCCCGTCTGCCAGCCGAGCGCGAGGGTCAGCGCAGCGCCCGCCCACACCCCGAGAGGAGGGCCGATCACACGCGCAGGTAGGGACGGAGCTTCTGCAACCTTCTCGCGCCGACCTGTTTGACCTTGGCCAGCTCGTCGAGGTTTCGGATGCGCCCGTGCGCCGCGCGGTATTGCACGATGGCGCGGGCGATGCTTTTGCCGACGCCCGGCACGATGTCGAGCTCTGCCTCAGTGGCAGTGTTGACGTCCGTCTGTTTGCTTCGAGACGGCGCAGCCCCGCCAGCGCTCCCCCCGGCGCAGTCGCACCGACTCGAAGCGGGGGCGCGAGTCGCCGCAGGAACTGGCCCAGGACGCGGGGCAGACGAGGCTTTGGGCGCAGGCGGGACGGGAGTCACCGAAGTCACAGCTGCCCCCACCACCACCTGGTCGCCGTCCTGCAATCGCTGCGCGAAGTTCAACTCCGCGGCTTCCGCGTCGGGGTTCAGGCCGCCTGCGGCTTCTACAGCGTCGGCCACTCTGGCCCCGGGCGCCAACCGGGCCAGTCCGGGCTGCCGGACCGCTCCGACGACGCTCACCACGATTTCACGGGCCTGCGCCGCCGCCGTGGTCGGCTCGGTCGCTTGTGTCGGCGGCGGAACAACGCTCGGCAACGCCGGATACGCGGCTGCCTTCGGGCCCTCCCTCGTGGCGTCGAACAGCGTGAACGCCAACGCGAGGACGCCGACAGCGCACAGCGCGGCGGCGGCTGCGACACGCCCCGACCACCATTGCTCCCCATGTTTCCAGCGCGAGCGCCTGGGCTCTTCGAATCCGTCGTCGTAGAAATCCGTCTCATCGAACGCGTCGTGTTTGCTCATGGCTTCGACGCTAGGGGCTCAGGACGGGCGTTCTTCGCCGTCAGAACGAACAGTGGAGAACGAATTCCTGTTATCCACAGGCGAATCGACCGGTTTGGGCGGGAGCAATGCTCACGACGAGGGCTCCTGTCCCCAAGTGCGCGCCGAGGACCCGGTTGGCCGGGGCGATGTCAACCTCGCCTGCCAACTGCAGTTCGCCCGACAACGCGGCGGCGAGTTCGCCCGCTTGCTCGGCGGCCTGCTGATGCCGCACAGCCACCAATGCGCCTGACTCGCCGAAACGCGCGCGGGCGAGCTCCACGATCTTGCCGCGGGCGCGGTCGCGTGTGCGGGCGCGGTCCGCGATCTGCAACTTTCCGTCCGAGAGCCGCAACACGGCGCGGATCGAAAGCGCGGTGCCGACCAACCATGCCGCGCGCGGTATCCGTCCGCTGCGCCGCAACCAGTCCAATGTGTCCACGAAGCCCCAGGTGCCTGTCGCGGCGGCTGTCGCGCGAGCTGCTTCGGCGACCTCCTCGCGCCCTGCCCCGAACGCGGCCGCGCGGGCGGCGGCGAGGGCGGCGAAACCCACGCCCATCGCCGCTTGTTGCGAGTCCACGACCAGCACCCCCCCATTCGAGCGCGCGGCGGCGGCCTGCGCTGCGGCGGCGGTCGCCGACAAAGCACCGGAGAGATGGACCGCGACCACGCCGTCGCCCGAACTCGCCGCGAGCGCCTGCGCGTAGAGCGCGGCGAGCTCTCCCTCGTTCGCGGCGGCAGTGGACAGATCTGGCCGCGACAACCAGTCCTCGCCCAAACTGGCGTCGTCCTCGGGAACGTCACGCCCGTCCAGCAACAGGTGCAGACTGGCTTGGCGCAGTCCGTTGGCACGGAGCTGCTCCGGGCTCAAGCAGCACGAGGAGTCGGTGACCACCTGCACGGTCATCAGGCGCCCCCCGCGAGCGCGGTTTCCGGCGGTTGTTCCCCGCGAAGCGCCCGCAGCATTGCAGCGGCCACCCGCTCATGCCCTTCAAAGCCCCAATGGATTCCATCGGGGTTGCCCCGTCCGGCGAACACATGCTCTTCGACGGCGGCTTTGAGGTCCACAACGCGAAGCCGGTGGCTCCTCGCCCAGTCCGAGAGCGCCGCCGCGGTCTTGGGCCTGCCCCGGTGCGCCCTCGCGTAGCTCGGCGCGCAATGCACAGACGGCAGAGTCGCGACGACCTGCAGATCGGGCCGAAGGGCGGCGACCGAAGAGCGGATTCGCTCCTGGTAATGGACGGTGAGCCCAGCGGGCAGGGCGATCGGCCAGCCGATGGGCGCGAGCTTGGGCTGCGCCCACTGATACGCCTCGCGCACCCGGCGGCGCAGCCGCGGCGGACGGATGTAGCGCATCGACTCGCGCAGGGCGGTCGGCAACGGCGACGGCAAGCTGTCCATGCCGCACACGGCGATCACCAGCGCGCCCGCCTTGGGCAGCGCAGCCCAGGCGCGGGGGTCTTTCATCAGCGCCCAATACGCTTCTCTGCTGGTCCAGCCGATTTGCGCGACCAATTCGAGCTGCCAGCCGAGCTCTGCCGCCACAAGGTTCGGCCAGATGCGCGGGTCGTCTGAGGCGAGTGCGCCGTTCGGGCCGTAGTAGGCCAACGAATCAGCGAGGACCAGCAACGTCTGCCGCGTCTTAGACATTGTCGGCCGAAGCAGAACGCGGGTCGTTCGCCGGCGACTGGTTCGCCGCGACGCGCAGCCAGCGCCCTTCCTCTGGGTTCCAGCGCATTTCGTGCCACGCCCCATTGTCCAGGCCCCGCACCTGCATCCACTCGGCGGCCGGCAGGCCCAGCAGCGCGGCGGTGAGCCCGCCGATCACACCGGCGTGCGCGACGAGCACCACTGGGCGCTGCGATTCCTCGCCCCAAGGCGCGAACTGTTCTTTCAGCTCGTTGACCAGCTCTAAGGCGCGGGCTCCCACTTGGAGTCGGGTTTCGCCGCCGGGAGGCGCGTAACTGGGGTCCGAGCGCCATTGCCGCACCGCGCCGGGGTGGGCCTGCTCGACCTCTTCCGGTGTGCGCCCTTCCCATTCGCCGAGATCGGTCTCCCGAAGTCGCGCGTCCACACGCGAAGACAGGCCGCTGGCCTCGGCCAACGCTTGCGCTGTCTGGTTCGCCCGGATCAGGTCGGAGGTGACGATCAGCAGCGGCGCGCGCCGCGCGAGCTGCTCGGCCGACCGCGCCGCTTGCTCCCTGCCGGTCGCGTTGAGTTCGGGGTTCAGGTGCCCTTGCATGCGTCCGCTGAAATTGAAGTCGGTCTGACCGTGGCGCAGCAGGATCAAAGTCCGTTCGCTCATGCTTGCCCGGTGCCCTCCTCCTGCGGGGCCGTCGGGGCGGTGTGGCTTGCGAACGCGACCTTCGGGCAGTCTTTCCACAACCGGTCGAGGCTGTAGAACTCGCGCTCCTCCAGGTGCTGGACGTGCACCACGACGTCGACCGCGTCGAGCAGCGCCCACCGGCCAGATCGCTCGCCTTCGCGGCGCACCGCCTTGTGCCCGGCGAGGCGCAGCGCGTCTTCCACCGCTTCGACCACGGCGTTCACATGGCGCTCGTTGGGGGCTGAGGCGAGGACGAAACAATCGGTGATCGCCAGCCGTTCGGAGACGTCGATAATCACCACATCGCTCGCGAGCTTGTCTTCGGCGGCCGCGGCCGCGACCCTCGCGAGCTCGATAGCCTCTGGTCTGGCCGTCATTTCATATCCTCTCGAGCTCGATACAGCTGATGTTTGCCGATGTATTGGACCACGCCGTCGGGAACGAGGTACCAGATCGGGCGGCCCTCCCGCGCGCGCCGCCTGCAGTCTGTCGAGGAGATCGCGAGCGCGGGCACCTCCACGAGGCTCACCGACCCTTGCGGGAGCTGGGAGAGCCGGTCGCCGAGAGCGGCCAAGGACAACTCGTAACCGGGTCGGGAGACGCCGACGAACTTCGCGAGCTCGAACAGCTCCTCCCAACGCTGCCAGGTCAGGATATTCGCGAGCGCGTCCGCCCCGGTGATGAAGAAGATCTCCGCCTCAGGGCTGCGGGCGCGCAAATCACGAAGGGTGTCGATGGTGTAGGTGTCGCCGGGACGGTCGATGTCGACCCGGCTCACGGAGAAGTCGGGGTTGGCGGCGGTGGCGACCACCGCCATGAGGTAGCGGTGCTCGGCCTCGGTGACCTCGCGGCCCGCTGTCTTCTGCCACGGCCTGCCGCTGGGCACGAAGAGCACCTCGTCGAGGCCGAACAGGTCCGCCACCTCGCTCGCCGCGACCAGGTGGCCGTGGTGGATCGGGTCGAAGGTGCCGCCCATGACGCCAAGCCGAGGCACGCGGTGGGGCCCAGACGTCGACGGCATTGCGCAACGGTATCAGAATTCGCTGTTCAGGTCTGCCGGCGAAGGGCGCGCAGGACGCCGAAGAACCCGATCAGCCCGATCGGGGCGATCCCGTAGAAGAGCGAGCGCACAGCGGTTTCGTTCTCCGTTCCGGCCAGGTTCACGAGCAATCCCGCGAGCGCGGCGCCGAAGGTCCCCGCGACCAACTGCGCGACGGAGATGCCCGCTGCCGCGCGCCCCTTCGTCGGGGTCTTCTGCCGAGCGCATCACCAACACGGCCAGGTGCGGCCAAGCGATCCCGACGCCCATCCCGGCGACCAGCACCGAAGCGCCGAACAAGGCGCGGTCGCAGGAAAGGCGCAAAGAGCCGGCGAGGACCAGCGCCGCCGCTGTCACGAGCGGACCTGCGACGAGGATGGCCCGAACGCGGCGCGGGCCGACCACCGGCACACTGGGAAATTCGCCGAGTGTCCAGCCCAGCGCGAACAGCGCTCCGAAGAATCCTGCGGCGACCGGAGAAAGCCCGCCGAGACGCTGTCCGAAAAGGGGGATGAAGATCTCCACCGACGTCCCGGCGGTGAGCGCGCCGATGACGAGGTAGGCCCAGGGCAGTGTGGAACCGCGGGCATAGGCGACGGGCGGCAAGACGCCGTGCTTCGCCCGGGAGTCGGCCCAGAAAAAGCCGGTCACGAGCGTTGCCGCGGCGACGAGCGCCAGCCAGAGCCCGAGCCTGCTCGGGGCTGCGCTCGCGACGCTGGCGGCAAGTTCGGCCCCGACGAGCAGGGACAACGAGAACAACGACGGCAATCCTCGGGGCCGTTGGGCGCGCGGGCTCCTTCGGAACGCGAACGGTGTGACGGCAGCGGTCAGCGAGGTCACCGCCAAGAGGACCAGGAATGCGCCGCGCCAGGCGTGGGCCTGCGCGAAGAGCCCGCCTGCGGCGGGGCCGAGAAAGGTGCCGAGCCCCCACATCGCGGACACCAGGCCCGAGGCGTACGCCCATAAGCGCTCGGGCAAGGCCGAGCGCATCGTGGCGTAGCCGAGCCCGGACAGCAGGCCGCCGCCGATCCCTTGCACCGACCGTCCGAGCAGCATCTCCGCCATGCTCTGGCTGACCGCGCAGACGAGCGTGCCGGCGCCGAAGAGCGCGAGCGCGGCGAGGTACGCATTCCTCGGTCCCCAAGCGCCGACGAGCGCGCCGACCGATGTCACGGAGAGCACCGAGCTGATGAGGAACGCGGTCATGGTCCACGCGTAGTAACGCTCGCCGCCGATCTCTGCGACGGCCGTCGGCAACAGGCTCGCGGTCAGGTAGGCGTTCGTGGCGTACAGCGCGACGCCCGCGGCGAGGACGAAAGCCGCCGGGGCGTGTTTTTTGCCGAGCAGCTCGCCCCAAGAGCCAGCCCGGCGCGCAGTGCCTTGCCCGTCCGGAATCATGGGTCTAGCCTAAATGCTCAAGCACGCTTGAGGTCAAGGCGCGCGAAGACCAGCAGGACAGCTCCCGAGGAGGCGCGCGTGGTGGCCGTCAAACACCAGCTGTTGAGCATCGGCGACGTGGCCGAGCGAACCGGAACGGCCGTGTCCGCGCTGCGCTATTACGAGTCCCTTGGGCTGATCCGTTCGACGCGCACGGCGGGCAACCAGCGCCGATTCCCCCGGCACACCCTGCGCCGGGTGTCGGTCATCCTGGCCGCGGGCAGGTTCGGGATCCCGCTCGCGGAGGTCGCGGAGGTGTTCGCGGGCCTGCCCGAGGACCGCAGCCCGAACCGCGCCGACTGGCGCAGAATCGCGGCTCGGTGGCACGACAGGCTCGAGGCCCGCAGAAAGGCGATCGAACAGATGCAGGCCGAGCTCACCGGGTGCATCGGGTGCGGCTGCCTGTCCCTGAAAAGCTGCATGACGCTGAACTGGGGGGACGAGTTGCGAGCCGAAGGGCCAGGCCCGAGACGGCTCACCGAGCTCTATTCTCCAGAAAAGTGATTTCGGTCATATTTCCTTTGCGGACGCCGCGCCGAGAGGCATAGAGTCGTTTATGTCTACTGAATTGACATACTCGCCGGTGAGCGCTGGCGCAACACCCACGACAGAAAACGAGGACGCAGGATGACCGACGCGAACCAAGTGGCGGATTGGGACAGCATCTACCGAGGGGAGTCAGAACACCTCAAGGGAGAGCCGCCCTGGAACATCGGCGAGCCGCAGCCGGAGATCAACGCCCTCATCGAGGCGGGCGAAGTCACCGGCGCAGTCCTCGACGCGGGGTGCGGCCACGCCGAGACGTCGCTCAAGCTCGCCGCGCTCGGGCACACGGTCGTGGGCTTGGACCTGTCCCCCACTGCGATCGCCGCGGCCCGGAAGGCGGCCGAGAAGCGCGGGCTGTCGGACAAAGCCGCCTACGAGACCGCGGACATCAGCTCCTTCACCGGCTACGACGGCCGCTTCGACACGATCATCGACTCGACCCTCTTCCACTCGATGCCCGTTGAGCTGCGCGAAGGCTACCTTTCCTCGATTCTGCGCGCGGCTGCCCCCGGCGCGAAATACATCGTGCTCGTCTTCGACAAAAACGCTTTCCCCGAAGGGATGGGGGGCCCGAACGGCGTGGACGACACGGAGCTGCGCGAGCTCGTGTCGAAGTACTGGACGGTCGACGAGATCCGGCCCGCGTTCATCCACGCGAATCTGGACTGGGCGAACATGCACGACGCATTGCCCGAAGGGGTCGTGTTCCCGGAGTACCCCAAGGACGAGAAAGGCCGCTCGAAAGCGCCGGCCTGGTTGCTCCGCGCGCACAAGCCCTGACCGGGGCGCACGGCGGCCTGGCTATGCGTCCGGCAGCAGCAGCTTGCCGATGAACTCCGCCAGCTGGCGCCCGTTGCGGCACTCGTGCATGGGCAGCACGGACTGGTATCGGTTGGCTTCCGAATCGCCGCTGCCCCAGCCCGCCGCAGATTCCGGGTTCAGCCAATGCGCGTGTTTGACCTTGCCGGCGATCTCGCGCAGCGCGTCCAGATTGGGGTCGAGGTAGTTCGTCCGCCCGTCGCCGAGGATGAGCAGCGAGGTGTCGCGGGTGAGCGAATCCTCGAAACGGTCCAGAAAAAGGCCGAACGCGCTGCCGTAGTCAGAACGCCCCACCGAACCGGACACGTCCGCCTCGGTGAGCGCGCGGCGGATCATCTCCGCCAAATCGGCCGATTCGACGAACAGCTGAGTGATCTCGTCGATCCGGTCGACAAAAGCGAAGGCCCGCACCCTGGAGAAACGCTCCCGCAGAGCGTGCACGAGCAACAGCGTGAATTGGCTGAACGCCGCCACCGAGCCGGAGACGTCGCACAGGACGACAAGGTCGGGGCGTTTCGGGCGGGGCTTTTTCCGCACGAGCCGCACCGGCACGCCCGCAGTGGCGTGCGCCCGGTGCAGCGTCTTGCGCAGGTCGATCCGCTGCCCCGCGCCCGGCCGCCTCGACTGCGACAAGCGGTTCGCGAGCAGGCGCGCAAGGGTCACGATCTCCCGGCGCATCATCATGAGCTCCGCGTTCGTCGCCTGCTGCACGTTGAGCACAGAGAGCGGCGGGCGGATCGAGTACTCCGCGACCCGCTCGCGGCCCTGGATCTGCGAAACCCTGCGGCTTGTCTCCTGACGGATCTCCTCCTGCAGGCGGGCGACACGCTGACGGGCGTCCGCCTGGGCGACACGCTGGTCGGTCGCGTCCGGGTCGACCGACCCGGAGAGCAGGCCGTGGATGAGACGTTCCGCGAGGCCGTCCAGTTCCAGGCGGCGGGTGGCCTGATACGCGGAGAACGAGCCGCCGCGCGAGGATTGGTACCGCCCCAAGCGGTCCACGATCGCCGCGACGAGCCGGGAGAGCCGCCGCCGGCCCTGCGGCGAGTCGTCCGCCATGAGCTCGGCGAGCGTCTCGTTCAGAGCCGCTTGATCGATCTCGCCGTTCTCGTCGAGCGGCAGCACGACCTCGTCCTCGCCTCTCCCGCCCGCGTTTTCGCCGATCCGCTCCGGGAACCACAGCTCGAAGAGCCCGTCGAACACCCGGCGGTGCTCCGGGCGCCGCACGAGTGTGGCCCCGAGCGCTTCGCGCAGCTGCTCACGGTCGAGGATCTCGATCACGGACAACGCTTGGGCGGCGTCGATCACCTGGGAAGGGCTCACGTCGACTTCCGTGCCCCGCAACGCCTCGACAAGGCTCATCATCCGCTCGCTCACCCCGTCCAAGGGCGTGGGGGGAGGCGCCTCGGGCGGCGCGGGCTCCGTTGCGGCGCGCTCGATGAGCGGCTCCCCGCCGGAGAGCTTTCCGAACTGCCGCTCCGCCGCTTTGCGCAGAGCGGGCAAGGCGGGCACGGGCAGCCGCCATTTCGGGCCCGCCACGGCTAGAGCTTCAGCTCTTGCCGGGCGACGTCGTGATCGCCCCGGTGTTTGAGCACAGCGCCCAGACTCGCCGTGATGGCCTTGTCGGAAAGCTTCGCGCCCTCGCCCTGGCCCAAAGCGATGAGGGTGCGCGCCCAGTCGATGCTCTCCGCCACCGACGGCGGCTTCTTCAAGCTCAGCCCCCGCAAGACGCCGACCACGCGAACCAGCTGCTCCGCCATAGCACCGCCCAGCTGCGGCACACGTTCGGCGAGGATTGCGCGCTCCAAATGCGGTTCGGGGAAATCAATGTGCAGGAACAGGCAGCGGCGCTTGAGCGCCTCGGAGAGTTCCCGGCTGGCGTTCGAGGTGAGCAATGTGAACGGGCGGCGGGTGGATTCGATCGGGCCGAGCTCGGGGATGGTGATGGCGAAATCGGAGAGCACCTCCAACAGCAACCCTTCGACCTCGACGTCGGCCTTGTCGATCTCATCGATGAGCAGCGTCGTCGGATCAGTCTGGCGGATCGCGGTCAACAGTGGGCGCTCTAAGAGGAATTCCTCGGTGAAGATGTCGTTTTTCGTCTCTTCCCAGCCGCCCCCGTTCCCGCCGCTGTGCGCCCGGTTGCCGGTCTGCACCCGCAAGATCTGCATGGCGTAGTTCCACTCGTAGAGCACTCGGGATTCGTCCACGCCCTCGTAGCATTGCAGACGCACGAACCTCGCCCCCGCCGCCGCCGCGACGGCTTTGGCGAGTTCGGTCTTGCCGACCCCGGCGGGGCCTTCCACCAAGAGCGGCTTGCCGAGCTGGTCCGCGAGGAACACGGCGGTGACCACCGCGTCGCTCGCGAGGTAGCCGGTTTTTCTGAGCCGTTCTTTGACATCGGGGACGCTGGTGAAGAACGGTTGGAGTTTGCTGTCTGTCATACGGTCGCCTTTTTCATGAGACGCCCCTGCGCGAGCAGGCCCAAGGGCGCTTGTGCGGTCGCGCTCATGCGGGCCGGACCTGCCCGTCTCCCCAGACCACCCATTTCGTGCTGGTGAGCGCCTGAAGACCCATGGGGCCTCGGGCGTGCAGTTTCTGAGTGGAGATGCCGATTTCCGCGCCGAGACCGAACTGTTCGCCGTCCGTGAACGCGGTCGAGGCGTTCACCATGACCGCCGCCGCGTCCACCCGCGCGGTGAACTCGTCGGCGGCCGCGAGGTTCTTGGTGACGATGGCTTCGGTGTGGCCGGTGCCCCATCGCTCGATGTGGGCGAGCGCGCCGTCCACCCCGTCCACGACCGCAAGGGCGATGTCGAGGGACAAATACTCCTCGGCCCAGTCGGCTTCGACGGCGGGCACCAGGCCGGGCAGGTCGCCGTGCACCGTCACGCCCGCGCCGCGCAGGGCGGCGATGATCTTCGGGGCCGCCTCGTCGGCGATCGCGCGGTCCACGAGCACAGTCTCGACCGTGTTGCACACGCTGGGACGGCGGGTCTTGGCGTTGAGCAGGATGGCGATCGCCTGGTCGAGGTCGGCTGCGGCGTGCACGAAAAGGTGGCAGTTGCCCACGCCGGTCTCGATGGCGGGCACGGTGGCCTGGGCGACGACGGCATTGATGAGCCCCGCGCCGCCGCGCGGGATGATCACGTCCACGAGGCCTCGGGCTTGGGCGAGCGCAGTGACGCTGGCGTGGCTGGCGCTCGGCAGCAGTTGCGCGGCGTCCTCGGGGAGCCCGTGCTCGGCGAGCGTCTCGCGCACGAGGCGCACCAGGGCTTCGTTCGAACGCGCGGCGGAGGCGGAACCGCGCAGGAGGACCGCGTTGCCGGATTTGAAAGCGAGCCCGAAGCCGTCGACGGTGACATTCGGGCGGGCTTCGTAGACGATGCCGACGACCCCCAGCGGCACCCGCTGCTGGCGCAGCTTGAGTCCGTTGGGCAGGGTGCGCCCGTCCACCACTTCGCCGACCGGGTCCGCGAGCGCCGCGACCTGGCGCAGGCCAGAAGCGACGGCGTCGATCCTTGCCGGATTCAGACGCAGCCGGTCTGTGAGGCTCTCGGACATGCCGGCGGCGGCTCCCGCAGCCTCGTCCACAGCGTTGGCGGCGATGATGTCGTCGCTCTTCGCGACGATCTTCTGGGCGGCCGCGAGCAGGACGGCGTTCTTGTGCGCGGCGGAGAGCAGCGCGAGTTCGCGAGAGGCGGTTTTCGCCCGACGGGCGAGCGCGCGGACCTCGTGGGCCACCGCCTCGTCAGAGGGGGCGACAGTAGGGACAGCAGTCACCTCTCAACGGTAGCAGCAGCCCGACAGGGAGTCTCAGCTCTGCGGCGGCGCATAGTGCTGCTGGAAAGGCTGGGGAGTAGGCGCAGGGTATCCGGGGTACTGCGCTGGGACGCCTTTGGGTTTCGAAGTCCTGACTATGACGAGCACCAAAGTGGCGATTTGGAGCAAAAAACAAGGAAAATCAGGCCGATCTCGACAAAAAACATGTCGCAACCATAGCGCTGTTGCCGAGGGAACGAGCAGCGCAACAATATTCACTTGACGTAAAATTACATATTGTGTATATTTTTGGCATGACCACAGCCCTGGTCTCCCAAAACCAGCCCGACCAACAGCACCAGCCCGGCTTGCGCGAGCGCAAGCGAACGGCCTGCGCCGCGCAAATCCACGAGGCGGCCATCCGCCTCGTGGCCGAACACGGCTATGAGGCGGTCACCATCGCACAGATCGCCGAAACGGCGGCGGTGTCGCCGAAGACCGTCTTCAACTATTGGGGCTCCAAGGACGGGGCCATCCTCGGGGTCGGCGAGACCGGACCGGACTCCGCCTGGTCCCAGGCGTACCTCGCGCCCGAGAACACCGACCACTTCGGACCGATCATCGATCTGCTCGCCACGCGCAGCGCCGGTCAGAGACAGGAACACGCGCGGCTCATGCTGCGTGTGTTCCAGGAACAGCCGCGCCTGGTCGGCCTGCGCCTCGCCCATGCCGCCGAGACCGCCGAAGCCTTCGCGGCGCTCTGCGCGGCGAAGCTCGGCCAGCTCCGCCCCGACCACGACGCGCAAAAGCTGGCGCAAGAGGCGCGGCTCATCGTCTCCATCGCCCTGGCCGTCGCCCGCCACGCCTGGCAGGAATGGGCTCGCGACGAGGACGGGCGTCCGCTCGAAACGCACCTCGCCACGAGCCTCGAACTGCACCAGAAGCTCTGCAACGACATGATCTCGGCCAACGGAGGGAAACAATGAGCCAAGCAACGACGAGCACGACCAACCAGCCCGCGCAAACCAGAATCGGGCCTGTCCTTGGGGCGGTGCTGGCCACCATGCTGCTCGCGGCGCTGGATCAGATGATCTTCTCCACCGCGCAGCCCACTATCGTCGGCGAACTGCACGGCGTGAACCACCAGATGTGGATCGCGGCCGCCTACATGCTCACCTCCACCGTCATGATGCCCGTCTACGGCACATTCTCCGACCTCCTCGGCCGCAAACCGCTCTACCTCTGGGCCATCGGGGTGTTCCTCCTCGGCTCGGTCATCGGCGGCCTCGCGCAATCCATGACACAGCTCATCGTCGGCCGAGCGGTGCAAGGCCTCGGCGGCGGCGGGCTCATGATCCTGTCGCAAGCCATCATCGCCGACGTGGCCCCGCCCCGCCAACGCGGCAAATACATGGGCATGATGGGAGCGGTGTGGGGCCTGGCCTCGGTGCTCGGCCCGCTCCTCGGCGGCTGGTTCACCGAAGGCCCCGGCTGGCGTTTCGCATTCTGGATGAACCTGCCGCTGGGCGGATTCGCCGTCGCGGCCACGCTGCTCTTCTTGCGGCTCCCGACGAACCGCCCGGCGAAAATCCGCGCGGACGTCGCCGGGATGGCCACCATGGCGGTGTCGGTGTCGGCCCTCATGCTCGCCACCTCGCTCGGCGGACAACCCGAGCACCCGTGGAACTCCGGGGCCATCCTGGGGCTCCTCGCCGCCTCGGCCTTTTTCGCGCTGGTCTTCGCGCTCGTGGAACTGCGCGCCGAACATCCGCTCATCCCGTTGCGGATCTTCGCCATGCGCAACGTTCGCCTCGCCATCGTCGCCGGCCTCATCGTCGGGGTCGCCATGTTCGGAGCCTGCACGTACATCCCGACCTACCTGCAAATGGTCAACGGGCTTTCCACCACCACATCGGGGCTGCTCGCAATCCCGATGATGCTGGGCATCCTGCTCGCCTCCACGCTCGGCGGCGCGTTCACCACGCGCACCGGCCGATACAAAATCCTGCCGGTCATCGGGACGGTGGTCATCGCGCTCGGGCTGTGCCTCTCGTCGACGATGAAGGTCGACACCTCGAACTGGTCGATCGCGGCGTACCAGCTCGTGCTCGGAGCCGGAATCGGCATGTGCATGCAGACCCTCGTGCTGATTGTGCAGAATTCGCTCCCAGCGGGCGAAGTCGGCGTCGCGACGGCCTCGTACAACTTCTTCCGCCAGATCGGCATGTCTCTCGGAGCCTCCCTCGTCGGCAGCGCCTTCGTCGGCAAGCTCCACGACCAGCTGAACGGGAAACTCGCCGCGCTGCCCCCGCAGGAGCGGGCAGCGCTCGGCGGCGGAGCCGACCAGTTGCAGCCCGAACTCGTCAACCGGATCAAAGACGCGCACCCCGCGCTGCACGACGCGGTGGTCCACGCGTTCAACAACGCGCTGACCCCCATTTTCGCCGACCTTGTCCCAGTCGTGCTCATCGCCTTCATCGCCGCGCTGTTCCTCAAGGAAGTCGCTTTGCGCACCACCCTCGACACGCCCCAGGACGCGCTCGCGGCCGAGCTGCCCGCAACTGCTGTCGAGGGCAGCCTTCGGCAGGCCCGCGCCGAGAACGCTACGCGGACGGACACGTTCGCAACGTCTGCGCGATGACCTTCGCGGACCGGGCGTCGACCGCCAGGCCGTAGCCCCTCGCGACCGCCGCGAACTGCCGCGCGTACGAGCAGCCGAACGCGCGCTCCTTCGGCATCCACTGCCCCGGCGGCTGATCGCCCTTGTCCTCGTTCGCGCCCCCGTCCACCGCGATCAGGTTCGCCGGGTCGTTGGCGAAACGCCGCCGCAACGCGGGGTCCCAGTTCTTCGCCCCCATGTCCCAGGCGTACGCCAGCGGCACAATATGGTCGATCTGGACCTTCGCGCTGGAGTCCTTGCCCCGCTGGAAATGCACCCACTGGCCCGTGTAGGGGTCGTGCAGGTCGCCGACCGCGACGGCTTGCGGACAGCGGCGCGTGGACACGTATTGCTTGTGGATCAAATCTCGGTTCAAAACGTCGTCCCGCGTGTCGCAGCCGTTGTGCCCGTCCGGAGCGTCGGTGTCGTCCGTCCACGCCTCGCCGAAGGCGCTGCGCCGATAGTCCCGCGCGCGCGGCCGCGCGTCCACCACCCGCACGCCGAGCTGCTGCGCGGCCTGGGCTTTGCTCGGCCCCCCAAAACCAAGGGCCTCGTGTATCTGGTCCCAATGCGCCTGGACCACCACCGCCACGGCCAGCGCCGCGAACACCGCGGCGCGGCGGACCCCCTTCGACATCCTCACCATTTCTCCAAATATTCCGCTTCCGCTTCGGTGAGCACGGAATCGAAGGCCTGCGACAGCGAGGCGTCCGCGTCGGCGGCCGCCGCCAACGCGTCAGCCACGTCTCGGGCGTCGGCGATGACCTCCTCATCCCTGGTCACGGACAATAATCGCAATGAGCGGGAACGTCCGGACTGCGCCACGCCGATGACGTCCCCCTCGCCTCGGATCTTCAAATCCAACTCTGCGAGCTCGAACCCGTCGAGACACGCCGCCACTTGCTCAAGCCGGGCCAGCGCCGCCCCGCCCAGGCGGGTGGTGAAAAGACAGAGCCCGGGGTGCTCGCCCCGGCCGACCCGGCCGCGCAACTGATGCAGCTGGCTGATGCCGAACCGATCCGCGTCAAGAACGACCATCACCGTCGAGTTCGGGACGTCCACGCCCACCTCGATCACCGTTGTCGACACCAGCACTTGCGTTTCCCCCGCCGAAAAAGAAGCCATCGCCTGGTCCTTTTCCGCAGCTGGCAACGCGCCGTGCATGAGCCCGAGCCGCACGCCAGCTAGGGCGCCCCCGGAGAGCTCCGCGTGCACGTCGACAGCGGCCCTCGGCGGCGGCGGACCTTTTTTCTCCTCCGGCTGCTTGGGCTTCGCGGGTTTCTTCGCCGCGCCGGTCTTCTTGTCTTTCGCGGCGTCGCTGTCTTTCTCCTGGGCTCCCGGATCCTGAATTCGGGCGCACACCACATACGCCTGCCTGCCCGCAGACACTTCCTCGCGCACCCGCTCCCAGGCCCGGCGCAGCCATTCCGGTTTGCGTTTCTCGTCCACCACCGAGGACGTGACACCGGCCCGGTTCGTCGGCAACCGCTTGATCGTGGACACTTCGAGCTCGCCGAACACCGTCATCGCGACAGTGCGCGGGATCGGAGTCGCCGTCATCACCAACAAATGCGGCAACCGCCCGCCTGCCCCCCTGCCACGCAACGCGTCCCGCTGATCCACGCCGAAGCGGTGCTGCTCGTCCACCACGACAAGGCCAAGGTCGGCGAAGACAACCTTCTCCGAGAGCAAAGCGTGCGTGCCGATCACGATGTTCGCCTCCCCGCTCGCCACTTGCGCGAGCGCCGCTTTGCGCGCGGCGGCGCCCATCGAACCGGTGAGCAGCACGATCCTGAGCCCATCGGGGTCGCCGTCCAGCTCGCCGCCCCGCCCGAGCGGCCCGAGGAGCTTGCGCAGCGTCGCGTGGTGCTGCGCGGCCAACACTTCGGTCGGGGCGAGCAGCGCGCATTGGCAACCCGCGTCGATCACTCGAAGCATCGCGAGAAGGCTCACGACCGTTTTCCCAGAGCCCACCTCGCCATGCAAAAGGCGGCTCATGGGGACAGGTTTGGCGAGATCGGCGTCGATCTCGCACCGCACCGCCTGCTGGTCCTCGGTGAGCTGGAAAGGCAGTCGGGACTCGAATTTCGCGACACTGCCCTGCGGGCTCGGCGGACAGGCGAGCGCTGTGGCATGGGCCAGCGCGGCCCGTCGTTTGGCGAAGGCGAACTGCACCGCCAAGGCCTCGTCAAAACGCAGCCTGGCCTGGGCCGCCGCGACCTGCTCCACAGACTGCGGGTTGTGGACGGCCCGCAAAGCTTGCTCCAACCCCAAAAACCCGCGCTGCGCGCGCATGGACTCCGTCAAAGGGTCCTCTATCGGGGCGAGCCGGTCCAACACTGTCCCGATATGCCTGCGCAGATCCCAACTGGACACGTTTTTGCTCGCCGGATACACCGCCATGAGCTCCGAGCGCCACTCGGACGGATCGAGTTGCAGCTCAGGATCGACGCTGCGGGCGTACGCGGCGATCTGGCCGGAACCAGTGACCTTCCCGTCGACCGCGGCCGGCGCGTCCGGCAGCAGGATGAAGCCGGGATGGGCCAGTTGGAGCTTGCTGCCGTACGTCGAGACCTCGCCGTCGAACATGTAGCGCTGGCCCTTGTTCAGCTTCTCCTGCGTCCACTTCTTCGGGTTGAAAAACACCACCTCGTACACATTCGTCCCGTCGGAGACTTTCAGGACCATGCGCATTTTTCTCGGATCGCTCTTGAACCGCAGGAGGGCCTTGTCGATGACTTCGGCGATGATCGTGACATGCTCCCCGACCTGGGCCAACCTATTCCCAAGGAGCTGGCCGGGGCGCGCGTAGTCCCTCGGGTAATGCCGCAGCAGCTCCCCGAC
This sequence comes from Segniliparus rotundus DSM 44985, assembly GCF_000092825.1. Classification (NCBI taxonomy): domain Bacteria; kingdom Bacillati; phylum Actinomycetota; class Actinomycetes; order Mycobacteriales; family Segniliparaceae; genus Segniliparus; species Segniliparus rotundus. Next base: position 974,210 of record NC_014168.1, on the reverse strand, counting down.
CGAGGCGATCCCGAGCTCCTCGGCGAGTTTGGCGGCTTTCGCGGCCCCGATCACCGGGGCCAGCGGGTCGGCGAGCACGAGCCCGCTCATTCGACGCCCACCTGCACGACCTCGTCGGGCTGGCCGCCGTCAAAGACGACGAGCTCGATCCCCGGATGGCGCTTGCGCATATGCTCGACCATCCCGTCCGTGACGGACTCGTCGCCCAACTGCCCCACCAGGACCGTCACGAGTTCGCCGCCCGAGGCGAGCATGAGGTCCACGAGTTCCGCCCCGGCGCGCGCCTTGTCCGCCGACACGAGCACAACCTCTTCGCCGACCACGCCGAGACAGTCCCCGGCGGCGCATTTGCCCGCCCACGTGAACGCCTCTTCCTGGGCCACGACCAATTTCGCCCACCTGGCCCCCGCGGCCGCCGAGGCCATCGTGTACTCGTCATCCCCCGCGGCCTGGCCTGGGTCGTGCACCGCGATCGCCGCAAGCCCTTGCACCGGGGAGGCGCAGGGCAGGAACCGGACCCCTCGGCCCGCAGCCCGGATCCGAGAAGCCGCGCGGATCAGCTCCGGCCCGGCAAGCGCGCCATTGGGCAGGACGAACACCTCGTGCGCACCGAGTTCCGTCGCGGCTTCGGCCAATCTGGCGGCGGACACCTCGGCGCCGGCTTCGAGCACATGCGCGCCCGCGTCGCGGAACAAGGCCGCTATGCCTTCGCCCGCGGCCAACGCGAGGACCGCCCGCGTCGCCTGCGGCTGCGGCTGCGGCTGCGGCAGATTGGTGATCCGCACCGCCACGACGCGGCCCGCCTGTATCCCGGCGAGCACGGCGGCTCCCGCGTCGGCGGTGTGCACATGGGCTTTGAGCCGGAAGCCGTCCCCGGCCAACACCACAGAATCGCCGAGCGCCGTCAGCCGCGCCCGAAGCTCGGCCAAAGCCTCCTCGTCCAGGTCGAGCAGTTCTAACTCGACTTCGTGGCGCTGCTGCGCGGGCTCATGCTGGTGCGCGTCTGATCCGGGGGCGGGAGCCGCCGGTTCCGGGCGTGCCCCGCCCAGGCTCGGGGCTGCCCGCTGCAGCAGCGAGGGCGGGAAGAACAGGTCTGGCGCCGACGCGCGCGCGGCGGGAGCCTCGTGCCCGGCGGCGCGCTCGTGCGCCCCCTCGTCCACCGCCTCGGCGAGCGCGTCGAGCACACAGAGCAGGCCCAGGCCGCCCGCGTCCACCACTTTGGCCTCAGCCAGCACCGGAAGCTGCTCCGGCGTGCGGGCGACCGCCAGCACAGCCGCTTGGGTCACTGGGCCGAGAACGGCCGCGAGTTCCTGCGCCCCCTCGGCCACAAGCTCATGCGCCCGCTCCGCCGAAGCCCGCAACACCGACCACGCGGTGCCCTCCGCCGGCTCCGCCACAGCCTCTTGGACCAAGACCACCGACCGGGCGAGGGCGTCGGCGTATCCGGCCGCGTCCAACGCCCGATCTGCGAGTGTCTGCGCGAACGCCCGCCAGAACTGGGTGAGGATGATTCCGGAATTGCCTCGTGCGCCGTCGAGCACCCCCTGCAGCAAAGCCGCCGCGACGGCGGCGGGCGTCCAAGGCCCCCGTTGGTGGAACTCGGAGAGCGCGACCAGACCTGCGCGCATCGTGGCGAGCATGTTCTTGCCAGTGTCGTGGTCCGCCACCGGAAAAACGTTCACCGCGTCGATCTGCGGCTGCGCGTGGGCGAGGCGCTCGGTCGCGATCCGGGCCCAACGGTCGATCACAACGGCGTCGCCGTGCCCGCCCCCAGGATTCAGAGCGCCCAATCCACCGGCTCCCCGCCCTGATCGACGAGATGCTGGTTCGCCCTGCTGAACGGGCGCGAGCCGAAGAAGCCCCGATGCGCGGACAGCGGCGACGGGTGCGCGGACTCGATCACCGGCACGCCGGGCAGGAATTGCTTCGCCGTGCCCGCGTCTTTGCCCCACAGGACCGCGACGAGCGGGGCCTCCCTCGCGCCGAGCGCGCGGATCGCCTGCTCGGTGACCGCCTCCCAGCCTTTCCCCCGGTGCGAAGCAGGTTCGCCGGGGCGCACGGTGAGCACTCTGTTGAGCATCAGCACGCCGCGCTCGGCCCATCCGATGAGCGAGCCGTTCTTGGGCCGCGGCAGGCCGAGGTCTGCGGTGAGCTCTTGAAAGATGTTTTGCAGACTCTTCGGCAATGGCGAGACGTGCTCGTCCACGGCGAACGAGAGGCCGATCGCGTGTCCTGGGGTCGGGTACGGGTCTTGGCCGACGATGAGGACTTTCACCTGCTCGAACGGGTATGTGAAGGCGCGCAGCACATTTTTGCCCTCAGGGAGGTAGGACCGTCCGGCGGCGAGCTCGGCGCGGAGGAATTCGCCCATCTGGCGCACCTGGCCCTCGACCGGGGCCAATGCTCGCGCCCATCCGGCCTCGACCAGCTCGGCGAGCGGTCGGGCGCTCACGAAAGCCTCCGCAAACCCTCGCGGTGCTGTTGGGAGTAGTACAAGTACGCGGCGACATTGAGCTGGATGTGGTCCTCGGGGACCTGGTGGCCCTCGCGCACCTTCGCGGGCACCCCCAGCGCGAGGGAACGGGCCGGGATCTTCGCACCAGGAGAGACCACCGCCCCTGCGCCAATGACCGCCCCCTCTTCGACGACCGCGCCGTTGAGGACCACGGACCCCGAGGCCACCAATGTGTTGCGCCCGATGAGAGCGCCTTCGATATGAGCGTTGTGCCCGACCACGCAGTCCTCCCCGATGATCGTGGGGTGGATGGCGGTGCAGTGCACAATCGTGCCGTCCTGCACGCTGGTGCGCTCCCCCACGACAATTTTTCCGGCGTCGCCGCGAAGGACTGCCGTCGGCCACACCGAAGCCCCCGCCGCAAGAGTCACGTCGCCGATGACCACCGCTTCGGGATGCACGAACGCTTCAGGGTGAATATCGGGGACGAGGTCGCCGAGCGCGTACAAAGTCATACGGGAACAGTACCGAACGCCGCTGACAAAGCCCGGTGGCTCCCGAGTGAGAACGAGCGCCTTAAAACGAACGCCAACCGACATGCTCGGCGACGGAGCCGTCCGACAGCCGGACCTGTTCGCCGCCGGACTCGTCCAACGAGACCGTCCGGCCGATCGCCGTCCACCACCGCGGGACCGCGCCCTCGTCGGGAAAGACCGCCGCGAGGGCATGGTCCTCCCCGCCGGAAAGCAGCCACTTCGTCGGCGAAGCGCCAAGCTGCTCCGCCGCGACATCGAGCTGCCAGGGGCTGCGCAACGCGCCGACGTCGATCACCAGCCCGACGTTGGAAGCCTCTGCCACATGCCGGAGGTCGGCGACCAAGCCGTCCGAGACGTCGATCAACGCGGTCGCGCCCGCACGCGCGGCGACGACGCCCTCGCACAGCGGCGGACGCGGCGCCTGATGGCGTTCGACCAGCTCGATGAGCGCGCCAGCCCGCCGCGCCTCGTCCGCGGTCCCGGTCAGCTTCGCTTCAAGGGACTCGACCGTGAATCCTGCCTCGATGAGCGCTTGGCCTGCCGCCGAGCAACCCAGCTCGCCCGCGATGGCGACCACTTGGCCCGCTGCGGCTCCGCTCCTGGTGACCGGGACACGCCCATCCGTCACGCCGAGCACGGCGCCGCTGATGACAATGTGGTCGGCCTCCACCACGTCGCCGCCCGAGAGCGCGGCGCCCACGTCCCGCGCGCCTTCCCACAATCCCTCGAACAGCTCTTCCACCACGCGCGCCGGCGTGCTCTTCGGGCAGCCCAAACCGATCAGGAACGTCACCGGCCGGGCGCCCATCGCGGCGATGTCCGCGGCGTTCTGGGCGATCACTTTCCGCCCGACCATCCGAGGCGGCGACCAGTCCAAACGGAAGTGGCGCCCCTCGACCAGCATGTCGGTGGACGCCACGAGACGTTCGCCGCCGATGGCGAGCACCGCCGCGTCGTCCCCCGGCCCGAGCAGGACCGGGCTCGGCTGCGCACGGCCGTAGGCGACCCTGGCGATGAGTTCGAACTCGCCGATGTCGGCGACTGTCTGCTGCTTCGTCGCGTGCGATGGTTCAGTCATGGGTTGCGGTGCTCTGTGAGGGTGCGCTCAGCACTGTACCCTGGCTCGGTATGAGGCATGCTGCTCGCACCCGGCTGGTGATCGTCGCGGTGCTTCCGTTCCTGCTTGTGGCCGTGGTGCTCTTTTTGGCGAAACGGGTCCAGCGCGACGCGCCGGACAACGTCGTGCGGCTGGCCGACGTCCCTGCCCCGCAGGCGGGCTCGCCGGAATGCGGGAAACTCCTCGGCGAGCTGCCCCAGCGCCTCGGCCCGTTCACCCGGGCCGCGCTCGCCGACCCCGCGCCAGCGGGCGCGGCGGGCTGGCGCGGGGCCAAAGGCGAGCTGGTGGAGCTGCACTGCGGCGTCCCGCGCCCGGACGAGTTGCGCAGAGACGCCGTGTTCCAAGAGGTTTCCGCAGACCAGAGCCTGCCCGCGGTGAAGTGGCTGCGGGTCGGCGACGAAGCCGGTCGCGCCGAACAAACCTGGGTGGCGGTGGACCGCCCGGTCTACATCCGGCTCAGCTACGACCCCGGCGTCGGCACGACCGCCCCGGTGCAGGGAGTCTCCGAGGCCGTCGCCAAAGCCCTGCCCGCGCAAAACCCGGACTACGGGAACTAACGCAGGCCGCAGCCGCGCGAAAATGCCGTGTCGATGAGCGTGGACAACAGCGTGGGATAGTCGAGCCCCGCCCGCTCCCACATCTTCGGGTACAGCGACGAGGTGGTGAAACCCGGCAGGGTGTTGAGCTCGTTGACGACGGGGCGGCCGTCTTGCGTGAGGAAGAAATCCACCCGGGAGAGCCCCGAGCAGTCCATCACACGAAACGCCCGCACGGCCAAAGCCCGGATTTCGCTCGCCACTGACTCGTCCAACTTCGCGGGCACCTGCAACTGGGCGGTGTTGTTCAGATACTTCGTCTCGAAGTCGTACGTCTCGGGCACCACGATCTCGCCGAGCGCGCCCGCCGCCACGCGCCCATCGGGGAATTCGAGCACGGCGCACTCGATTTCGCGTCCGGCGATTCCCGCCTCCACGAGCACCTTCGGGTCGTATTTCCGGGCAGTGGCGAGAGCGTGGGGCAGATCTTCCCAGCGGTCGACCTTGACCACGCCGAGGGAGGACCCGCCTCGGGCGGGCTTCACGAACACCGGCAGCGAAAGCCGCTCCCCGAGGGCCGCTGCGTCCGCGTCGTCGCCGGGGCGCAGGACCGCGTACGGCCCGACGGGCAGACCGCCCTCGCGGAGCAACGCCTTCATATGCGCCTTGTCCATGCAGGCCGCGCTCGCGAAAACCCCGCACCCCGCATACGGCAGGTTGGCCAGCTCGAAGAGCCCCTGGACGGTGCCGTCCTCGCCATAGGGGCCGTGCAGCACGGGGAACACCACGTCCACCTGAGCGGCGAGCTCGCCGCCGACGAAGCGCAGCTCCCCCGCCCCGGCGCGCCCGACGGCGAGCGCCACCCTGGGGGCTGTCCGGTCCACTTGGGGCAACCCCCCGGCTTTGTCGCCGAGTTCTTCGGGAGACCGCCTGTCGAGCACCCAGTCGCCTTCTTTGGTGATGCCGACCGGAACCGCCGTATAGCGGCTGGGGTCCAGCTGCGCCAAGACGGACGCGGCGGACAAGCACGAGATCTCATGCTCGCCGCTGACGCCCCCGAACAGGACCAGCACCGAAATTTTCCGTGTCATTCCGCGCCGATCTTCCTGCCCATGAGGTTCTCGACCGCTTCGCGCACCGGCATCCCGTCGTGGCACACTTGGAAAACCGCCTCGGTGATCGGCATTTCCACCCCGTGGTCGATGGCCAGCTCCCGCACCGCGCCGCAGCACGCGAAACCCTCCACCACGCCGTGCGGGCCGTCTCCCGCCCCGCGCGCCCCCTCGCCAAGGCCGAGCCGCACGCCGAACGCGCGGTTGCGGGACAACGGGGAGGTGCAGGTGGCCACGAGGTCGCCCACCCCGGCCAGGCCGGAGAAGGTCGCGGCTTTCGCGCCCATGGCCACGCCCAACCGGGTGATCTCCGCGAGGCCCCTCGTGATGAGCACGGCGAGGGTGTTCTGCCCGTAACCGGAACCGGACGCGATGCCGCACGCGAGGGCGATGACGTTTTTGACCACGCCCGCGAGCTCGACGCCCACCACATCGTCATTGGTGTACACCCGGAAGCCGGGCGCCGCGCACAGCTCTTGCATGGCGGCGGCGGACTCCTCGTGCGAGCAGGCGACCACGGCGCCGGAAGGCTGGCCCGCCGCGACCTCCAGGGCGAGGTTCGGCCCGGAAAGAACCCCTATCTCGCTCACGGGCTTGCCGAGCACTTGCTGGACGACTTCGGTCATGCGCAGCTTCGTGCCCCGCTCCAAACCCTTGGCGAGGGAAAGCAGCAGGGCGCCGGGTTTGACCGCCCCGCCCCACGCCTGCAAGTTCGACCGCAGGCTCTGCGCCGGGGTGGCGAGCAGCACAATGTCCGCGCTTTTGACGGCAGCAGCCGCGTCCGCCGTCGCGGCGATTCCTTCGGGGAGGCGCCGGCCGGGCAAATACTCCGCGTTCTCGCGATTCCGGTTGATCGACTCGGCGAGCTCCGCGCGCCGCGACCAGAGCAGGACGTCGTGCTCCAGTTCGGCGATCACTTTCGCCATCGCGGTGCCCCAGGCTCCCGCGCCCATCACCGCGATCTTCGCCGTCACAACGGCACCTCCTCGCACTGCATCTGCTCAGAGTAATCGACCGCGGCTGCCGTGACGCGGCGGGGAAGAAGACTGCCGGGGCCGCCCGGCGCGGAATTCGGCGCCACGGGCCGCGCGCATGTCCCTAGAATGGTTTTCGTGTCCAGACCAGCGGCCCCGCACGCGGTGGTCCTCATCGCGGTCAAACCCTTGCGGGAAGCGAAAACCCGGCTCGCCCCAGCGCTGCGCGCCGAGCAGCGCGCCCAATTGACCCTCGCCATGCTCACCGACGTCCTCGAAGCCGCCCGAGGAGCGGCGTGGACTCGGGCTGTCGCCGTCATCACCGCCGATCCCCAGGCGGGGGCGCTCGCGCGGGCATACGGCGCGGTCGTGCTCGACGAGCCGGAGCCAGAGAGCGCTTGGGCCGCTCCCACCAGCGGCGCTCGCGCGGGCAGGGCTGGCGGGGGGCTCAACGCGGCGCTGCGGGCTGGGGACGCCTGGGCTCGCGAGCAGTTCCCCACCGCGCTGCGGGCCGCTTTGCACGGCGACCTGCCGGCGCTTCGCCCCGGGGAGCTGCAGGAGGCGCTGCGCGCGGCGCGGGGGCGCGGGCGGTCCTATGTCGCCGACCATGCCGGGCTGGGGACCACCGCCCTGATCGCCGCCGATCCGGCGGAGCAGCTCGCCCCTGTTTTCGGCCCCGGTTCCGCCGCCCGGCACGAAGCTTCGGGAGCCACCGCCATCACGGAACCGCTGCCGGGCCTGCGCCACGACGTGGACGTGCCCGACGACTTGCGCATGACGGGCGAACTCGGCCTGGGCCTCGCCACGAAGGCCCTCCTCGCCGGAGTCGGGCTCGTCTGAGATGATGATGCCGTGACAGAGACGCGCCTGCCCGAGGATCGCTATTTGAACCGCGAGCTGAGCTGGCTGGACTTCAACGCCCGTGTGCTCGCCCTGGCCGAGGACGCTTCGCTGCCCTTGCTCGAACGCGTGCAGTTCCTCGCTATTTTCGCCTCCAACCTCGACGAGTTCTACATGGTCCGAGTGGCCGGGCTCAAGCGCAGACATCAAACCGGCCTCTCGGTGCGCTCCGCCGACGGCCTCTCGCCCAAGGCCCAGCTCGAACTCATCGCGGCGCGGACCCAAGAGCTCGCCATCCGCCACGCCCGCGTGTTCCTCGATGTGATAACGCCAGCGCTCGCGGAGAACTCGGTTCGGATCGTGGCCTGGTCTGATCTTTCCGCCACAGACCAGGGCCGGCTTTCGGCCTATTTCCGCGAGCAGGTCTTCCCCGTGCTCACACCGCTCGCCGTGGACCCCGCGCACCCGTTCCCCTACATCAGCGGGCTCTCGCTCAACCTCGCCGCGACCATCCACGACGAAACGGGCGGCGGGCAGCACTTCGTGCGCATCAAAGTCCCCGACAACGTCGACCGCTTCGTGACCGTCAAAAGCTCCTTGGACGACATCGTGCTCCTGCCGATGGAGGAGCTGATCTCCGCGCATCTGACGGAGCTGTTCGAAGGCATGCGCATCGTGGAGCACCATGTGTTCCGAGTGACTCGCAACGCCGACTTCGAGGTGGAGGAGGACCGGGACGAGGACTTGCTCCAAGCCCTTGAGCGCGAGCTCGCGAGGCGGCGGTTCGGCTCCCCGGTGCGCCTCGAGGTCTCCAACACGATGAGCGAGCACATGCTCGAACTGCTGTTGCGCGAGCTCGACGTCGATCCGCACGAGGTCGTGCAGGTGCCAGGACTGATCGACCTGTCCTGCCTGTGGCAGATCTACGGACTCGACCGCCCAGGGCTCAAAGACAAGGCGTTCGTGCCCCTCACCCATCCGGCGTTCGCCGAGCGGGAGACCCCCAAGAGCGTCTTCTCGACGCTGCGCGAAGGAGATGTGCTGGTCCACCACCCCTACATGTCCTTCTCCACGAGCGTGCAGCGGTTCATCGAGCAGGCCGCCGCCGACCCGCAGGTGCTCGCGATCAAACAAACCCTTTACCGCACCTCTGGCGACTCGCCGATCGTGAACTCGCTCATCGACGCGGCAGCGGCGGGCAAGCAGGTCGTCGCGCTCGTGGAGATCAAGGCCCGCTTCGACGAGCAGGCCAACATCAAATGGGCCCGCGCGCTCGAACACGCCGGGGTGCACGTCGTCTACGGGTTGATCGGCCTGAAGACCCACTGCAAAACCTGCCTCGTGGTGCGCCGGGAGGGCAGCCACATCCGGCGGTACTGCCATATCGGCACCGGGAACTACAATCCGAAGACCGCCCGCATCTACGAGGACCTCGGCCTTTTGACCGCCTCGGAAGAGGTCGGGGCCGATCTGACCGACCTGTTCAACTCGCTGACCGGCTACGGGCGCCGGTCCAGCTACCGAAGGCTGCTGGTGGCGCCGCAAGGGATCCGCTCCGGCATCCTGGAACGGGTGCAGGCCGAAATCGAGCATCGCCGTTCGGGCTGGGACGCCCGGATCCGGGTGAAGGTGAACTCGCTCGTGGACGAGCAGATCATCGACTCCCTGTACCGCGCCTCGCAGGCGGGCGTGCCGGTCGAAGTCGTGGTGCGCGGCATCTGCGCCCTCAAACCAGGGGTCCCGGGCTTTTCGGAGAACATCACGGTGCGCTCCATCCTCGGCAAATTCCTCGAGCACTCGCGCACCTTCCACTTCAAAGCCGCGAACCAGTACTGGATCGGCAGCGCCGACATGATGCACCGCAACCTCGACCGACGCGTCGAAGTGCTCGTGCAAGTCAAAGACCCCAAGCTCACCGCGCAGATCGATTGGATGTTCGACAGCGCGGCGGACCCCGCGACCCGGTGCTGGGAGTTGGACGAGGAGGGCCTGTGGCACGCGAAGCCGACAGAGGAGGCGATCGCGGCGGGAACCGAGAAACGAGACCACCAACGCTCCCTCATCGAGCACTACCGAGAGTTGACGGTCTAGCATGTCTGACGTGTCATCAAGACAGGAGATCCGCGCGGCGGGCGGTGTGCTGTGGCGCCGTGAAGAGGGCGAGGCCGAGCCTCGTGTCGCTCTGATCCACAGGCCCCACTACGACGACTGGACCCTCCCGAAAGGAAAAGTCGACCCGGGCGAGATCCCCCCGGTCGCGGCGGTTCGGGAAATCGCCGAGGAAACCGGGGCCCGAGCGGAGCTCGGCCCGTTCCTCGGCACTGTCCACTACCCCGCAAAAGGCTCCTCGAAACGAGTGGACTATTGGTCGGCGTGGGCGGCGTCCGCGCCCGAGTTCGTGCCCAACGACGAAGTCGACTTGCTGGAGTGGGTCTCGGTCGACGAGGCGAATGACCGGCTCAGCCACGATTTGGACCGCGACGTGCTCGCCGCGTTCCGCGCCACCCGGCTCGACGTCGACACGCTGATCGTCGTGCGGCACGCGAGCGCCGGCGTGCGCGACAACGACGACCCCGCGGCAGACGCCCGGCGCCCCTTGGACGAGCTCGGTCTCGCCCAAGCCGAGGGGCTGGCCCATTTGGGCGGCGCGTTCGGCGTGTCCAGGCTGCACGCCGCCGACAAGCTCCGCTGCCGTCAGACCCTGGCGGCGCTCGCCCAATTGCTCGAAGTGGAGACGGTCTCCGAGCCCTCGCTCACCGAAGAGCCTTACGCGGAAAACCCGAGGGCGGCGCTGGACCGTTTGCGCGAACTCGCCCAGACCGGCCACACGACCATGGTCTGCAGCCAAGGCGGCGTGGTGCCGCGGCTCGTGGCCGAATGGTGCGGCAAAGCCGAGCTCTCGACTCAGATCGACGTGGTGAAAGCCTCCGCGTGGGTGCTCTCGGTCGGGAGGACGCCGAACGGTCCGCGGCCTCTCGCTGCTCAGTTCATCGCAAGCCCTTTGGCCGATGAGAGCTGGGACGGAGACATCCCCCACTTCGCCTTGTGAGCAGCGCGATGCACGCGACGCAATGGAACCGCACGCGCGGCGCGCTCGGTGTGTGCTGCGCGGCGCTGCTCGCCGCCTCGGTGGTTCCGAGCGCGAGCGGCGAGCCGAGCGGCTTCACGAAGCGCACCTTGCATTTCGCCGTCGTCATCGGCCCCGAACGTGATGTGGACTGCGACATCGTCGGCGACCTGTACCTTCCGAGCGACGCCGGGCCGCAGCACCGGGTGCCCGCGATTGCCGCCACCCACGGCTTCGGCGGGTCGAAGGAGGACCAGCGCGACCTCGGGGAGTTCATGACCGGCAGGGATTACGCCGTGCTCGCTTTCTCCTCCCTTGGTTTCGGCGGCTCCACATGCCGCATCAGCATGGACACGCCCGCCTATGACGGCGTGGCGGTCAGCCAGCTCATCAGCTTCCTCGGCGGCGCCGACAAGATCGCGTTCGAGGACGCGGAGCACACCCGGCCCGCCCCCGTGCTCGACGCCATTCAACTCGACGCCATGGATCACACCGGCCGCTCCTCCGCGCACGATCCCCGCGTCGGGATGATCGGAGCCTCCTATGGCGGCGGCGTGCAGTTCGCGACCGCTTCCGTCGATCCCAGGCTCGACACCATCGTGCCCATGATCACATGGAACGATTCGCTGTACTCGCTGGCCCCGAACAACGCGGACCTGCCGGTCGGCGTGGACGAGCGCACGCCGGGGCCGAGCAAATACCTGCTCGCGCAGGACCTACTCACCAACGCCGCGAAGGACCCTGACAAGGCCCCGCCGCCGGCGAGCTGGAGCGACCGCAACTGCCCCCGGTTTTATCCCGCCGCCTGCCAAGTCATCTTGCACTGGTACATCACCGGCGCTCCGAGCGAGGCGGACGTCGAATCCGTCCGGTACGGCTCCGTGGTCACCTACGCCGACAAGATCCGCATCCCCACGCTGCTGACCCAGGGCCAACAGGACACTGTCTTCCTCCTGAACGAGGCCGGCGCGACCTATCAGGCGCTCGCGGCGGACGGCACGGAGGTCAAAATGCTCTGGCACCGCTGGGGCCATGACTCCTCGAACGTCGTCCCCGGCGAACTGCAGTGGGCGCATCCCGATTGGGAGCAACGCTACCAAGTCGACGCCACCCTGCGCTGGTTCGACCACCACCTGAAAGGGACCGGGGAGGAGGACCTGGCCGCGTTCAGCTACTTCCGCGACTGGATCCCCGAGGGATCGGCGACCTCGCCTTGGGCGACGAGCGACCGCTACCCGGTCGCCGCAACGGCCTCGTACTGCCTCAGCGGCGACGAAGCCCTCGTCCCCGACAAGACCGCGGCAGCAACCTCGGTTCCACCGGGCGCCGCCCCGCCGGGCAAGGCGCAGTCAAAAACCGCGCAGTTGCGCACCGGCCCCGGGGACGAGTCGCTCGCCTGGTCCACCGAGCCGCTCGCCGCGCCCCTCACCGTGGTCGGGGTCCCCACCGTGCGCATCCCGGTCTCCGCGGACTCGACCGCGACGGTCTTTCTGCATCTGGCGGATGTCGACCCATCGGGCAACGAGGAGTCGATCTACCGGCAAGTCGCCCCGGCGAAGATCTCCGGATCTGGCATTGTGACTTTCACGTTGCCAGGGATTGTGCACCAGTTCCCCGCCGGGCACCGGCTCCGGCTTGTCGTCACAGGTTCGTCCGCAGAGTTCCGGGGCGACGCATTGCCCGTCCTGACAGAGTTCGAATCGGGCGAGCGCAGCGTGCTGACCTTGCCCGTCGTTCCTTAGGAGGAATGTGCACAACGCCCACAGCCTGCGCGCCTTCATCAAAACCTTCCTCATCGGAGCCGCTCCCGCTGTCCTGGTGTATTACGCGTTGCGCGGGTTCGGCTTCGTCCAATACCTCGCGTTGGTCGGCGCGATCGTGGTCTCGCTGGCACAAACTCTTTTCAGCCTGCTGCGCTCGCGCAAGCCCGACCCTGTCGCAGCAGGTGTGCTCCTGCTTGCCGCATGTGCTTTGACCGTGGCGCTCACCACGAAAAATCCTCGGGCGACCCAAATGGCCGACACCGCGCCTGGCGTCCTGTTCGCGACCGCGTTCCTCATCAGCAGCGCGATCCGAAGACCGCTCACCAAAATGGCGGCGAGCATGGTGTCCCCGAGCCTCGCCGCCGAAGCCTTGCCCGAACGCGGCTGGGCCGCCCAGGACACGCGCGACTGGACTGCGATGCATATGCGGTTGAGCGCTTTCTGCGGTGTGTTCGGGTTCTGCCAGACAGCTTTCGCGCTGACCATGATCTTCACCTGCGAGGTGGACGTCTCGCAGGCGGTGATCGCCGTTGTCGGGACCGCGACGACGATCCTCCTTCTTGTCCACGCCGTCCAACGCGTCCGCGCCTTCGTCAAAGAGCGCGACCAACGGGCCGCGGCCATGTGAGCCGCCGGGCCGCACGCGCCCCTGGTCAACCCGGACAAGGCTGATGATAGGGTCAACGGCGCGGACCGGCCAGACGAGAAGCGCCTGGGGGTCGCCTCGTGAAAGGTTGCTCCCATGCGACACGCGTTCCTCGTCCTCACAGCTTCCTTGGGCCTCGCCGTCGGCGGACTGGGCGCAGGAGCGGCGCGCGCCGATCCCGACCCGGACTGCGCCCTGCTCTGCGGCAAGGCCCCGTCCTCCGACGACCTCACGTTCATCGGGCAATGCTCGAACACGATGGTCTTCGGCGGGCACCACAGCGAAGAGGAGTGCGCGCCGTACAAAGAGGCGATGTCCAAATACTGCGCGCGGGTGCACGCGCACATGGATTTGTGCGACTGGGCCAGGGACTAAGCCGAACGGCCAGGGCCGTGCTCCAGGGCGGCGTCGAGCACCGAGCCGAACGCCCCGACGAACGCGCCCGCCTGGGCTGCCGAGAGCACAAGCGGCGGGGCGAGACGCACGACGTCGGCTCCGGTCGCGCCGACCAAGAACCCGGCTTCTCGCGCCGCGGCTTCGACTGCGGCGGCTTTGGGCTCGGCGAGACGAACACCGAGCAAGAGCCCAGCGCCTCGGACCTCTTCGACCAGCGGATGCCCGCTTGCGGCGAGCTTCTCTTTGCACTCTTCGCCCAATGCCCGCGCGTGCTGGGCGAGGCCGTCTTGCTCAATGACGTCGAGCACCGCGAGCGCCGCAGCGGCGCACACCGGGTTCCCGCCGAACGTGCTGCCGTGCTGGCCGGGTTCGAGCAGGCCCGAGGCGCGGCCGGTCGCGATGGTCGCGCCGATCGGCAGGCCGCCGCCGAGCCCTTTCGCGAGAGTGACCACGTCCGCCGCGCACCCCTCCTGCTCGTGGGCGAAGAACGTCCCGGTGCGGCCCATGCCCGTCTGCACCTCGTCCAGGATCAAAAGCGCCCCGGCCTTCGCGGTGATCTCCCGCGCGGCGGCGAGGTAACCCGCAGGGGGCACGACGACGCCGTTCTCCCCCTGGATCGGTTCGAGGAACACAGCGGCGGTGTCCGGGCCGACAGCCGCTTCGAGCGCGGCGGCGTCGCCGTACGGCACATGCCGCACACCAGGGGTCATCGGCATGAACGGCTGCTGTTTCGGCGGTTGCCCGGTGAGGGCGAGGGCGCCCATGGTGCGCCCGTGGAAACCGCCGCATGCCGCGATGATCTCGCCGCGCCCGGTGCGGCGGGCGATTTTGAAGGCCGCCTCGTTCGCCTCCGCGCCGGAGTTGGAGAAAAAAACTTTCGCATCGTCGCCGCCGGGCAGGAGGGCCGCCAGCCGCGTCGCGAGCTCCACGATGTTCGGCGACATGTACAGGTTGGAAACATGCCCGAGCGTCGCGACCTGCTTCGTCACCGCCGCCACGACGGCAGGGTGCGCGTGGCCGAGGACGTTCACCGCGATCCCCCCCAAAAAGTCGAGGTACTGTTTGCCGTCCGCGTCCCAGACGTGGACGCCTTCGCCCCGCACCAGGGCGAGCGCAGGCTGGCCGTAGTTGTTCATCAGCCGCGCGGCCCAACCGGCCCGCAGATCCTCGTTCATGTTCTTTCTCCGGCGCTCGGCGCTGTTGTGTCAGTGATCATGGTGCCCACACCGGTGGGGGTGAAAAGTTCCACGAGCGTGGCGTGCGGGACCCGCCCGTCAATGATCGACGCGGCGCGCACGCCGGAGCCCACCGCGCGCACGCATGCTTCCAGTTTCGGGATCATGCCGCCCGCGAGGCTCGGCAAGAGGGCTTTCGCGTCGGCGAGAGAGATTTCGCTGACGAATGAGTCCTGTTCCGGCCACCGGGTGTACAGGCCCGCGACGTCGGAGAGGACGATCAACCGGTCCGCCTTGAGCGCGCCCGCGAGCGCGCCCGCGGCGATGTCGGCGTTCACGTTGTGCACCACGCCGGTTGCGTCAGGGGCGAGAGAGGCGACCACCGGGATGCGCCGCGACGCCGTGAGCTCGTCGATCCAGCCGGCGTCCACCGCCTCGATGTCGCCGACGAGGCCGATGTCGACTTCGAGGCCGTCGACTCTCGCGGTTTTGCGCGAGGCGGTGAACAGGCGCGCGTCCTCGCCCGAGGTGCCCACCGCGTACGGGCCGTGCGCGTTGATCGCGCCGACCAGCTCCCGGCCCACCTGGCCCAGAAGGACCATGCGCACCACTTCGAGCACTTCGGGGGTGGTCACCCGCAAGCCCGCCTTGAACTCGCCCTCGATGCCGAGCTTCGCGAGCTGTTCGTTGATCTGGGGGCCGCCGCCGTGCACCACCACCGGCCGCACGCCGCACGCCCGCAGCAGCACCATGTCCTCGGCGAATGTGGTGGCCAGCGCGGGGTCCACCATCGCGTTGCCGCCGAATTTGACGACCACGGTTTTGCCGGACAGCTTCTCGATCCACGGCAGGGCCTGGGCGAGCACTTCCGCCTGTTGCAGCGCTGTCGTGCTCATGTCGAGTACGCCGAGTTGATCTCCACGTACGCGTGGGAGAGGTCGGTGGTGTGGACCCAGCCTGTGCCGTCGCCGAGGCCGAGGCCGATCTCGACGGCGATGTCCGGGCCGGACAAGTCCACTTCCCGGGCGCCGGGGACAGCCGCCCCGTTGGCGCAGACTTGGTGCCCGTTGAACGTCACCGAGATGCGGTCCGGCTCGAGTTCGACCGGCGCGCAGCCGAGAGCCGCCAACACGCGTCCCCAGTTCGGGTCCGAGCCGAAGAGCGCGGTCTTCACCAGGCTGTCGCGCGCCACCGTCCGGGCGGCGGCGACGGCCTCGTCCTCGCTGACGGCTCCGCTCACCCGGATGACAACCCGCTTGGTGACGCCCTCGGCGTCTGCTTGCATCTGGGCGGACAGGCTCTGACAGGCCGCGAGCGCCGCCGCGTCCAGCTCTTCTTGGCTGGGCGCGGCGCCGCTCGCGCCGTTGGCCAAGAAGAGCACCGTGTCGTTGGTGGAGCTCACGCCGTCGATGTCGAGCCGGTCGAAGGTCAGCGCCGTCGCACGGCGCAACGCCGCGTCGAGCTGCTCCGTGCTCGCCACCGCGTCGGTGGCGAGCACGACGAGCATCGTCGCGAGCGACGGGGCCATCATGCCGACTCCCTTGCCCGTGCCGCCGAGGGACCAGCCGCCCGGCTGCGCGGTGAAAACCGTCTTCGCCTTTGTGTCTGTGGTCATGATCGCGCTGGCGAAAGACTCCGGGTCGTTTTCTCCGGCCGCGGCCTTGCCGGTGAGCACGTCCACGCCCGCGAGCACGTTGTCGATGGGCAGCCGCTCTCCGATGAGCCCGGTGGAGCCCAGCGCGACCTGCGCCGCGCCGATATCGCCCACCTGTTTCGCGAGCAGCCCCGCGGCCACCGCTTCCGCGCTCCGGTGCGCGTCGGCGAAACCGTCCGGGCCGGTGCAGGCGTTCGCGTTGCCCGCGTTGATCAGCACCGCGCGCACCTGCCCGCCGCGCACCACTTGCCGAGTCCACAGCACCGGCGCGGCCTTGACTTTGTTGCGGGTGAACACACCCGCCGCGTCGCATCGAGGACCAGAGTTCACCAGGAGCGCGAGGTCTCGGTTCCCGGAAGGTTTGATGCCGGCGGGGACGCCGGCGGCGAAGAACCCCTGCGGGGTCCAGCGCGCCGGTGGGGTCTGTGCAGATGTGGGCATTGTCTGATCGTGCTCCTCGTGCCTCGTCGTGCTCATGGCGCTGATCCAACCACAGGCAGTCCTTCCGTCTCGGCCCAGCCGAGAGCGAGGTTCATCGATTGCACCGCTGCGCCCGCAGTGCCTTTCACGAGGTTGTCGATGGCGCAGACCGCGACAAGTTTGCCCGCGGCCTCGTCCAGCCCGACGCCGAGCGCCGCGATGTTCGTGCCGAGCACCGCCGCGGTCGACGGCCACGCGCCGGGCGCGAGCAACCGGACGAAGGGCTCGTGGGCGTAGGCCTTCTCGTACACCGCGCGGATCTCGTCAGCGCTCGAGCGCGTCGCAGCCGTGCAGGTGGCGACGATGCCCCGCGACGTCGGGGCGAGCACCGGCGTGAAAGAGACCGCCACGCGCCCGCGCGAACGGGCAGAGAGCTCCTGCGTGATTTCCGCGGTGTGCCGGTGCGCGCCCGCCACGCTGTACGGGGTGAGCGCGCCGAGCACCTCGCCCGCGAGCAAATTCGGCTTGGGCACTCGGCCTGCCCCGGAGACGCCGGACACGGCGACGACGGCGATGTCCGGCTCCACGAGGCCCGCCTCGACCGAGGGGGCGAGGGCGAGCAGAGAGGCCGTCGGGTAGCACCCCGGCACAGCGACCCGCCGCGCGCCGCGCAGCCGGTCCCGCCCGCCGGAGAGCTCCGCAAGCCCGTACGGCCAACTGCCCGCGTGCTTGCCGCCGTAGTACTTCGTCCAGGCCGCCGTGTCCGTGAGCCGGAAGTCGGCGCCGCAATCGACGACCAACGCCGTCTCGGGCAGGTTCTCGGCAAGCTCGGCGGAGGCTCCGTGCGGCAACGCGAGGAAGACGACGTCGTGTTCGGCGAGGACTTCGTGCGTGGTCGCCGAGAGCTCCCGCTGCGCGATGGGCCACAGGTGCGGATGGTGCGCGCCGAGCGCGCTTCCGGCGTTCGCCCCGGCAGTCACCGCGCCGATCGACAACCGCCCGTCGGCGAACGCGGGGTGGCCGAGGAGCAAACGCAAGATTTCACCGCCCGCGTAGCCGCTCGCGCCCGCAACGGCAACCGTGACTCTCGTGGACATGCGAGTAATCATACGTCTTTCCGAATTATTATACAAAGCTATGCGTGGGTGTGCCTCTCATCACAAGCAATGTGCCGGGTATTCCCCAGGAGGATATGTCAATCTAAAAGCAACATGAAACGATCATCCGAGGGGAATACGCCGAACCCGAAACGGCGCTCCTGGCTGTCGCGCGCCTGCGCGGCGACGGGCGCCGGCGCCGCCGCGCTCGCCGGACAAGGCGTCCTCGTCCCGCCCGCGACCTCGGACCCCGACACCCGGTCCGTGGTCGACTGCCCGATCCTCGGCTCAGAGCTCGACTGCGACCTGCAGCGGCGTGTTGTCCAGGCCAATGCGCTCGTGGCAGCGCAAGCCCCTGGGGCGGGCTACGTCCTGCGCGACCGCGCGACCGGCGGCGTGTACCGCAACCCGCACGCGGGCGACTCGGTCTACGCCGCCTCCACGATCAAACTCGCGATGGCCGTGGACCTGTTCACCCGCGACCGCGCGGGACTGGTGACGCTGAGCGCCGCGGACCGCTCGCTCATCCAAAACATGCTGCACTCCTCGGACGACGGCGCGGCCGACACGCTCTGGATGAAATACTGGGGCGAGGACCATATGGCGTTCCTGAACGACTTCCCCAATTACGGGATGACAGACCTGCGCTCCCAAGGGGGCTACGACGGCATCGACGTCTACTGGGGCGCCATGTCCTGCTCGCCGAACGACCTCGACCGGCTCATGCAGTTCGTGCTCGAAAAAATGGACCCCGCCGACACCGCCTACATTGTCAACGAGATGCAGAACGTCGACCCGAACCAACAATGGGGCGTGTGGGGGGCCGGGCCGTCCGCCCATCCGGGCGATAAGAACGGCTGGTCCGGCATCGGCGGCTGGGTGCTGCACTCCGTCGGCTTCGCGGGCCTCGGCCAACGCTACATCCTCGCGATCATGAACCCTTCCGCCCCGAGTTTCGAAGACGGCACCGCCACGGACACACGCGTCGCGCAGATCCTCTTGGCGGACCGCGAATGAAGGGCTTGGCGCATCTGCTCCGGGTCTGCGCGGCGGCCGGGATCTGCGCAGCGCTCGCCGCGCCCCTCGCCCGGGCGGACCCAGACGGCGGCGAGGCCGGCGCGCAGGTCGCATGCTCGTCCTCGGGCGACAGCGCCGTCGCGGACCTCGACTGCGATCTGCAGAGCCGGGTCGCGAAGGCGAACGCCTACATCGCGACCCGGCCCGGCGTCGTCGGCTATGTGCTGCGCGACCGCAAAACCGGCGCCACCTACCACAACCCCCACGCGAGCGAGCTGGTCTTCACCGCTTCAACGATCAAGTTGCTGATCGCGGCCGACCTCTTGGTGCGCCAACGCGCCGGACAGCTCGCCCTGAGCGGCGCCGACCAGGACCTGATGCACAAGATGCTCAACTACTCGGACAACGAGGCCGCCAACGCGCTCTGGGACAAATACAACGGCCCCGGCGGGACGACCCTGTTGCGCGTCTTCCAGTCTTACGGCTTCATCGACGAGATCAAACAAAACGCCCCGTCAGCCTCCAGCATGTACTGGGGCAACCACAAGGCCACCGCCGACGACCTCGGTCGGCTCATGCTGTTCATCCTCGAAAAGATGGACCCCGCGGACAGGGCCTATCTGCTGGGCGAGATGCGCGGCGTCGCCGAAAACCAGCGATGGGGCGTGTGGGGGGCCGGGGCCGACATGGCGCCTGGAGATAAAAACGGGTGGTCCGAAGAACCCAGCGGCTGGGTGGCCAACTCGGTCGGCTTCGCAGGCCCGAACGAGCGCTACATGCTCGCCATCATGAACAATCTCGCGGGCGCTGGCGGCCAAGCCGAGGGCTGGGCCACAGACACCCAGGTGGGGAGCATCCTGCTCGCAGGACGAGGCGACGACATCGGGTAGGGTGACCCCATGTGTCTTGATCGTGGAACACTCGCTTCGGGGAAGCTCGCCGCAGCTCTGGCAGGGTTCGCGTTGATCGCGGGCGCCGCCGGATGCGGCGGCGGCCCCCCGCCCGCCGCCAACACGCCGCAAACAAGCGCCGCCGCGCCCGCGCCGACCCCTTCGCGGGCCCCGGCCCCGTCGTCGACCGCCCCGAGCGCAACCACCAGCGCGTCGGCGAGCGAAGAAGACGACGGCGACGAGCCGGACTCCAGCACCACGACGAGTTCGACTTCCTCCTCCCCGGCAGAGACCACCACGACGGAAAGCACGTCTGAACAGTCCTCCGGGTCCAGCCAACCCGCGGACATCACCTGCTCCACGTTCAACGCGCTGGGCGTCGGCAGCCAACGGGACACCCTTGCCCGGATCGCCAAGGCCAACCCTGGCAGCGGCTTGGAGAAATATCCCGAGGCTTACGTGAACGACGTGCGCGCCACCTGCTCCCAGCAGGGCTGGGAGAACAAGAAAGTGCTCGACGTGTTGGCGCTGGACGGCACCAAGTACACAGCCCAGTGAGCATTGCTCAGCGAGACCTGCTCAGGAATCGCTGAGCGAGCACTGCAACGGCCCGCCGTCCTGGGGGTCGCCGTCCTCGCGCGAGCGGACCTCGCCGTCCACCGAGATCTCGCAGGCGTAGTTGCCGTCGCCTTGCTCAGACTCGGGGCGCGTCAGAGACAGCCGGAGCTGGCTCGCGAGTTCTGCTTCGCCGCCCTGGACCTGGAACACGAGATTCCACGGCAAAGGCACCAGCTTGTCGTGGATCTCGATGTTCGGGGTCCGGTAGGAAACGTTGGCGAGAGTCCCCGGACCAGGGCCGAACGGGATGAACGTGGTCTGCGGCCCGAAAACGCGGTAGACGATCTTGTGGAACTGCGGCTCGGCGCCAGCCGGCGGAGCGGCCGCTGAGGACAATCCGGCGGCAAGGGCGGCCAGAGCGGCAGTGCTTCTCGTGAAGAAATTTCGCATGGCGCAATCATATCCTGTTGGCCCAGCACAGCGGCGCCCGCTCTCAGCCGGGCCCGCGAGGGCGGCTTCCAGCCCGGAGGCGCCTCGGCGGGGCTGCGCCGGCGCACAGTTCACGAAGCCTTCGTGCCAGCGTGCTGCGCCGTGCGCTTTTCCGCCCAGGAGCCGATCTTGGCGACGAGATCCTCCAAGACGACACCGGCTTCTTCCAACACCTGCGCCCGCGTGCCGTGGCTGTAGAACCGCTGCGGCAAAGCGATGTCGCGGCACGGCACGTCCACATCGCGGGCGCGGAGCGTCTGGGAAAGCGTCGAACCGACGCCGCCGCGCTCGCCGCAATCCTCCAAGGTCACCACTAAGGCGTGCTCGGCCGCGAGCGAGAGCACGGATTCGGGCAGCGGCAGCACCCAA
Source organism: Segniliparus rotundus DSM 44985 (assembly GCF_000092825.1). Classification (NCBI taxonomy): domain Bacteria; kingdom Bacillati; phylum Actinomycetota; class Actinomycetes; order Mycobacteriales; family Segniliparaceae; genus Segniliparus; species Segniliparus rotundus. The sequence continues at coordinate 953,099 of NC_014168.1, read as the reverse complement.
CGCGGGTCCACCACGGTGACCCCGAAGCCCTTCTCCCGCAATGCTTTGGCGATCTGGAGGGAGAGCTGCGCGAAGGCTCCGACCGAGACGAGCAGGACGTCGAGCCTGCTGGTGAGCGAGGCGCTCGCGCCGTGGTGCCCGGCCCGGTCCTCGTCCAAAACGTCCGCGCCGTCGTCGAGCCTGCGCAACGCGGGGATGTCCGACGGGACTTGCCCCTTCGGGAACCGCAACGCGGTCGGGCCGTCCGTCACGTCTATCGCCTCGGCGAACTCCTCGCGAAGCCGCTCGCCGTCCCGAGGAGCGGCGACCCGAAGCCCGGGGACGACGGAGAGGATCGAAAGGTCCCACATGCCGTTGTGGCTCGCCCCGTCGTCACCGGTGACCCCCGCCCGGTCGAGCACCAAAGTCACGGGCAACTTGAGCAGCGCCACATCCATAAGCAGCTGGTCGAACGCGCGGTTCAGAAATGTCGAGTAAACCGCGACCACGGGGTGCAGCCCGCCGAGCGCGAGGCCTGCCGCGGAAGTGACCGCGTGCTGTTCGGCGATGCCGACATCGAACATCCGGTCCGGGAAGCGCTCGCCGAACGCTTTCAAGCCAGTCGGGCCCGGCATCGCGGCAGTGATCGCGACCAGATCCTCGCGGCGCTCTCCGTGCGCGACAAGCTCCTGGGAGAACACGCTGGTCCAGCCGGGCTTCGACGGGCTGAGCGCGTGCCCGGCAACCGGGTCGATGGCGCCGATGGCGTGCATCTGGTCGTCCTCGTCGGCTTCGGCGGGGCCGAAGCCCTTGCCCTTCTGCGTCAGCGCGTGCACGATCACCGGGCCGCCGAAGCGCTTGGCCCGGCGCAGCGCGTCTTCGAGCGCGGGCTCGTCGTGCCCGTCGATCGGTCCGAGATATTTGATCCCGAGATCCGAGAAAAGCGGCTGCGGGCTCACCGCGTCCTTCACGCCGGTCTTCACCGCGTGGATGAACCGGTACGCCGTTTTTCCCACGAGCGGCACGCGCCGCAGGGCTTCTCGGCCGCCGCGCAGGATCTCTTCGTACTCCGGCTGCAACCGCAGCGCGGACAGCCGCTGCGCGAGGCCGCCGATGGTCGGCGAGTACGAGCGCCCGTTGTCGTTCACCACGATCACCACCGGCCTGTTGGCCGAGGCGATGTTGTTGAGCGCTTCCCAGCACATCCCGCCGGTGAGCGCGCCGTCGCCGACGACCACGACGACCGACCGGACCGGCCCAGGCCCGTCGGCGGAGGCACGGAGCTCGAAAGCCTTCGCGAGGCCGTCGGCGTAGGAGAGCGAGGCGGAGGCGTGCGAGGACTCCGTCCAATCGTGCTCGCTCTCGGCGCGGTCCGGGTATCCGGAGAGGCCGCCGCGCTTGCGGAGCTGGTCGAAACCCTCGGCGCGTCCCGTGAGCAACTTGTGCACGTAGCTCTGATGGCCAGTGTCGAAAACAATGGCGTCACGGGGCGAGTCGAACACCCGGTGCAGCGCGACGGTGAGCTCCACGACCCCCAGGTTCGGTCCGAGATGCCCACCGTTCGCGCAGACTTTTTCGATGAGGAACTCACGGATCTCGCCGATCAGCTGTTGCACCTCTTCTGGCGCAAGCCGCTGCACGTCGCTCGGGGCTGTTATCGAGCTCAACATCCGCTTAGTCTACGCCACCGGCCTTCCGCCAGGCCCTTCCGTCAAGCCTCTGCGCAGCGCGCCAGGGGCGAGCCCCAACCCGTCGTCGAGTTTGCGCCGCTCGGACGAACGCAGCTGCCACGGCACCGACGTGACCATGACTCCCGGTTCGAAGAGCAACGCCCCTTTCAGGCGCAGCGCGCTCTGGTTGTGCAAGATCTGCTCCCACCAGTGGCCGACCACGTACTCCGGGATGAAGACGATCACCACGTCCCTCGGCGCGTCCCGGCGCAGCCGGCGCACGTAGTCCAGCACTGGCCTGGTCACCTCGCGGTAGGGGGACGCGATCACCTTCAGCGGGACGTCGATGCCGCTGTCCTCCCACTCCTCCACGAGGACGTGGGTGTCCTTGTCGTCCACGTTGACGGTGATCGCCTCCAACGTGTCCGGCCGAGTCGCCTTCGCGTAGGCGAGGGCGCGCATCGTCGGCAGATGGACTTTGGAGACCAGCACCAGGGAGTGGCTGCGGCTCGGCAGGACCTTGTTCAACTCCTGCGCGGCAAGCTCTGCCTTGACCGAGTCGTAGTGCTTGCGGATCAACCGCATCACCGCGAAGATGACCGACATCGCGAGGATCGCGATCCACGCGCCAGCGAAGAATTTCGTGACCAGCACCACGACGAGCACGAAGCCGGTCATCACGAGCCCAGTCGCGTTGATGAGCCGGGAGCGCACCATCTTCCGCCGCGCGCCCTGGTCGGACTCGGTCTTCAGCAGCCTGGTCCAATGCCGGATCATCCCGGTCTGGCTGAACGTGAAGGAGACAAAGACGCCGACGATGTAGAGCTGGATGAGCGCGGTCACCTCGGCGTCGAAGGCCACAACGAACGCCGTGGCGGCGACCGCCAAGAAGCCGATGCCGTTGGAGAAGGCCAGCCGATCGCCCCGGGTGTGGAATTGTCTCGGCAGATAACTGTGCTGGGCGAGCACAGAACCGAGCACCGGAAAACCGTTGAACGCCGTGTTCGCGGCGAGGGCCAAGATGAGCGCGGTCACCACGGCGACGAAATAGAAGCCCGCGGGGAAGCCCGCGAACACCGCTTGCGCGAGCTGCGCGATCACCGTCTTCTGCTGGTAATGGGCCGGCGCTCCGACAAGCTGTGTGTCCGAGGCCGCGTAATGCACGCCTATTTTGATCGACAGGACCAAGATGCCGAGGAAAAGCACCACCGCGATCGAACCGAGCAAGAGCAGTGTGGTCGCCGCGTTTTTCGACTTCGGCTTGCGGAAAGCGGGCACGCCGTTGCTGATCGCCTCGACGCCGGTCAACGCCGCGCAGCCAGAGGAGAAAGCCCTGGCGATGAGGAACACGAACGCCGCCTGGGAAAGCTGGCTGTGCTCGGCCACAAGCTCGAAGCCCGCCGACTCGGCCCGAACCGGACTGCCCGTCGCCAATTTCGCGAAACCCCAGGTGAGCATCACCAAGATAGCGCCGATGAACGCGTATGTCGGAATCGCGAACGCCGCGCCGGACTCGCGCACCCCGCGCAGGTTCATAGCCGTGAGCAGCACAATGATCGCGACCGACACCAAGACTCGGTTCTGGTCGATGAACGGCACCGCCGAGCCGATGTTCTCCACAGCGGAGGAGATGGACACGGCCACGGTGAGGACATAGTCGACCATGAGCGCGCTGGCGACGACGAGGCCAGGGGTGTCGCCCAAGTTCGTCGTGACCACTTCGAAGTCGCCGCCGCCAGACGGGTAGGCGTGCACGTTCTGCCGGTAACTCGCCACCACGACAGCGAGGACGAACGCCACCGCCAGCCCGATCCACGGCGCATGGGCGTACACGCCCATGCCAGCGGTGGACAGCACCAAGAACACTTCCTGCGGGGCGTACGCGACGGAGGACATCGCGTCGGAGGCGAACACCGCGAGCGCGATGCGCTTGGGGAGCAAGGTGTGGCTGAGCTTGTCGCTGCGGAAAGGCCGCCCCAGCACCAATCGCTTCATGGCTCCTGAAAGCGTCGCCGTCACCGCCAAAACCGGGCCTCCTCAGGCTCATCTGCGGATGGGCTTCTCACGCAGCCCATCGCCTGTAGGAATAGTAAGGTAGCCTCCTGGGCGTGCGTGTAGTAGTCATGGGCTGCGGACGAGTCGGAGCCGCGCTCGCCCTCGCCCTCGTCAAACTGGGCCATGAAGTCGCAGTGATCGACCGCGACGCGACCGCCTTCCATCGCCTCGGGGCGAATTTTCCAGGCCAATGCGTCCTCGGCCAAGGCTTCGACCGGGACGTCCTGCTGCGCTCGGGGGTCAAGAACGCGGACGCCTTCGCGGCTGTCTCTTCCGGCGACAACTCGAACATCATCTCCGCGCGAGTCTGCAAGGAGATCTTCGACGTGCCGAAAGTGGTGGCGAGGATTTACGACTACAAGCGCGCGCAGGTCTACGAGCGGCTCGGCATCCCGACGGTGACCACGGTCCCGTGGGCGACCGAGCGTTTCCTGTTCGCGCTCACCGAGGAAAGCGAGATCACCACCTGGCGCGACCCGTCCGGCGGCGTCGAAGTGACGGCGCTCCCCCGGAACGAGGCGTGGGCGGGGAAGGCGGTGAAACGCTTCGAGGAGGCCACCGGGACCAGAGTGGTGTTCCTGCACCGTTTCGGCGAGGCGGTCCTCCCGTCCGGGAAAAGCATTCTGCAAGCCGAGGACGTGGTGTACGTCGCGGTGAAGGTGGGCGATCTGCCGAAGGCCTTCACTGTCGCCTTGGGCGAACCAAAGGAGGACGACCAGTGAGGGTCGCGATAGCGGGCGCGGGCGCGGTCGGCCGCTCGATCGCCCGAGAACTGATCCAGCACGAGCTCGAAGTCATGCTCATCGAGCGTGACCCAGACCACATCGACCAGGAGTCCGTGCCGCAGGCGGGCTGGATGCAGGCGGACGCGTGCGAGCTCAAACACCTGGAAGCCGCCGGGTTGGAGAATTATTCCGTGGTGGTCGCCGCGACCGGGGACGACAAAGCCAACCTGGTCATCAGCCTGCTCGCGAAGACCGAGTTCGCCGTGCCGCGCGTGATCGCCAGGGTGAACGACCCGCGCAACGAATGGTTGTTCAACGACTCTTGGGGCGTGGACGTGGCCGTCTCAACGCCGAGAATGCTCGCCGCGCTGGTGGACGAAGCCGTGTCCGTCGGGGACTTGGTCCGTCTGATGACCTTCCGCCAGGGCAAGGCGAACCTCGTGGAGCTGACGCTGCCGCGGCAGACGCCATGGACGGGCAAGGCAGTCCGCCAACTCACGCTGCCGAGGGACACGGCGCTGGTGGCGATCCTGCGCGGGGAGCGAGTCATCGTGCCGTTGGCGGAGGACCCCCTGGAAGGCGGCGACGAACTCGTGTTCATCGCGCTGCCCGAAGTCGAGAGCGCATTGCGGGAAATCCTCGAATCGCAGGAAACCACACGAGACTGAGGCCGCCCTGGCCGTGACGCGAGCCGGGAACGGTGCCTGCGCACCGCAGAGCGGAACGGATCAGGACTCTTCGAGCAGCTCGTAATAAGGGTTGTACATGACCTTGCTGCCGTCTTCCTTGAGGCCGAGGCGGCCCTTGACGGAGATCGAACGCCCGACCTCGAGACCAGGGATGCGCGTGCGCCCGATCCAGACCAAGGAAACAGTGTCCGTGCCGTCGAACAGCTCGGCGTGGACGCCGACGTTCAAGCTCTTCGGGCAAGTCGAGACGCTGCGCAACTCGCCGACGAGAACCACGATCTCGCCGGGACCGCATTCACACGCCCGAGCTGCCCCGAGCGCCCGCGCCTCTTCCCGGATCTCTTCGTCGTCCAACTCGCTCGGGTCAGCGGTGAGCTTGCGGGCCAGTTGCTTGAAGTACTGCGTCGCGCTTGGCACACGGACAGGTTAGACCTCTTTTCCACCCGCCGCCACTCGCCCCCCTGGGCTCTTGCACAATGGCCTTGATGACCGCGCGAAAACCTCCCGTGCCCGTGGCCGTCGCCCTGCCGGGCGCCGGATCCGGCGCGGCGTTCATGTCGGAGCTTTTCGGGCCTGCGGCGGCCAAGGCCGGATTGCCCTTCGTGCCGGTCGACCCAGACCCGAACGCGGTGCGGGCGAGTTACGAGCAGGCGCTCGACGACGCTGCCCGCGAGCATGGCCCAGTGCTCGTCTGCGGCTTCTCGATTGGCTCGCACATCGGCG